>JBFWZE010000034.1:11648-24759 GCA_050185685.1 Dehalococcoidia bacterium
TACATGGAAGACCTCGATATCGACACCATCGGCGTCCCGGTCTTCTACCCGGAGGTCGGCCGCAAGACGCCGAACGCGGCGAAGAAGAACCTGATCTACACCGTCCCCGGCGGCATCTTCGTCCACATTCTCAGCGACGAGGAAGACGCCCGCGACAGCTACATCGCCATCGACCCCAGCTACGTCGATGACCTGATGCCCCTCCTTGTGAAGCTCGAGCCCTACCTCCTCGATTACGTCGATGAGCTCGAAGCCTGCGAGACCGAGGCGGAGAAGACCGAGGTCCTCCTCGCTGCCGTCGACGAGAACGTCACTGTCTCGTCGAAGGGCAAGAAGGGTGGCGGTGGTCTACTGCCCTTCGGCCGCAAGAAGAAAGACGATGACGAAAGCACTGAGATCGTCGTCACGCCGGAGCAGGTCGAGGGTCTGAAGTACCTCGTTGTCCGCGACAAGATCGGCATGGGCGTTCTCGAGCCGCTGATCCGCGACCCGAACATCGAAGACATCAGCTGCAGCGGCCTCGGCCAGCTCTTCATCGAGCACAAGATCTTCAAGGCGCTGAAGGCGAGCATCCGCTTTGACGAAATGCAGGAGCTCGACCAGTTCGTCCTGCGGCTCTCCGAGAAAATCAAAAAGCCGGTAACCTTCCGAAACCCGATCTCCGACGCCACCCTCCCTGACGGCTCCCGTATAAACATCGTCTACGGTGGCGACGTCTCGACGCGCGGCAGCAACTTCACCATCCGTAAGTTCACCGCCGTACCGCTGAGCATCCTCGACATCATCGACTCCGGTGGTATCAGCTTCGAGATGGCGGCCTACCTGTCACTCATGGTCCAGGAAGGCATGAACATCTTCGTCTCCGGCGAGACGGCCTCGGGCAAGACGACGCTCCTCAACGCGCTGACCTGCTTCTACGAGCCGGCCGCGAAGATCGTCACGATCGAGGACACCCCGGAGCTCCAGGTGCCGCACCCGAACTGGACACGCGAAGTCGTCCGCGGCTCGATGTCCGGTGATAGCTCCAGCGTGACAATGTTCGCCCTCCTCAAGGCCGCTCTCCGCCAGCGGCCGAACGCGATCATGATTGGTGAGATTCGTGGTGAGGAGGGCGCCATCGCCTTCCAGGCCATGCAGACCGGTCACGCCGTAGCCGCGACCTTCCACGCCTCCACCGTCGAGAAGCTGATCCAGCGTCTCACCGGTAACCCGATCAACGTACCGAAGGCCTACGTCGACAACCTCAACGTGGTCTGCATCGCAAGCGCCGTGCGGCTGCCCAACGGCAAGCCCGGCCGCCGCATTCTCAGCGTCAACGAAATCATTGCCTATGACTCCGCCAGCGACTCATTCTCCTTCATCGAGACGTATCGCTGGAACGCCCACAACGACACCTTCGAGGCGACCGGCAACATGAACAGCTATCTCCTCGAAAACAAGATTGCACCCAAGCGGGGCATCGACCCGCAAAACAAACGCCTCATCTATGACGAGGTGAACAAGCGCGCTCGATTGTTTGAACGGCTCCTGAAGGCAGGACGGACTAACTTCTTTGATCTCTACAAGGCTTTTTCGCAGGCTCAGCGGCAAGGCCTCATCTGAGGCCCCCCCACGCAAGTGGGAGAAGGACGTTAAAGACGATGCCTTCGGGCCGACGTCTCTGTTCTCGCGTGAACCGCTGGACTACGACCTGATCACGCAGCTCACACACATGTCGGCGGTTGCCACCTCCGGCATCTCCCGTGACCGCCTCTTTGGCGGCACCGCGTCGCTGGACTACAGCACCTCGAAGTACTTCCGCCGCGTTCACCGCGTGGCGCAGCGCCTCAACTACGACTACTCCCAGGCCTGCGAGGTGGTCGGCGACCAGGTGAAGAACGACAGCGTTCAGAACCTCCTCCTCCACTTCGCCACCGCGCTCTCCGCCGGTGAGGCAGAGACCGAGTTCCTGCAGCGCGAAACCGAGGTCCAGCTGGAGCTCTACGGCAAGAAGTACGAACGCGACATGGAGTCCCTGCGCAAGTGGACCGACGCCTATGTCGCCCTCATGGTCTCGACGACGCTGATCATCGTCATCTCCCTCGTCTCGATGATGATTTACCCGATGAGCCCGATCGCCTTGTACGGCATGGGCTTTCTCGTCATGATGGTCACTGCCGCCGGCGGTTGGATCATCTTCACCGTCGCTCCGCATGAGGTGAAGAGCCATCGCCTCAGACGCCGCTCCGCCGAGCAGGCAAGAATGGAAAATCTCGGCGTAATCATCGTTTCTCTGGTCGGGCCCGTGATCGTGGCGCTCTGGATCTTCGTGAGCCTCGCGGTCGGGTTCATCGTGGCCTCGCTGATGCTGACGCCAATGGCGTATCTGGCCTGGATTGACGACAAGAAGATCACAAAACGTGACGAAGACCTTGCTGCGTTCCTGCGTGCTCTCGGCAGCGTCATGGGAGCCGTGGGGACGACCGTCACCGAGGGTCTCAGCCGCCTCAACCGCCGCTCTCTCGGCGCGATGGAGCCGCACGTCCGCCGCCTCTACGTCCGGCTCAAGAACGACATCTCGCCGGAGCTGACCTGGGCGCGCCTCGCGGGGGAAACCGGGTCGGAGCTCGTCACGCGCTGCGTCCGCATCTTCGCTGAGGGCATTCGCCTCGGTGGCGACCCGGCCCTCGTCGGCGGCCTCGCCGCGGCCTTCGCCCAGAAGGTGTCGCTGATGCGCTCTTCGCGCGCCCTGGTGGCGAACACATTCGTCTTCGTCGTCGTGCCGATGCATGCGGCGCTGCTAGGCATCCTGCTCTTCGTCACCGAGGTCGTCCGCGTCTTCGGCGGCAAGATCAGCGAAGTGCAGGGGCAGACGATCGACAACAAACTCGTCGCGGAGGCGGGTGTCAGCAATGCCATCCTCTACTCGTCGCCCGACATGCAGATGATCACGATCCTGCTGATGTCGACCATCGTGATGCTGACGATCGCCAACGCCTTCGCTCCCTACGCGGCGAGCGGCGGACATCGCTTCAAGCTGTTTATCTACGCGTCGTTGATGATGGGAATCTCCGGCGTAACCATGCTGATCGTGCCGTTTGTGGTCGATAGTCTCTTCAAGTCGTTAGCGGAGACCCCGGTGACTAGCGGAGTACCTGCCGGCTTTATACACTTCTTGCTCTGACCCCGCCGTTTTCGCCGTCCTCGCAGCAACGCTGTGCCGGCCGGCTGCGTTCTTGCTCGAGGGGTCACTATGCCCGGCAGGCTGGCGGCGGCGTTTTTCGCGGTTTCGGTGGTTCTCGCTGTCCTGGCTGCCGCATGCACCGGTGGTGAGGACCGCGGCGTCGCGCTGCGCTGGCAGACCGAAGACGGCGAGCCCCTGCAGGTGAGCTTCAGCGACCTCGCCGCGGCGCACGACACGCTGATCATGGTCGACAACGATTCCGGTGAGACGATTACCGACGCCGTCCTGCGCTTCAGTCCGTCTACGGCGCAAAGGGCTCCGGCCGGCTTCAGCATCGGCACCGTCACGACCGTGCGAACCGACTTCGAGGGGGACGTTCATGTCTGGCGCCTCGGCGACATCAAGCCGAACACGCGGGTGATCTTCTCGATCGGGCTCTGGTTCGCCGCCGCCCAGCAGGTAGACAGCGCTGCTCCAATCGACCTCATCGTCGAGCTCGAAAGCTCGGACCTCCCGGCTGCGGTTGTGAGCAACGCGCTGACCGTACGCTTCCAGTAGAAGAGCAGGGGCCGGTGACTCTTACGCGCTCCTGGCGCCGGGGTAGACCGGACTTATGCTGGCAGGTTGGAGTTGGACGATGTTGATCGTTCGGTCTCTCGCCGAGCGCCAGCCGTGGTCGCCCGAAGCGCGGTGACAGTCGCGACAGGCGAAGAAGTCCTGCCCCTGGCGGCGGTACACCTTGAGCACTCGCCGTCCGCAGTGCGAGCCTGGGACGCCCGCGCACACGAACCACCACCGGTTGCCGCCGAAGGACGTCGGTGTCGCCTCCAGCCGCAGTCTCTGGCGCATCGGGCCTGTGATCGCGACTTCGTAGCCCTTCGCTTTCGGCCGGCTCGCGATCGTTGCGGGCGGTTTCCCGATGAGCAGGATCGTTCCGTGCATCGGCATTGCCTTGAGGTAGCCGAGTGACTGGAGCTGGCCGATGCTGAGCGAGCGGTAGGTTGGCGTTTCTGACAACTCTGGCTTGGACGAGAACCCTTTGGCGAGTGTGTCTATTTCTGTCACGAGGTCAGCGCACTTGAGCAGCGCATCTACCGAGTGCCTGACCTGCATTACGTGATCGGAAGGTGAGGGATTTGGGTGTTCAATCCCTGCTGATATCTCATGGGCGCGCCCAGCGATGTACTGAAGGAGCGCCTTCTCAGATTTCAGTTGACGCGGTGGTTTATGAGTCATAAAGCCCCGAACCTATGACCCCGCCAGCCGCACTATAACCAGTGCAACCTTCGGTTGCTGTTACAGATGTATATAAAGGATGCAAATATTAAATCGTTCAAGATAGTGACTCAGGGGATGCAGTACAGGGGCGATATAATCTGAAATGACGTCGGTGGCGCTGATGGCGGCCTATGGCCCGCGCGACTCCGGAGGGCAGGAACTTTGGAGAATCGGTCGCAGAATTGCAGACGGCGCCCTTCCTGCTCGGGTAGCCTTAGGTCGCTTCGACGTGTTCGTTGGCTGCCCGGGCAGTACGCCCCTCAGGGAGACGGTGCGAACTCGGAAGCGATGGTCTGGGGATTGGCTGGACGCCGCGAGGTCATGCGATAGGCATCCGCGCTGGCGTGCAAAGAGCGAAAGGGTAAGCTTTTGAAAATTCTCTTCTTCGACAACTACCAGTTCGGTGTGCTGAAGGGCGACAACGTCGTCGACTGCAGTGACGTCGTCAACGAAATCCCTCACATCGAGCCGCAGCACATCCTGAACGGCGTGATCGAGAACTGGGAGACGTACCGCCCTCGTCTTGAAGCCGCCGCGGCTGAGCGCCCCGGCGTGCCCCTGAACAGCGTCAAGGTGCGGCCGCCGTCACCGAAGCCCCGCCGCATCGTCTGCATGGCGGTGAACTACCACGACGGCATGGCGAACTTCCGTGGCGCCGACGCCTTCCATAAGTCGCCCGACACTGTGATCGGCGACGGCGACGCGATGGTCCTTGGCGATATCCCGTCGACCTGCTTTGAGGGTGAGGCGGAGCTGGCCGTAATCATCGGCAAGAAGGCGCGCAACGTTGCCTCCGCCGATGCGATGGAGCACGTCTTCGGCTACACCAACTTCATCGATGGCTCCGCACGTGGCATGCCGGTGGCGGGCTTCTACTCGATGAAGTCGCGCACTACGTACGCGCCGATCGGTCCCTTCATCACGACGAAGGACGAGATCAGCGACCCGCACAACCTTCACGTTCAGCTCTGGAACAACGGTGAGCTCATGCAGGACTACGTCACCGACTCAATGGCGGTGAACATCCCCGATGCCATCGCTTTCGTGACCAAGGCGCATGAGCTGGAGCCCGGCGACATCCTCGCCATGGGTACCAACCACCGTGGCCTGCACCCGTTCCAGGACGGCCAGTCGGTGGAGATGGAGATCGAGGGCCTCGGCCGCCTGCACTTCACCATCCAGGACGACCTCAAGCGCACCTGGGAACGGCACACGCGTATCTACCGCAAAGAGCAGGGACTCGAGGGCCTCGGCAAGCAGCTGACCGGTAAGTACGCGCCGGCCTCCTAGAACCGAACGGCACAAAGACACGAAGAGGGCCCGCGTGGGCCCTCTTCGTGTTTGCTGGCCGGCCGTCCTCCAACGCGCGCGGCTGCCGCTGCGCTCTCAACATCGGCTCAACGTTTGCCCCGTCCTGATTCGCCTGCTGCGCCCGGCACATACACTTATTGGGTGAATGATCAGCGACGTTTTGGCTACGCGGTTGCTGCGGCATCCGTCTGCCTTGTCACCGGCGTCATTGCCGTGATCGACAACCAGACCCGCGTCGCGAATATCTCGATGCTCTATCTCGTTGCGGTCATCGCGATGGCGGTGTTCTTCGGCCAGGGACCGGCGATCTTCGCCTCACTTGCCGCCTTCCTTGCCTTCGACGTCTTCTTCATCCACCCGCGCTACACCCTAACCGTCTCGGACCCGTCCGAGTGGGTCGCGCTCGGTCTCTTCCTCGTGACGGCGGTGATCACGGGACAGCTCGCCGCGCGGCAGCGCCTTCGCGCGATTGAGGCGGAGCAGCGCGAACGTGAGACCGCGCTGCTGTACGACCTCGCTCGCCTGCTCGCCAACGTCGACCTCCGCGCCGGGCTGGCAGCGGCTGCGGGGCGTCTCTGCGATGAGCTCAGCCTCATGGCCGTTGGCGTCGTGCTGCAGGGCTCGGATGCGGCCGAACCCGACGTTATCGAAGTCGGGGACCCGGAGGCGTTCCCGGCCATTCGCACCGCCGCGGTGGCGCCCGCGCGTCTGCTGATGGAAGGCGCCGCTCCGACGGCCACCTCCCGCGGCGGTGCCGGGCGCTGGATCCGCGCTGTGCCTGCGAAGGGCGCTGCGCGGGCCCGCGGCGACTACCGTCCGGAGCTCGTGCCGATTCGCGCCGGCAGCCAGCGCGTCGGCAGCCTCGTTGTCGTGCGCCGCAGCGATGCAGATGCCGCCGCGGAAACCCGGCTGTTACCCTCTGTTGCCGCCCAGATCGGCGCCGCGGTGCAACTCGAACGCCTCCGCGGCGAGGCGAATGAGGCAGAGGCGCTGCGCCGGACAGACGAGCTGAAGTCGGCGCTGCTCAACGCGGTCTCCCACGACCTGCGCTCGCCGCTTGCCGCGATCATCGCCTCCGCCGGCAGTCTGCAGCAGACCGACGTGGCCTGGACGGACAGCGAACGCCAGGACTTCGCCGAGGGCATCGAGAGTGAGGCGCAGCGTCTCAACCGCCTCGTCGGCAATCTCCTGGACCTCTCGCGGATCGAGTCCGGCAGCCTCAAGCCCGACCTCGGCTGGTATGACCTCGGTTCGCTCGTGCAGGAGGTCGCCGGGCGGCTCAAGCCGGTGCTTGCCGCTCACCAGCTCAGGCTCGAACTGCCGGAGGAGCTGCCGCCAATTGCCCTCGACTACATTGAAATCGACGAGGTGCTCACGAACCTCATCGAAAACGCCGTCAAGTACACGCCGCCAGGCTCTACGATCGAGCTTTCCGTGCGCTGCGACGGCGACGACGTCCTCGTTACTGTCGCCGACAACGGGCCCGGCATCCCCGAAATGGCGCTGCCCCGCTTGTTCGAGGCGTTCTATCGTGCGCCGGGGTCGAAAGCGAAGGGTACTGGCCTCGGGCTGGCGGTCGCGCGCGGTCTCGTCGAAGCTCACGGCGGGCGGATCTGGGCGACAAACCGCGACGGCGACGGCGCTGCGATCAGCTTCACGCTGCCGCGGAACAACGCTGTGCCGGCGCTGGAGAAGGAAAACTGATGACTAGCGAACGAAAGGGGGCCCGTGTCCTCGTGGTCGACGACGAGCCGGCGATCCGCCGCGCCGTCAGCACGAACCTCGGGCGGCACGGCTTTCGCGTCGGCGAGGCGGAGACCGGGCAGCAGGCCCTCGACCTCCTTGCTTCGTTTCGCCCCGACCTTCTAATCCTCGACCTGACCCTCCCGGACATCGACGGCATCCAGTTGATCGAATCGATCCGCGAACGCTCCGTCGTGCCGATCATCGTCCTTTCGGTCCGCGGCGGTGAGCGAGACAAGGTCACCGCCCTGAACCTCGGCGCCGACGACTACCTGACGAAGCCCTTCAGCGTCGAAGAGCTCCTCGCGCGCATTCGGGTCGCCCTGCGCCACATCACCCGCCCCGGCGTTTCCAGCGTCTTCCGCACCGGCGACCTCGAAGTCGACCTCGAGCGCCGCCGCGTGCGGGCCAACGGCCGCGACGTCGTGCTCTCGCCCACCGAGTACGATCTGCTCAAGGCGTTCGTCGCCAACCCCGACCGCGTCCTGACCCACGGCATGCTCGTCCACCACGTCTGGGGCCCGGAGTACGGCGAGGAGTCGCACTACCTCCACGTCTACGTCGCACGTCTACGCAAGAAGCTTGAGCTCGACCCGCAGCGCCCCCGCTACATCCAGACCGAGCCCGGCGTCGGCTACCGCCTCACCACCGACGAGGGCGTCACGTCTTAGCCGCGCGCCGCGTATCCGGCAATGAATGTCCAGAAATGTTGAGCCAATGTTGAGGCGAAATCTGCTGCCCCTGCCCGAGGGCCGAGGCACCATTGAAGGGTGGATACCGACCTACTTCTGAACCGTCCCGTGACTGTACACGGCGAACGACGCGGCCTCAGCTCAAACCCCCGCTCGAGGGCTCGATGACCCCCGCCGGCGCTGAGCATCCTTCTGACAGCGAGTACGAGAAGTCGTACGTCCGGCTACAGCGTCCAGGTCGGGAGACCGAAGCGTCCCCCGACCCGCTGCAGGTAGAGCAGCACGCGATCCGTCGTGGAACTCTGCCCGGCGCCCGCCGTGTGCGTGTCCAGCGTGCAAGCTCACGGCGCTTCGACCGTCGAGGCGAGACGCTCGTCGCGACCGAGGTTGCGACCGCCCCGCGCGATTCCCTGGGGCGCTTCTGGAAGTCGCTGCGCCGGGTCACGGTCGGCACCCCGTTGTCCACAGAGCAGCTCGAGCAGGAGAAGCTGCCCAAGCTCAAGGCCCTCGCCGTCTTCTCCTCCGACGCGCTCTCGTCCAGCGCCTACGCCACGGACGAGATCCTGATCGCTCTGACCGCGGCTGGAGCACTCGCCCTGGGCAAGGCGGTACCCCTGGCGGCGATGATCGCCGTGCTCCTCGGCATCGTCGCGTTTTCGTATCGGCAGACGATCAAGGCCTATCCTGGCGGCGGCGGCGCGTACATCGTCGCCAAGGACAACCTCGGCGACGGGCCCGGCCTGGTGGCAGCGGCGGCGCTGTCCGTCGACTACATCCTCACCGTCTCCGTCTCGATCGCGGCGGGCGTCCTGGCGATTGTCTCGGCCTTCCCCGACCTCGACCCCTACCGGATCGAGCTTGCCCTCGGGTTCATCGCCCTGATCACCCTCGCAAACCTGCGTGGCCTCTCTGAGTCCGGCACGCTGTTCGCGATTCCCACGTACGGCTTCCTCTTCAGCTTCTCTGGTCTGCTGCTCTACGGCTTCTTCAAGGTGCTCACCGAGCCGAATCTCGTCGCTGAGCCACCAGAGCACATCTACGCGTTCGGCAGCTCACCGTTGACGATCTTCCTGCTGCTCAAGGCGTTCTCCTCCGGTTGCACCGCGCTGACCGGTATCGAAGCAATCTCCAACGGCATCCCCGCCTTCAAGAGCCCGGAGTCAAAGAACGCCTCGATCACCCTCACCTGGATGGCGGCAATCCTCACAACGCTCTTCCTCGGCATCACGGTCCTCGCGCACCAGCTCCATGTGCAGCCGTCGGAGGACGTATCGGTGGCGGCCCAGATCGGCCGCACCGTCTTCGGCCAGAACGTGTTCTTCTACACGGTGCAGGCATTTACGGCCCTAATCCTCATCCTCGCGGCGAACACCTCGTACGCCGACTTCCCACGGCTCGCATCGATTCTGGCGCACGACAAGTTCATGCCGCCGCAGTTCATGTTCCGCGGTGACCGGCTCGCCTTCTCGCGCGGCATCTTGCTCCTCGGCGGGGCGGCGTCCGTCCTGGTCATCGTCTTTCAGGCCGACGTTACCCGCCTGATCCCGCTCTATGCCTTCGGGGTGTTCGTCTCGTTCACTCTCTCGCAGAGCGGTATGGTCCGCCACTGGTTCAAGCTGCGCGAGCCTGGCTGGCGGCGCAACCTGATCGTCAACGGCGTCGGCGCGACTGCTACGCTCGTTGTCGCGATCATCGTCGGCGGTACCAAGTTCTCCGGCGGCGCCTGGATTTCGATGCTCGCGATGGGCATTCTCGCGCTGCTCTTCTTCTCGGTTCACCGCCACTACCGGCGCGTCCAGCGCCAGCTCAGCCTCGACGAGGACACGGTCGTTGTCCCCGCCGGCACGCGGAGGCCCCCGGTCGTCATTCCGGTCGATGGCCTCACGAAGGCGTCCCTGCGGGCACTGGACTACGCGCGCAGCATCTCCGACAACGTCATCGGCCTCCACGTCACTGACGATGTCGAAACGTCTGCCGAACTGCGCGCTCTATGGCACGCCCGCGTCGTCGATGCGCCGCTGGTGATCGTCGACTCGCCGTACCGGTCGTTCGTTGCGCCGGTCATCTCTTACCTGGAGGCGATTCAGGAGAACAGCCCCAACCACCAGGTGACAGTCGTGCTGCCGGTCTACCAGGCCGCGTACCCATGGCAGCAGGTGCTGCACAACCAGATTGGAAAGCAGCTGCGAAGCGCCCTGCGTGACCACGAAGGCATCGTCACCACGGAGATCGTCTACCACCTGGACGAATCCTGAGAGCTCGACCGCACCGGCAATGATCGACGAACGGATACGGGAGCAAGAGCGCGAACACTGGCGCGACCTGGTGCGCGGTCTGACGCTCGTGCAGGCCGGCGGCTATCCCGGCTCCGTCTCGATTTCGAAACGCTTCCGCCAGCTCTCCACAGACGACGTGGAACGACTCGCCCACATGGCGCGGCATATCGTCCAGGAGTACGGTCTGATCGCGACCGTGCAGGTCAAACAGAGCGCGGTCTTCCTGCGCATCGAGAAGCCTGCCGGACTCGAAAGCGAGCAGGACGATACGGTTGCGCAATCGGACGAGGCCGCTTCAGAGGACGAGCCGTCCGCGCCGTCATCCCGTCGAGCGCCGATCTTTCGTTTGCTGCAGCTCGTCCATCTCCCTCCGCGCGTCCGTCCCTAGCTTCCCGTTCGCTTGCTCCGGGGCCTCATGGCTGCGCCTCAGTGCGGCCGGCGCGAGGCCGTTTTGAGCCATCTGCCCCCGGTCACCCTGCCATTCGGCGGGCATAGAACCTGCACTTGGCCCGCGTAAGCAGTTCTCATTGGCGCGACGATACCCCTGCGGCTGCTGCTCCCGGCTCGGAGCAGCAGGATGGGAAACGTTGATTGAACATTGAGCACGCCGGGAAGTCTGTTGGAAGCGCGTTGATACCTGCTGCCTACCCTGATCTTCAGGAGGTGCATGCAATGAGGCAGACAGAGCGGTACCAGGCAGCACGGGACCTCTGGCTCAATCTTGTCAGGGCGGCGTGCCTGACCCAGGTCAACGGCTACCAGGGTGCGGTCATCGTCTTGCGGCGCTTCACCCCCGACGTCACCGCCTTCGAGGTAGGGCAGTTCGGCCGCACGGCCCGGCGAGTTGTTCAGGAGTACGGCCTCTACTGCGAATTGAAGCAGGACGGCAACTCCCTCTCGATCCGTATCACCCGCGAGGCAGAAGAGAGCACGCAGACGGCGAATGACGGCAATGACGCCGCTGTCGCGGCCCCGCAGCCCGAAGAGTTCGAGCACATCGAAATGCAGAGCGCGTCAACGCTCGCGAAGCTCCTGCACTTCCGCAGGGCAGCAAAGACGGGGGTGCAGCAGTGAAAGTTCTCGCCACCGAAGACGACAACGTGCTCGCCGGCGTCATCGAGCGCAATCTCCGCGCCCGGGGCCATACCTCCCGACGCGCAGAAACCGCGGACGAAACGCTGCGACTCATTGCCGAAGAGCTGCCGGACGTGCTGCTCCTCGACGTGAACCTGCCGGACGGCAGCGGCTGGGAGGTCCTGCGGAGGCTCGAGCCGGCCAGCCGTGCGGCAATGCGAGTCATCGTCGTCTCCGCCGCGCCGATCTCGCACAAGCGGCTGCTGGAGTTTCAGCCCCAGGCGCACCTCCAGAAGCCATTCGCAATCAGCTCGCTGCTCCACTTGATCGAGCAGGACACGCAGGACGCCGAGGAGGCCCTTGGCGCCGTAGAAGGGTCAGTGTTTTGAACGACATCGTCTACATCGCCGGCACGTTGTTGCTCTTCGGAGGCTTCATCGCCGCCGTGTGGGCATTCGAGAAGGTGAGCGAATGGACCTAGAGAACACATTGCTGCTAATCGTTTCCGTCCTGGTACTGGGCTACCTCCTGTTTGCCCTGATCAGGCCGGAAAAGTTCTAGGACACGCCGATGGAAATCAGTGGTCTTCTTCACATCCTGGTCTATTTCCTCGTCATCCTCGTCCTGACGAAACCCCTTGGTGCCTACATGGCAATGGTCTTCAGCGGCGAGGGACGCCTCGCCCAGCGCGTTTTTGCGCCGGTCGAGAACGTCTTCTACAAGCTGCTGATGATTGACCCGAAGCGAGAGATGGACTGGAAGCGCTACGGCTTCAGCGTCATCCTGTTCAGCGCGTTCGGCTTCTTCATCGTCTACATCCTCATGCGGCTGCAGGCGTCGCTGCCCCTCAACCCGCAGGACCTGCCGAACACGACACCACATCTCGCCTTCAACACCTCCGCCAGCTTCACCTCGAACACGAACTGGCAGGCCTATGGCGGTGAGACGACGATGGGCTACCTCGTGCAGATGGTCGGCCTGACCGTGCAGAACTTCGTCTCTGCCGCTGTCGGCATCGCCGTCCTCATCGTCCTGATCCGTGGATTCTCTCGCCGCTCGACCACCGACCTCGGCAACTTCTGGGTCGACCTCACCCGCTGCGTGCTCTGGATCCTGATCCCTATGTCGTTCGTCCTCGCGATCGTCCTTGTCTCACAGGGCGTCATCCAGAACTTCGACTCCTACAAGTCGGTGACCACCGTCGAAGGCGTCGAGCAGGTCCTGGCGATGGGCCCCGCTGCGTCACAGATCGCAATCAAGCAGCTCGGCACGAACGGCGGCGGCTTCTTCAACGCCAACTCCGCGGTGCCGTTCGAGAACCCAACGCCCTTTTCGAACTTCCTCGAGATGGTTGCGATCTTCCTGATCCCGGCCGGCCTGACCTACACCTTCGGCAAGATGGTCGGTAACACCCGCCAGGGATGGGCCGTCTTTGCCGCGATGAGCATCCTGTTCCTCGCCGGCGCCCTCGTGACCTACGCCTCGGAGCAGCGTGGCAACCCGATCCTCGCCGACCTGGGCGTCAACCAGGAGTACGCGACCGGGGACAACGCGCAGGCCGGCGGCAACATGGA
>JBFWZE010000035.1:0-24214 GCA_050185685.1 Dehalococcoidia bacterium
TACTTCTTCGCCCACGGCACCTCGTGCAGCGACGGGATGTGGAAGACGACGGCGGCGGCCTCGGCGACGCGATTACGGTCGTTCGTGAACTCGCAGGCGTCGCCGCAGCGCGAGGCATCGACCTCGACGGGCTGTCCGAAGAAGCTGGTGGCAAAGAGGATCAACGGCCGTTTGCTGCTGCCCATCCTTGGCCTCTCTCCGAACGACACACGGCCTGTGCCGCCAACTATAGAGCCCGTCGGGGCACTGCCTGAAGGCTGACCGCTGAGAGCTAACCGGTGTTCTTCAGCCCTGCCGAGATGCCGTTGATGCTGAGGAGGAGTGAGCGTCGTAGCAGTGGGTCGCCGTCACCGCCCTTGCGGAGGCGAGACAGGAGCA
This sequence comes from Dehalococcoidia bacterium, assembly GCA_050185685.1. Lineage (GTDB taxonomy): Bacteria > Chloroflexota > Dehalococcoidia > DSTF01 > WHTK01 > WHTK01. The sequence goes on from JBFWZE010000035.1 coordinate 379, forward strand.
TGACCTGCAGGTGGTTCAGCGGGTCGATGTAGGGCTCTCGAACGCGCAGGGAACGCTGCAGGACGGGCAGACGCTCGAGCAGCTCCGCCTGTCCGGAAAGCGCCTTGATCTGCTGCACCGTGCGCTCGTGCTCCTCCCTGATTGTCTCGAAGATCGGATGGAGAGACGGGTCGACCAGCTCGCGCACGTAGCGCTCGGCAATGCCCATGTCGGTCTTCGCCAGCGTCATCTCGATATTCGAGACGAGGGTCTGAAGGAAGCGCCACTCGACGAACATCTCGCGCAGCAGGCCGAAGCGTCCCTGCTCTACCGCCTCCTGGAGGGCGCTGCCGAAGCCGTACCAGCCGGGCACGATCTGCCGCGATTGCGTCCAGCCGAAGACCCACGGGATCGCGCGCAGGCTCGAGATGCCTTCAAGGGTGCCGCGGCGGCGGGCCGGGCGCGAGCCGATGTTCATCTCGCCCAGCTCTTCGACCGGCGTACTGCTCAGGAAGTAGTCGACGAACCCCTCCCGCTCGACGAGGGCGCGGTACTTCGCGTAGGCGGTCGCCGAGAGGGCGTCCATCTGCTTCTCCCAGCGGCCGTAGGTCTCGGCGTCGTGGAAGGGCTCGGCGTGCAGGAGGGTCGCCTCGGTGACGGCGCTGAGGAAGTGGTCGATCTGGTCGGCGGCGATGCGGCGGTTGCCGTAGTGGTCGGAGATCACCTCGCCCTGCTCCGTAATTTTGATCCGGCCGTCGACGGTCGAGGCGGGCTGGGCGAGGATCGCGTCGCGGGTTGGGCCGCCGCCACGGCCGACTGAGCCGCCGCGGCCGTGGAACAGCATGAGCGAGATGCCGTGCCTCGCCGCGCACTCACGCAGGCGCCGCTGAGCGCTGTAGAGCTCCCACTGCGAGGTCGTGATGCCGCCGTCCTTGTTCGAGTCGGAGTAGCCGACCATCACCTCGGCGACGTTGCCCTGCATCTCGATGATGTCGCGTACTTCGGGTACCGACCAGAATTCGTTCATCGTGTCGGCGGCGCGGTGAAGGTCGGCGATCGTCTCGAAGAGGGGCACGACTTTGACGCGCGCAACCTTCTCGGTGACGTCGATCAGGCCGGCCTCTTTCGCCAGCAGCAGCACGGCGAGCATGTCGCCGGCGTTGCGGGTCATCGAGATGATCCAGGTGTCGACCGCCTCCGGGCCGAAGCGGTCCTGGGCCTCGCGCACCAGGCGCATGACGTCGAAGACCTCCTGGCTGGCTGGCGTCAGACGGGCGAGAGGCGGCAGCAGGGGCCGCCGGTCCGCAAGCTCTTTCGAGAGCAAGCGCACGCGCTCGGCGGACGACGTCATCGCGCGGACGCCGGCGAGCTGCAGCAGCTCGTTGATCGCGGCGTTCGAGACCTCCGAGTCTTCACGAATGTCGGTCTGGGCGAGCGTGAGGCCGAAGCTGGAGACGTTGATCATGAGGCGTGTGAGACGGCCCTCGGCAATCAGCTGGCTGTCGTTGTCGCAGAGGGAGCGGTGCATCACCGCCAGCTCGTCGAGGAGCTGCTTCGAGTTCGTGTAGTGCGGTCCCTCCGGCGTCTGCCAGGTGCGGGCGACTTCGAGGCTGTTCTGCAGGCGTTCGAGGATGTAGGCGCACTTCATCCGGTACGGCTCTTCGGCGTAGAGGCGGTAGAAGGCGTTACGCACGTGAGGCATCCGCGCCTCGTCGGCGTCGAGGGACGCCTGGAGCTCGTCGGAGAGGCCGACCATTTTGATCGACTGGCTCAGCTCGCCGGACAGCGCGCGGACCTCGTCCTGGAGCAACCGCAGCGCCCGTTCGTTCTGCAGACCGAAGACGTCGCGCGTGACCTTCGAGGTGACGCGCGGGTTGCCGTCGCGGTCGCCGCCGACCCAGTTTCCGAAGCGGATCGGGCTGCCGGCTGTCGGGTCGTTCTCCACGCCCTCGTTTTCGAGCGACTCGAGGAAGGCGCTTACGGTTTCGGCGAGGGTGCCATCGAAGAGCTGCTCGAGGTAGTAGATGACATAACCTGCTTCATCGAGCGGCTCCGGCCGGTCGAGGCGCAGCTCGTCGGTCTGCAGGATCGCCTCGATCACCTCGGCCATGCGCCGCCGGGCGGAAGCACGCTCGCGCTCGCTGACGTACGGCGAGTTCCAGCGCGGCAGCACGTCGCCCATCGCCTGCAGTTTCGAGAGGATCGAGCGGCGCGCGGCCTCGGTCGGGTGGGCAGTGAAGACGGGGCGGATGTGCAGCTTCTTGCGGAACTCGCGCATCTCGTCGACCGTGACGCCCGCGTCGCGTGCCTTCTTGAGGACGATCTGGGTGTCCTGCTGCGCGCTCGAGAACTCGGGGCTGATGCGGTGGTGCTGCTCCGCCGTGTTGGCGATATGGAAATAGATCGTGAAGGAGCGCACCAGCCGCACGATGTCCTCGAGTGGCGCTTCCTCGAGGCGCTGCATGAAACGGTCGAAGACGGCCGAGTCGGGGTTCACCCGCAGGGCGCGCGTCGTCATGCGCGTCTCTTCGACGAGATCGAAGAACGTGTCGCCCCACTGCTCCTTGATCACCTCGCCGAGGATGCGGCCCATCTCGCGGATGTCGGTGCGCAGTCGGTTATCGGAGGCTGGTGCCGTCGTCATGTACACATAATCCTCTACCGTGACGGCTGATGCCTACGTCGCCGCAACTCCTGAAAGGTGGTGCGGGTGTTTTGTCGAACGATCTTCACACTAACGCGGTCGCGAATAGTGGTCTGCGATGACCTGGACGACGGCGCTGGTCAGCCGTTTGCCGGTCGGCACGTGGAGGAACTCGTTCGGGCCGTGCGCGCTCGATTCGGGGCCGAGGAGGCCGGTGATCAGGTACTGCGCCTGCGGGAACTTCTCGCCCAGCATCGCCATGAACGGGATGCTGCCGCCCTCGCCGATGAAGGCGACTTCGCGGCCGAAGAAGGCCTGGCTGGCGCTCTCGATCGAGTCGAGCAGCCACGGCTCCGTCGCCGGCGCATTCCAGCCCGCCGCCGAGTGGTCCGGCTCGAAGGCGACGTGGGCGCCGTAGGGCGGGTCCGACTCGAGGGCATTCTTCACCGCCGCGGTGGCCGCGATTGCGTCGCAGGTCGGCGGGACGCGGATCGAGAGGTGCAGGCTGGTGGTCGGCCGCAGCACGTTGCCGGCGTTCTCGAGCGAAGGCAGGCCGCCGGCGCCGGTCACGGAGAGCGCGGGCCGCCACGTCTTGTTGAGGATCAGCTCCCTGAGGTCCGTCGTGTTCGGCTGCGCGCCGTCGAGGGTTGGGATGTCCTTGTAGACGTTGTCGCCCAGGATGCCGGCGAGCCGTTCGGCCTGCTGCAGCCGTTCGTCCGGGATTTCGACGTAGAACTCCGGCAGGAGGATCTGGCCCGTCTTCGGGTCCTCGATGCGGTCGAGGAGCTGGCGCATGACCCGGAAGCTGGACGCAACGATGCCGGACGCGGCGCCGGAGTGGACGCCTTGCTTCAGCAACGAGACGTGCAGGTTGCCCGCGACGATGCCCCGCAGCGAGGTCGTCGCCCAGAGCTGGTCGTAGTTGCCGGCGCCGGAGTCGAGACAGACGATCAGGCTGGGCGTGCCGATCTGGTCCGCCAGCTCCTCGAGGTAGAAGGGCAGGTCCGGGCTGCCGCTCTCCTCACAGCCTTCGATCAGGATGACGCAGCGGGCGTGCTTTTCACCGATCTCTTTGAGGACCTTGAGGGCGGTGAGCGAGGCGAAGGTCGCGTAGCCGTCGTCGGCGCCGCCGCGTCCGTAGAGGCGGTCGCCTTCGCGCACCGGTGTCCAGGGGTCCAGCCCGTCCCGCCAGCCGGTGAACTCGGGCTGCTTGTCGAAGTGGCCGTAGAGCAGCACTGTCTCGTCGGAATCGCCCGGTACTTCGATGAGCAGGACCGGCGTGCGGCCGGGCAGGCGGTGGATGCTGATCTGGGCGCCGGGGACGTTCTGCTCGCGGCACCAGCCCTCGATCAGCGCCAGCGCCCTGTCGACGTGGCCGTGGTCCTGCCAGTCCGGGTCGTAGGCCGGCGACTTGTTCGGGATCGTGATGTATTCACTCAGGGTGGGCAGGATCGAGCCGTCCCACGCCTCTTCGACGAGCTGCTGCGTCCGCACGTTATCCATGCGCACAGTTTAGAAGAACGGGAAGGCAGCCTCCATGCCCAGAAGTGTGCGTCCGGCCGCCTGGTAGGTAAGAGAACCGATCATCACGTGAGCCGCTGCCGTGTGGATGTCGCGGAACTGCCGGTCGAGCGGGCTCTTCGTGTATATCGCGGAGGTCGCCAGCGCCGAATGCACGAGGTCGACGGCGATAACGCTGGCGCTGGCTGCGTGACTGGAAGCAAGGCGTAGCTTCGCACGCAGCTGCGGCTCGTCGCGGCCGTCGAGGACCGACTGCCACAGGGCCTCGGCGCTGTTATAGAGGTAGGCAGAGGCGGCTTCGACCTGGGCGGTGGCTTCGGCGATCGTCTGCTGCATGGTGACGACCTGTCGCAGGGGTACGCCGCCCCAACCGACCTTGGACGAGGCGATCTCGATGGCGGCGTCGACGGCGCCACGGGCAATACCGAGGGCGTGGCTGCCATGGTTCATGAAGATGAGAGCGGGTGCGCGGTAGACGGGCCAGGGGTTCACCGGCGCGTCGGCGATCATCTGGAAGCCTCGCGCTGCCGGGACGAAGACGTTGTCGATAGAGAAGTCGTTGCTGGCGGTGCCGCGCAGGCCCAGTGTGTCCCACGTCGGCAGGACGGTCACGTCGGCAGCCGGGACGAAGCAGACGCGGCTGACCTCGTTGCCCTCGGCGTCGCGTCGCGGCTCCTCACCGTCATAGATGATGCACTCGGCGGCGAACCAGGTCGCGTGGCTGCTGCCGCTGGCGATCGGCCACTTGCCGCTGACCTTGAAGCCCGGCTCCGGCGAATCGGTAAGCACGGCGCGTCCGATCGGGCGGGCGGTGCCGGCGACGATGCCGCGGTTGCCCCAGATCGTCTTGACCTCGGCAGGGGGCATGAAGCCGGAGAAGGCGGCGCACTGGGCGGCAATCATGATGCACCAGCCGGCAGAGCCATCGACCTTCGCGACCTCTTCGACGACCTTCGCAGCGCTGATCGGGTCGGCCTGGATGCCGCCGAGGTCCTCGGTGATCATCAGATGGAAGAGACCGGCGTCGTTGAAGGACTGGACCAGCGACTGCGGCAGCCGTCCCTCGCGCTCAATCTCGGGCGCGGCGAGGCGGATGGCTGCCTCCAGGCTGCGGGCGGCTTCGACGGCGCGGGCGCCAGATGCGGTTGTCGTGGTCATCGGGAACCTCCAGGTCGGCGCGAATACGCGAGCAGAATATCAGGGGTAAGAAGCGCTGGTATCCGCCGTTCGATTGACATCTGCTCCGCCGAACGTTTGACTGTGCGGCACAAATACGCAGCCGTTACCTGGGGAGGGACGCAGCATGGCAACCGCAATCGACCTCGGCGTCGTCATCTCGGCAGACTCGCACGTCATGGAGCCGCACGACCTCTGGTCGAGTGCGTTGAGCGCCCGCTTCGGCGATAAGGCGCCCGTCTTTGCGCCGCACCAGGTCGGCCAGGGGCTGCAGGCTCACGCCGGCGGCTGGGACCCGACGGAGCGGATCAAGGAGATGCGGGCGGACGGTGTCAGTGCCGAGATCCTCTACCCGACGCTCGGTCTGCCGCTCTTCGCCCTCGAAGATGCCGCGCTGCAGGAGGCCTGCTTCGCCACGTACAACGACTGGCTGATCAACTACTGTCAGGTGGCGCCGGACCGCCTCCTCGGCGTGGCGCTGATCGCGTGCTACGACATCGGTCACGCCGTCGCCGAGCTGCGCCGCTGCCGTAACAACGGCCTGCGCGGCGCGGAGATATGGCTAAGCCCGCCGAAGAACCTGCCCTTCGAGTCAGACCACTATGAACCGCTCTGGGCGGCGCTCGAAGAGCTCAACATGCCCCTGAGCATGCACATCCTCACCGGCTTCAGCTACCACACCGGCCCGGTGAAGCGAGGCAGCCCCGCCGACCTGCGCGGCCGCACGAACCTCAAGCTCCTCGACAGCGCCAACGCGGTCTTCGACTTCATCCACTTCGGCATCTTCGACCGCTACCCTGGCCTCAAGCTGGTCTCAGTCGAAAACGAGATAGGCTGGCTGCCCTTCCTGATCCAGCAGTGGGACTACTACTCCCGTCGCTTCCGCAACAGCGACCCGCTGCCGATCGAGTTCGAGCCCCACGTCTACGCCGAGCGCAACGTCTTCGCCACCTTCTTCAACGACGCGGTGGGCGGCCACAACCTCAGCTGGTGGGGGCAGGACAACTGCATGTGGTCAAACGACTACCCGCACCCGAACTCGCCCTGGCCCCACTCCCGTGAGATCATCGACCGCGACCTCGGCGCGTTGCCGCCGGAGGTGCTGGCGAAGCTGGTGCGTGAGAACGTCTGCCGCCTCTACAACATGACGCCCCCGGCGCCTGCGGAGGCGTAAGCGGGGCTGCCCCGTCACGTCCTCGCCACACCCTCACAGGTCGGCATCCCGACGCCGGAGGGATCTCCCTGCGACTATCGGGGTCATCCGGCTGTACGTGCCACAGGCGATCTAGGCGCGCCTTTGTGCGCGCGTCCGGCCAAATAACCACCGCACGAGGCCGCTATCCGAGGGAGATCCCTCCTCCGTCGGGATGGAGAGGACGGGAGGTATCTCTGGGATGTGGCAGGGCAGGCTCGCTAGCGTCACCGCAGCAGACGTCATTCTTGACGGCGCCTAAGCGACGCCAAAAGCAGTGCCAACGGTAAGTGTTGTCGAAAACGGCTTTCAGAGCACAACGCATAACTTTCGCTGTTAGAAGGCCGTTTTAGTGGCCGTTTCCTTATTGTCAGTGGCAATGGTCTGTGTTTGGATGATGATCCCTTGTTTGGTGTGCAGACATGTGCCGGCATGCCGAACATTTATACGTGCTCTGAACAGCACGAGGAAAGACGCCAGTGCTACGTCGAGTTCAGGCCGGCGTAAGGCAGGGAGATCACCGATGGCAAAGACATTGATTCGCGCCCTGATTCTCGGTGCGTTTGCGCTCACCGTGTGGCAGGTGGGGGGCAGCGGCGGCGATCGTACCGTGTTCGCCGCGGACCTCGACTGTGACGACTTCACGTCGCAGGCTGCGGCGCAGGCCCATTACGACGCCGACAAGACCGACCCGGACAACCTCGACTCCGATGACGACGGGATTGCCTGCGAGAACTTCGACTACGACGGCCACGACTACTGCGACAACAACGTCAACTACAACAACTGCCACATCCAGCCGGACAACTACTACGGCTGCAACAACCCGTATTACAACGGCGCGCCCTACACCGGCGCTCCGATCTACTACTACGGCCCTCCCGGCAACCCGTACTACAACGGCGCCCCGGCGAACCCCTACAACGGTCAGCCGAACTACGCCGGTAACCCGTACCCGTACAACTACGGCAACCAGTACAACGGCAACCCGAACTACTACAACCAGTGCCAGGACGGCCTGAACCACTCGCCCGGCTTTAACCGCCCGGTCGCCCTGACCCTCCTCGTCCAGAACACGACCATCAGCTGCGGCGCTGAGACGCTGATCAGTGCCCGTGTTGTCTACCCGGACGGCGTCGGCGCCCCGAACCGCCTGATGACCTTCCAGTCGACGCTGGGTACCGTCTACAGCAACCTGCTCACGGACTACTCCGGCTACGTCCAGACGAAGTTCGTTGCGCCGCTGTCCCCGGCAATCGTGCAGATCGACGCCTTCGCCGACGGCCTGCGCCAGTCGGTCCAGGTGAAGGTCGACTGCCCGCAGCCGCCGACCACGCCGCCGCCGCTCGGCGTCACCTACGTCTCGCCGATTCAGACCGTGATCTCGCCGCCCAGCACCGGTGACGCCGGTCTTGCCGAGACGGCCAACAGCAGCGCTCCCTGGGCGCTGATCGCGGCGGTCATCGTCCTCGGCACGCCTGCGGCGGCCGTTGCTGTGGCCCGCGTTCGGAAGTAACTTCGGCGCACTCGCGCTCCACGTCCCCTCGTCGCTCGCGATGAGGGGCGTTTCTTTTTCCCGCGGCGGCGTTCGACCTCGTGAAAGCGCCGCAAAACGTACACTCTCCGGGAATGGCCAATGTGAGCCTGGTTCAGGAAAGCTATTTGGGTAGCTTCGCGAAGGTTCAGCGCCTCGCCGTTAACAACCCCGTAACTCGCCGGCGTTACGCTTGAGGTCAAGGGATTTATGGCAGACTTCCGACGCACCAAGATCGTGGCCACTCTCGGGCCGGCAACTTCGCAGCCCGACGTACTGCGCCAGATCATCGACGCCGGTGTCGACGTCTGCCGCCTCAACTTTTCGCACGGCGATCACGCCGAGAAGCGCGCCCTGATCAAGCTGATTCGCGAGGTCGGCGCCAATGCCGGCAAGCCTGTCGCCATCCTGCAGGACCTCCAGGGCCCCAAGATCCGCGTCGGTCCCCTCGACGTCCCCGAGTTCGTCATCAAGCAGGGTCAGCGAGTCCGCATCTACGGCGACGACCGCACCGGCGACGGCGAGACGCTGTCGGTGGGCTACGAGCCGCTGGCGCGCGACGCCTCGCCCGGTGACCTCGTCTTTATCGACGACGGCCTCATCGAGCTGCGCATCATCCAGGTCGAGGACGATTCCGTGATCGCCGAGACGCTGGTCGGCGGCCACGTCCGTCCCCGCCAGGGCGTCAACTTCCCGAGCGTCCCTCTCGAGACGCCCTGTCTCACGGAGAAGGACGAAGCTGATCTCGCGTTCGGCCTGGAAGAGGGCGTCGACATGGTGGCGCTGAGCTTCGTGCGTAAGCCCCAGGACGCCGCGCCGGTGCGCGCGATCTACCACCAGTTCGGCGTAAACCCGCCTCTCGTCGCCAAGATCGAGCGCCCCGAAGCGCTGGCGGCGATCGACGGCGTGCTACAGACCTTCGATGTGGTTATGGTGGCGCGCGGCGACCTCGGCGTGAACCTGCGGCCGGAGAAGGTCCCGACGGCGCAGAAGCAGATCATCAAGCGCGCACTCGCGACCGGGAAGCCGGTGATCACGGCGACGCAGATGCTCGAGTCGATGACCTACAACAGCATCCCAACTCGCGCCGAGGCCTCAGACGTCGCCAACGCGGTCGTCGACGGTACGGACGCGGTGATGCTCAGCGGGGAGACGGCGGTCGGCAAGTACCCGGTCGAGACGGTGACCACCATGGACCGCATCGTCCGCGAAGCGGAGGGCCAGCCGCTCGACCCGCTGCCGAGGCTCGAGATGCCGCCGTCCAGCATGGTTGGCTTCTGTACCGCAGCGGTGAAGCTGGCGAACGACGTCGGTGCGTCGGCGCTCGCGGCGCTCACCCGAAACGGTGAGAACGCCCAGACCCTCTCGGCGCTGCGGCCGGAGCTGCCGATTTTTGCTCTCTGCGAGGACCAGCGCCAGATCTATCAGCTCAACGTCCGCCACGGCATCCTCCCGTTGCACATCGAACGCCCCGGCGCGATCGAAGAGGTGTCGGCCACGATCGGCCGCGAGATTGCCGCCCGCAACCTCCTGCCGGAAGGCAGCCGGGTCATCGTCGTAGGCGTCGCGCCGGGCTCGATCACCGGCCGCACCGACTTTATCCGTCTGATCACGGTCTAGAAGCCACGAGCTTGCTGCTTCTCGTTGCGAGCCATTGCCGGCAGGCAAGGCGAAGCAACCTGCTACTGGCCGCTGTCCTCCAGGCTTCTGCACGGCCGGTCAGCATACGCCCGATATCCGAGGGAGATCCCTCGCTGGCGCTCAGGATGGTGATGGGTGAAAGCGCTGCGTCGAGGATGTGCCCGCCAAAGGTTGCTTCGCCTTGCCTGCCGGCAATGGCTCGCAACGAGAAGGCCCCACTGTCTCCGAAGCGAACGCCCCAATCTGTCTCCGCGAGCCAGCCGCAGCGGTGTCGCGGTCTCCCGTCGAGTACGAGAAGCGGCACGTTATCACCAGCGCCTCGTCTGTCAGCGCGCGAGTCTTCGTCTTGGGCCGTCTCGCCAAACTGAGGCCGCCAAGGGTTGCTTCGCGTTGCCTGAGGGCAATGTATCCCTGGCTATGCCAGCGAGCTCGCGACGAGAGCCAGCACCTGCGCCTCGCGTCTGGCTACGCCCTGTTCAGGACGAAGTCGAAGCCCACCTGCCAGCCGCCGTCCTCTGCCCTCTCGTACTCGATGATCAGCGACTTGCGCACGGCGAAGACCGCATCTGAGTCGATGTAGGGGTCGTCGTTCGTGTAGAGCTGCGTGGTGAGCGGCTCGAAGCCGTCGGCGGTGACGATGACGTGGACGTGGGCGGGTCGGTACGGGTGCCGGCCTGTGGCGACGAGGAGTTGTCCCACCGGCCCGTCGTTCGGGATCGGGTAAGACACGGGCTTTGCCGTGCGGAACTCATAGCGGCCGTCGGCGGCGGTGACGAAGCGGCCGCGCATGTTCTGCGGCTTGTCCGGCTCCTGGATGTCGTAAAGACCGTTGGGCGCCGTCGACCAGACGTCGAGCTCGGCGCCCGCGACCGGGTTGCCGTTACCGTCGGTGACGCGGCCAAAGAAGCGCGCCGGCTCGCCGCCCGTGCCCTCGTTGACGATCGAGGCGCCGTTCGGCAGCTCCGGCGCGCCTTCGACGTAGAAGGGCCCGAGCACCGTCGACTCCGTCGTGCCCTCGGCGCCGTGGTTCATCGCGTCGACGAGGATGCTGACGCCGAAGACGTCAGAGAGCAGGATGAACTCCTGGCGCTTGTCGTCGCTCTTCTGCCCCGTCTTCGTCAGGAAGTCGATGCCGGCGCGCCACTCTTCGAGCGTGATTTCGTTCTCGCGCACGAAGTCATGCAGGTGACGGACGAGGCTGGCTGTGATCTGCCGCAGGCGCTCGTTCGAGGCGCCCTCGAACTGGGCGATGACGTTGTCCGTGAGCTCGTGCTCGATGAAGGGGTCCATGACTCTACCTCAGCGCTGAATCAGGGGCGGTGCGCCGTCCCGCGGTGTGAACTGCCCGGTGGTGATGATGCAGGAGACGAGGCAGTAGAAGCCGACGAGGGTCGTCAGCTCCAGCAGCCCCTTCTCGCCGAAGCGCGCCTTCACCGCCTCGAACGTTGCGTCGTCGAGATGCCGGTCTTCGACGAGCTGGCGGCCGACGCAGATGATCAGCGCCTCGGTCGGGTCGAGCCCTTCAACGGAGGCGCCGCTGTTGACGATTTCGACGGTTGACTCCGCGATGCCCTCTTCGATTGCCGGCGGGACATGGGCGGCCCAGATGTAGGCGTTGTCCAGGCCACGTGCCGCCACGATCGTCGCGAGCTCGGTCTGGGCGCGATCCAGCTCCGTCTCGAATCGGACATAGGTGCCGAGGTGCGACATTCTTTCCGCCATCAGCGGTGCGTAGGGCAGGAGCTGCGCCGTCGGGCCGGAGATACGGCCGCGATCGTCGATGATCCGGTCGTAGGACGCCTGCGCTTCCGGCGACAGCGCCTCACGGGTGGTTGCGGACGGGATGCGAGCCATGGTTGCCTCGTCTCTTCGCTCTAGGGGATGAGCAGGAGCTTGCCGATCGTGCCGCGGCTCTCGATCGCCTCGTGCGCCTTTGCGGCTTCGGCGAGCGGGTACTCGGCGTGGATGTGGACCTTAAGCGCGCCTTCGCGGACCCAGCGGAAAATCTCGTGCGCGGTGCGGATGTTCTCTTCGCCGCGGCTGTAGTCGGCGCCGGTGTGGATGCTGAGGTAGTAGGAGCGAGGCCCGCGGCCGCCGCGCACCGGCCACTCCATCTTCGTCGGGCCGCCGCTGCTCTGGCCGTAGGTGACGCAGTACCCCTTCGCCTCGAGGCACTCGATGCTCTTGATCACGTTGTCGCCGCCGATCGCGTCATAAACCGCCGCGACGCCCTTGCCGTTCGTGCGCTGCTTGATCTCGTCCACGAAGTCCGTCTGCGTGTACATGATCACCTCGTCGGCGCCGAGATCGCGGGCGAAGTCAGCCTTCTCCTGCGACGAGACCGTCGTGTAGACGTAGCCGCCGCGCATCTTCGCCATCTGGATCAGGTTCATGCCGACGCCGCCGGCGCCCGCGTGGATCAGCACCCTGTCGCCGGACTGGACCGGATAGGCCTCGTTCACCAGGTAGTGCGCGGTCTGGCCCTGGTTCATTACCGCTACCGCGAGCTTCGAGTCGATGCCGGCTGGGATCGGCACGAGTGCATCCGTCGGGATCGTCATCAGCTCCTTATAGGTGCCGAGATGGTGCTGGCCGGCGAAGACGACGCGGTCGCCGACCTTGAAGGCGCTGTCGCCCTCACCGAGCGCCGCGATCGTGCCGGTGCCCTCGTGACCCGGGACAACGGGCGTCGGGCGATTGCTGCTGCCGTTGCGGGTGTGGGTGTCGCTGAAGTTGACGCCGATGATCGACATCTTGATGAGAGCTTCGCCGGGTCCCGGCACCGGGTCGGGGACGTCCTCGTAGGTCAGGACTTCCGGACCGCCGTAGTTGTGAACACGAATCGCCTTCAAGCTGGCCTCCCCCGGTCAGAAAACAACGTGCTGGTATCGGGCGCCCCGATTCTAGCACCGCCGTCGGAGTAGCGAGGACGCTCAGGTTGCTCGGGCCGGCACGCCCTGTGCTCGGAGCACCGCGGTACGGACCGTCCCGTTCGTCAGCGCGACGAAGACCAGCAGAAGCCCCGTCGCGGCGAGGACGTACCGCAGGCCGAAGAGGTCACCGAAGGCGCCGACCGGCAGCGAGGCGGCGAGGCCGATGCCGCCGCATAGCGTCCAGATGCTCGTGACGCGGCCGAGAAACTCTGGCGGTACTTCGGTCTGAATGACGGTTTGGCCGCTGACGATCATGATCGCCAGGAAGGCGCCGAACATCGCGTTGGGCAGCATCGCCAGCAGCGGCCACGGCGTCACCGCGAGCAGAGCAATGCTGAGGCCAAGGCTCGCGGCGCCGAGGAAGTAGACCCGCAGATTGTCTCGAACTCGGGCAACCAGCATCACCATACTGCCGGCGATCGAGCCGATGCCGGACGCCATGAGGAAGAGGCCGGTCTCGCCTGCGTTGAAGCCGAGGATCTCGCGCGAGTAGCCCGGCGCGACGTGCGTGTAGGAGAAGCCGAAGCAGCCGCCCAGCAGGCCCATGCTCAGCAGCGCATTGATCCGAGGTGTGCTCAGGCAGTACTTGAGACCGTCGACCAGCTCACGCAGCTGGTTCGTCGTGCGGCTGCTGGGGACATGGGGCGCCAGCCTCATGATCTGCAGGAAGACGATGCCGAGGACCGAAAGTGCGGCGCTCGCGGTCAGGGTTACACCGACGCCGAAGAGCGCGATCATGCCGCCGGCGACCGAGGGCCACACCACCTGCGCCGACTGCATCTGAATCGTGTTGAGGGCGACGGCATTGCGCATCTGCTCCGGCGCCACGAGGCTCCGGACCAGGGCACTGCGGGCGGGCTGCGTCAGCGCCTGCATCACGCCGAGGCCGACCGACGATACGTAGACGTGCGCGGGATGCACGAGTTCCGTCATCGTCAGCAGCGCGAGGAGCACGAGGTTGATGCTGGTGAAGGCCTGGCTCAGCGTCAGGATCAGGCGCCGGTCGTAGCGGTCGGCCAGCACCCCACCCCAGAGCGAGGTGAGCGTCATCGGCAGGCCCATGAGGAAGACCATGAGACCGAGCTGCCCCAGCGAGCCGGTGAGGTCGAGGATCAGCCACGCCATCGCCAGCCGCTGGATGTTCTGGGCGCCGGTCATGCCGAGGCCGCTGAACCAGTACCAGCGGTAGTCGCGGATCTTCAGCGCTTCGAACGGCGAGCCGCGTCGGGCTTCAGTCTGCTGCATGGCGGGCAGCGTAGCGCATGAAGACGATTGCTGGACGCTTCGTGCCGGGCAAAGTAGTGCGATGTTTTGTCACCGGCGTTGCACCGTCGCCCGCGAACTGCCGATAACAACTCAGATGGCCCGCCGAATCGAAAAGGATTGCTTGTGAAGACCCTGCTCAAACCACTTCTGCCACTGCTCGTCGCCGGCCTCGTCATCGCCGGCTGCGGTGGTGACGACAAGGACGATGCGCCCTCGGTTAGTGCCGGCATCACCGAAGTGACCCGTCAGGTACTCGCGCAGAGTACGGCGACGACGGCACCGGGCCAGTCCGTTGAGCTCACGCGGGTGATCATCCCGGCGAAGCAGTCGCTTGCAGCACACACCCACCCCGGACCGCAGCTCGCGATCATCGAGGAAGGCACCCTGACCTACACGATCATCAAGGGCTCAGTGCAGGTGACGCGCGCCGCTGGTACCTCAGGCGCAAAGACCGAGACAGCATCGGCGGGCCAGACGGTCGAGCTCAAGGCCGGTGACTCGCTGATCGAGACGCCGGGGATGGAGCACGAAGCGAAGAACAACACGGATAAGGCGATCGTCATCTACCTGTCGTCGCTCTTCCCGCAGGGCGCGCCGCCCAGCTCACCGGTGCAGTAGGGCCGGGTTTTCAAGCCGAGAACGGGAGGCGGTGCCGCACTGGCGCCGCCTCTTTGTATTCGCGGCGATCCTGCGGCATGCTGACGTTCATGAGCGAACGCATTCGTACTGACCTGCTGATCGTCGGCGCCGGGCCCTTCGGCCTCGCCCTCGCCGCCGCGGCCTCCGACGCCGGCATCGAGCACGTGATTGCCGGTGAGGCGATGTCCTTCTGGCGCGACCACATGCCGTCGAAGATGCTGCTGCGCTCCGACACGGACTGGCACCTTGATCCCGCCGGCGTTCACACGATCGAGGCGTTTCTCCAGGCGACTAGCCGCGATCCGAATGCGGTGCGCCCGTTGCCGCGGGACCTCTATCTTGAGTACACAGCGTGGTTCCAGGAGCAGAAGGGCCTCGAGCCCCGACCGCAGCGCATCACCACTCTCGGGCTCGACGAGGCTTCAGGGCGTTTCGAGGCGATCGCGGGCGACACCGTCTACGACGCGGCGAACGTGGTGCTGGCGCTCGGCTTCGAGTACTTCAAGAACCTCCCGGCAGAGCTCGATGCGCTGATACCGGCAGGCCGTCTCGGTCATACCTGCGACATCGTCGACTTCGGGCGCTTCGCGGGCCGCGACGTGCTGATCATTGGCGGCCGTCAGAGCGCCTTCGAAAGCGCGGCGCTGGTCGCCGAGGCCGGTGCGCGCCGCGTGCATCTTGCATACCGCCACGACACGCCGGCCTTCGAGACCTCCGACTGGAGTTGGGTCGGTCCGATGATGCAGCGATTTCTCGACGACCCGAGCTGGTATCGCCGCCTCTCGACCGACGAGAAGGTGGAGCTGAACCGGCGTTTCTGGGCAGAGGGGCGTCTCCGCCTCGAACCCTGGCTGGCGCCTCGCATCCGGCGCGACAACGTCTTCCTCCATCCGCGCACGACGGTGAACAACGTCGACGACGCGGCCGGCCGGCTGAAGCTGGCGCTCGATAACGGCGAGGTGCTGACGGTGGACGACGTGCTGCTGGCGACCGGCTACCGCGTCGACCTGGCGCGCATCCCATTTCTTGACGCCGGTGGGCTCTTGCAGCTCCTCGAAGTGGCCGACGGCTTCCCGGTGCTAGATGAGCATCTCGAGAGCAGCGTCCCGGGTCTCTACTTCACGAGCATGACGGCAACGCGCGACTTCGGGTCGTTCTTCGCGTTCACGGTGTCCGCGCCGGTGGCCGCACAGATCGCAGCGAGGGCAATCAAGGAGCGCGTGAAGTCCTAGCCTTTGCCCTTCGGCCCCAGCGTGTCGGCCTCGCAGACGGAGTGGAGGAGGCCATCATGCACGTCGAAGATCAGGCCGGTGACATGGATGCCGGGCAGCATCAGCGGCGACATCGCGATCTTGCCCACGTCCTCGCGCACGCTCTCCTCGAGGTCCGGGATCGGCAGGAAGTCATACCCCCGCGCATCGACGCCGTCACGGGCCAGGATGCCGTAGAGGTCCTCATTCGAGTACCGCTGCAGACCGCAGTCGGTGTGGTGGATCACGACGAACTCACGCGTCTCGAGCACGTGACTTGAGATCGTCAGCGAGCGCAGGGCGTCCTCGGTGGCGCGGCCGCCGGCGTTACGCAGAATGTGGCAGTCACCGACGATAAGGCCGAGCGACGTGAACATGTCGAGTCGGGCGTCCATGCAGGCCAGGATCGCGACGTGGCGTACGGGCCGCGGGCTGAGCCCGTCTCCGGTGTAGGTCTGGGCGGCGATACGGTTGGCGGCAAGGGCTTCGTCTGCAAATCTCACGCTTCCCATGGTAGAGGAGGCGCGGCTTATGCGCAGTCTGGGCTTCGTTAATCCTGCGTTGCTGCGTATGAGATAAGTTGTTAGGGCGCCCTCTGAGCTGCAGCTCTACGAAGCCTCGTAGTTGAGGTTGGGAGCCAGCCAGCGCTCCATCTCGGCGAGCGGCAGGCCCTTGCGGCAGGCGTACGTTTCGACCTGGTCCTTCTCCACCTTGCCAACGCCGAAGTACTGCGCTTCCGGCCGCCAGAAGTAGTAGCCGCTGACGGCAGCGGTCGGGGTCATCGCGAAGCTCTCGGTGAGGTGGAGGCCGATGCGGTCGGTCACCTCCAGCAGGTCGAAGATTAGCTGCTTCTCGGTGTGGTCCGGGCATGCCGGGTAGCCCGGCGCCGGGCGGATGCCCTGATACTGCTCCTTGATCAGCGCGTCATTGTCCAGGCACTCATCAGGCGCGTAGCCCCAGTGTTCACGGCGGACGAGCTCGTGCATGCGCTCTGCGAAGGCCTCTGCCAGGCGGTCTGCGAGGGCTTTGAGCATGATTGCGCTGTAGTCGTCGTGGACGGCCTCGAAGCGGGCGATGTGCTCGTCGATCCCGATGCCGGCGGTGACCGCGAACATGCCCAGCCAGTCATCGACGCCGCTCTCGGCGGGCGCGACGAAGTCGGCGAGGGCGAAGTTCGGACGGCTGTCCGTCTTGCTCATCTGCTGCCGAAGCGTGTGCACGGTGGCAAGCGGCAGCTCGCCGCGCTGGTCATCGCACCCGGGCTCCCAGAGGAAGATGTCCTCACGGCCGTCCGAGCTCGCGGGGAAGAAGCCGACGACGGCTCTTGCCTCCAGCCAGTGCTCGGCGACGATCTTGTCGAGCATCTCACGTGCGTCTTTGTAGAGCGACGTCGCGCTCTCACCGACGACCTCGTCCTCGAGGATCTCGGGGAAGTGGCCGGCCAGCTCCCACGTCTGGAAGAAGGGCGTCCAGTCGATGCGCTCGACGAGGTCGGCCAGTGGGAAGTCGTAGAAGCTACGCACGCCCTCCCACGCGGGGCGTGGCGCCGGGACCGACAGGTCGATGACCGCCTTGTTCGCGCGGGCGGCCTCGATCGTGACGCTGGTCTGACGCGTCTGGTTGCGGGCGCGGCGGACGCGTACCTCTTCGTACTCGTCCTGGACCTGCTGCCAGAAGGCCGCCGAGTTGGTCTCTGAGAGGATTGATGTCGCGACGCTGACGGCACGGGAGGCATCCGGCACGTAGATCACGGGCTTCGAGTAGTTCGGTGCGATACGCAGCGCGGTGTGCGCTTTGGAGGTGGTTGCGCCGCCGATCAGTAGCGGGATCGTGAAGCCCTCTTCCTCCATCTGGGCGGCGACGTAGCGCATCTCCTCGAGCGACGGCGTGATCAGGCCGGAAAGGCCGATGATGTCGACGTTCTCGCGTCGCGCCGTTTCCATGATCGTCGCCCATGGGGTCATGACCCCGAGGTCGATAACCTCGAAGTTGTTGCACTGGAGGACGACGCCGACGATGTTCTTGCCGATGTCATGGACGTCGCCCTTCACGGTGGCGAGCAGGATCTTGCCCTTCTGCGAGGTGCTGCCGGCCTCTTTCGCCGCCTCGATGTAGGGAATCAGGTGAGCAACGGCGCGCTTCATGACGCGTGCGCTCTTCACGACCTGGGGCAGGAACATCTTGCCCTGGCCGAAGAGGTCGCCGACCACGTTCATGCCGCCCATCAGCGGTCCCTCGATGACCTCGAGCGGGTGGTCGAACTCCTGCCGTGCCTCTTCGGTGTCGGCGATGACGAACTCGTCGATGCCGTGGACGAGGGCGTAGCTCAGGCGCTCTTCGACGGGCGCCGACCGCCATTCGAGCTGGGCAGTTTCGTCTTTTTCCTGCCCCTTGAGGCTGTCAGCGACGGCGAGCAGTCGCTCAGTGGCGTCCGGGCGGCGGTTGAGCACGAGGTCTTCGACCAGCTCCAGCAGGCTTTCGGGGATGTCGCTGTAGAGGCTCAGGGAACCGGCGTTGACGATGCCCATGTCGAGGCCGGCGGCGATCGCGTGATAGAGGAAGACGGCATGGATCGCCTCACGCAGCGGGTTGTTACCGCGGAAGCTGAAGCTGACGTTGCTCACGCCGCCGCTGACCTTCGCGCCGGGCAGGTTTGACTTGATCCAGCGCGTCGCCTCGATGAAGTCGACGGCGTAGTTGTTGTGCTCTTCGATGCCGGTGCCGACGGTGAAGATGTTCGGGTCGAAGATGATGTCTTCCGGCGGGAAGCCGATCTCCTCAGTGAGCAGCTTGTAGGCGCGGGCGCAGATCTGCTTCTTGCGGGCGAGCGTGTCTGCCTGGCCCTGCTCGTCGAACGCCATCACGATGACGGCTGCGCCGTAGCGGCGGACGAGGCGAGCATGGTGCAGGAAGGCCTCTTCGCCCTCCTTCAGCGAGATCGAGTTGACGATGCCCTTGCCCTGCAGGACCTTCAGTCCGGCTTCGATGACCTCCCACTTTGAGGAGTCGACCATCACCGGCACGCGGGCGATATGCGGTTCGGCGGCTGCGAGGTTGAGGAAGCGCGTCATCGCCTCGGCGCCGTCGAGCATGCCCTCGTCGAAGTTGACGTCGATGATCACGGCGCCCGACTCGATCTGCTGCTTGGCGACCTCGAGCGCCGCTTCGTAGTCGCCGTTGAGGATCAGCTTCTTGAAGCGCAGCGAGCCGGTGACGTTCGTACGCTCGCCGACGTTGATGAAGTTCGTCTCCGGCGCAATCGTCAGCGGCTCGAGGCCGGCAAGGCGCATGAGCGGCTCTGGTGCGTCGATGTGGCGCGGCTTGAGCGGCCGCACTGCCTCCACGATCTTCGCGATGTGCGCCGGCGTCGTACCGCAGCAGCCGCCCACGATGTTCACGAAGCCGTGCTCTGCGAACTCCTGCAGGACGCCGGCGGTGAACTCTGGGTCCTCGTCGTACTCGCCCATGTCGTTGGGCAGGCCGGCGTTGGGGTGCACGCTGACGAGGCAGCCGGCAATGCGCGCCAGCTCCTGGACGTACGGCCGCAGGTCCTTTGCGCCCATCGCGCAGTTGAGGCCGATCGAAAGCGGCTTCGCGTGGACGAGGGAGTTGAAGAAGGCCTCTGTGGTCTGGCCGGAGAGCGTGCGGCCGCTGGCGTCGGTGATCGTGCCCGAGATCATCAACGGCACGTCCCGCCCGGCGCCGGCGATTGCGTCTTCGATCGCGAACACGGCGGCCTTGGCGTTGAGCGTGTCGAACACCGTTTCGAGCAGCAGGATGTCGGCGCCACCCTCGATCAGCGCGGATGCGGCCTCGAAGTACGCTTCGCGCAGGTCGTCGAACGTGACCTCGCGGCTGCCCGGGTCTTCGACTCGTCGGCTCATCGAGGCCGTGCGGTTCGTCGGACCCATGACGCCGGCGACGTATCGCGGCCGGCCGTCTCGCGCTTCGAACTCATCGGCGACCTTGCGCGCGATGCGGGCGCCCTCTCGGTTCAGCTCGGGTACCAGCGCCTGCATCTCGTAGTCGCCCTGGGCGATGCGTGTGGAGTTGAAAGTGTTCGTCTTGAGGACGTCGGCGCCGGCTTCGAGGTAGCGGCGGTGGATGTTCTCGATGACCTCCGGCTGCGTCAGGACGAGCAGGTCGTTGTTGCCGCGCACGTCGACCTGCCAGTCGGCGAATTGTTCGCCGCGAAAGGCCGCCTCGTCGAGGCCGAGCTTCTGGATCTCGGTGGCCATGGCGCCATCGAGTACGACGATGCGCTCGCGCAACGCCAGCCGGAGGAGGTCGATGCGGGAACTCATGCCGCGCTGACGATCGCCTCGGTCTGAGGGCGCAGGCCGAGCAGGTGACAGATCGTGTAAGTGAGCTCAGCCCGGTTCAGCGTGTAGAAGTGGAACTCGTTGACGCCTTCAGCTGCGAGGCCGCGCACCTGGTCCGTAGCCAGTGACATCGACACGTACTGGCGCAGGTCGGGCTCGTTGTCCAGCCCGTCGAAGGCCTTATAGATGAAGTCGGGGACGGTCGCTCCGGCGTTGGCGGCGAAGCGGGCGGTCTGCTTCAGGTTCGTGATCGGGATGATGCCCGGGACGATCGGCACGTTGATGCCGGCCTTCGCGCACAGCTCCCGGAAACGGAAGAAGAGCTCGTTGTCGAAGAAGAACTGGGTGATCGCCCGCGTCGCCCCCGCGTCGATCTTTCGCTTGAGGTTATCGATGTCGGCCGCGAGCGACGCAGCTTCCGGGTGGGCCTCGGGATAGCAGGCGACCGAGATCTCGAAGTCGTGACGGCGGCGCAGGCCCTCGACCAACTCCGAGGCGTAGCGGTAGCCGTCGACCGGCGGCACGAACTCGTTCTCGCCCGCCGGCGGGTCGCCGCGAAGGGCGACGAGGTGCCGTACGCCGGCCTCCCAGTACGCATCGGCAATCTCATCAATCTCACCGCGCGAGGACTCGACGCAGGTCAGATGGGCAGCGGGCGTGAGCGACGTCTCGGCGAGGATGCGGCGCACAACCTCGTGCGTGCGGTTGCGTGTGGAGCCGCCGGCGCCGTACGTCACCGAGACGAAGTGAGGCGAAAGAGGTTCCAGGCGGCGCATCGAGTTCCATAGCGTCTCTTCCATTTCCGGCGTTTTCGGCGGAAAGAACTCGAAAGAGACGTTCAAGGGTGGCTCGATGGGATTAAAGTTCATTGTTGTGCCTGACATACAACAGTATCGGTAGGTAGTTGTGGAATATGCATAAGCGTACGGCCGAATCTCAGAAATTGCAATAAATACGCCGAGCTGACAGGCAAAAGAAAGGCCCCGGTCACAGGACCGGGGCCTTTGGTCTCCTGGTTGGAGGAGTGCTACGGGCTGATGCCCACACCCACGGTGTTTCCGACAACGGCGACCGTGATCGTCGTGTTGTTCACCGCAATGCCGACAGCGATAGCGCCATCGACAGCCGCGGTCGTGGCCGTGGAGCCGTTTGCCGCGTATGAGATCGCGGTGGAATTGTCCGCGGCTGCTGCCCTCGCCTCGCTGCCGTTGATGCCAACCGCGATCGCAGTGCTGTTGTCCGAGGAGGCCGACGTGGCGGTGCTGTCGTTGATCGCCAGTGCCGCCGCAGTGGAGTCCTCGGCCGCGGCAGCAGTGGCCGTGCTTCCGCTTGCTGCCACGCCTACCGCGCGGCTGTTCTCCGCGGCTGCGGAGTTGGCCTCGGAGCCTGTCGTGGCATGTGACAGGGCGATGCTATCCGTGGCGGCTGCCGCAGTCGCCTCGGAGCCAAGCGTTGCGACGGCTGCCGCAACGCTGTTTTCGACTGCCGCCGCGCTGGAGTTGCTTCCCAGGTCGGCAGTAGCGATCGCGCGGCTGTTGTCGGCCGCTTCCGCTTTCGCCTGTGAAGCGAACGAGGCCTGCGCCTGTGCCAGGCTGCTGTCGACCGCCGCCGCGCTCGCGGCACTCGCAACACTCGCGTTTGCGATCGCCGTGCTGTCGTCGGCTGACTTGCTGTCTGCGTTCGATGCGATTGCTGCCGTGGCGATGGCGAGACTGTCGTCCGCCGCGGTTGAGGTCGCAATCGACGCGGTCGATGCAGCAGCGAGCGCAGCGCTGTCGTCTGTTGCCTCTGCGGTTGCGATGGACGCAATCTCCGCGAAGGCCCCGGCAGCGCTCCCATCCTCCGCCGTTGCGTCTGCGATCGAGGCAATCCGGGCACCGGCCACGGCAATGCTGTCATCCGTCGCTTCCGAGGTCGCGAGACTGGAGACGGCCGCGCCCGCTGCGCAGAAGCTCGAGCCGTCCGCGTCGAGGTCGACGCCGCTTCCGACCACCGCGCAGAGCGCAGTAGCCGTCATATCGAGCGGGTTGCCAAACGCAACCGCGGACACGACGGCGGGCCCTGTAAGTAGTCCGATGATTCTCCTCATTTTCACCGCCTTTCTGGTTGACCCGAGCAGTACCACAATTCGAGGCCCTGTAATGCGTCCACGAGTAACTGCAAATCTACTGACGCCAAGGAAGGCGGGTCGCCCGTACCTGGCCAAAATCTCGCCGGCCTGGTCATCGGTGCTAACGAGAGTACTCGTCGTGCCTGCAACCGTGAGACAGACGTTCGCCGGGAACGGCCGATGAGGCGTGCTTCCGGTGGCGGTGGGGCCGTCGAAGGGGTAAGGCGCTATCGGTCTTCGATGACGAGGGGCTTCGGCGAGTGGAGATCGGCGACGCGGACGACGCGCTTGCCGTCCAGCAGCTCGATGAGAGGCTGACCGAGGATCTCGCCGCGCCAGCCCTCGAGCAGCTGCGGCGGCGCCTCGTCGGTGAGGCCGAGACGCCAGCGGACGACCTCCTGGAGGTCGGCGACGGTGGCGAGGAGGGCGATGTCGACCTGGTGCTCACTGGCGAGGCTGTTCGCCAGGATCGAGGCGAGAGAGCCGAGGATCTGCACCTGGGCAGGGTCGTCGCGGCGCATCAGCTCTGGCAGGTCTGCCTCCGGCACGTTGAGGCCGCGCTTTACCGCCTCGACGATCTCGTCACCGCCTTTGCGGAGGTTTGGGCGGTCGAAGCCGCGCAGGGCGAAGAGGTCCGGAACGCTCTTCGGTTTTCGCTTGACCACCGCCATCAGCAGGTCATCGCCGAGGACGCGGCGCGGCGGTACGTCGGACTCACGCGCTGTGTCATCGCGCCACTTCCAGACCTCCCGCAGCACGGCGAGGCCGCGGCGGTCGACGCCGGATGCGCCGGAGACGCGCCACCAGCGGTCCTCCGACT
Organism: Dehalococcoidia bacterium; assembly: GCA_050185685.1. GTDB lineage: Bacteria > Chloroflexota > Dehalococcoidia > DSTF01 > WHTK01 > WHTK01. The sequence goes on from JBFWZE010000035.1 coordinate 23,406, forward strand.
CGCTTTCGGCGACACGTTGAGCCGACTTCTCGCACTCACTGCGCAGCCATTCGACGCGGCCCATTTCGGCTGCGCGGTCGAGCAGCATCTGACGCAGGCGCAGCAGGTACCGGACGTCATCGGCGGCATAGCCAAGCTGTTTGCCCGTCAGCGGCCGCTTGCGCCAGTCCGTGTAGGACTCGCCGCCCTCGACGCGGGTGTTCAGCGCCCGCTGGACGAGGTTCGTGTGGCTGAGCGGGTAGCTGAAGCCGACGAGTCCAGCCGCGAGCTGCGGGTCGAACACTGTGCCGGGGAGACGCCCGGCGAAGCGGAGGCAGAAGAGCAGCTCCTGCCGCGCGGCCAGGGCAACGACTTCCCGAGAAGGGTCGGTGAGTGCCTGCCAGAAGTCGTGCAGGTTGACGCGGGACAGCGGGTCAATGACGAAGATCTGGTCGGCGGTCGCGATCTGGATCAGGCAGAGCTGCGGCTGATAGGTCGATTCGCCGACGAACTCGGTGTCGAAGCCGACGATCGGCGAGCGGCTGATCGCCTGCACAGCCACGTCGAGGCGGGGCTGCGTATCGATGAAGACGGTCTCATAAGTTGGCGATATCTGTGTCACGTGTCGCAATTGTCCCGAAATGTGCGGTCAGCAGCAAACGACTGGCCGCGATCTTCTAGAATCGAGGTCGTTTCGCACTCATTAGATAGAGGTACGGCATGCAATCTCTCGGCTACCCGCGCGACTACGACGAGACCACCGACAGCATCACGAAGCTCTTCGACCTCAGCGGCCGCGTCGCCCTGATCACCGGCGGCGGCTCCGGTCT
>JBFWZE010000036.1:0-3177 GCA_050185685.1 Dehalococcoidia bacterium
CCGTTCGATGCGTTGGTCGCTGGAGATAGAAGAGCCCGGCGTTTCTGCCGGGCTCTCGCTTGCTCGAGACGGTGTCCCGCTAGCCTCTGAGCGCGTCGTAGACCTTCTCGGCCGTCGCAGGGAGGTCGCGGATCCGGGCGCCTGAGGCGTCGGCGATAGCGTTTGCGATTGCGCCGGCAACCGGGATCATCGGAGCCTCGCCGATGCCCTTGACGTGGTAGGGGCCTGAGCCGTGGTCGGTCGTAAGCAGCACGGTCTTCAGTTCCGGGATGTCCTGGATCGTGGGGATCTTGTAGTCGCCGAAGCTGGCCGTGACGACCTGTCCGTCCTGGTACTGCAGGTCCTCCATCAGCGCAAAGCCCATGCCCTGCACGACGCCGCCGTTGATCTGGCCCTGGTGGCCGACCGCATTGAGCACCTGGCCGACGTCATGAGCCGTGGTCATCTTCAGTAGCCTGATCTCGCCTGTCTCCGGGTCGACGTGGACCTCGGCAACCTGGCAGACGAATGACGTGAAGTGCGGGCGGACGTTCTCGTTGATCTTCGCCATCGCCGTGACCTCTTCGCCGCTCTCGCGGATGAGGTCGCGCCAGTTGACGCGCTCTTCGAGGTCGGTGCGCAGGATCTCCTCGCCCTGGAGCAGAAGGCTGTCCTCGCTGGCGTCGAGCTTCTGAGCGACGAAGCTGATGACCGCGCGCTTGAGCTCCTGAGCCCCCTCGTAGCCGGTGGTCGACGAAAGGCGAGACTGGATGCTGCCCGCGAGGCCGGCGTCGAACATGCCCGATTCGGTGCCGACGATTTCGAGCTCGGCGTCGAAGTTCACGCCGAACTCTTCGCAGATCGCCTGCAGGATGAGCGTTGCCGAGCCGCTGCCCTGGTCGAAGAGGGGCGAGCGAATCAGCAGGCTGCCGTCGGGACGCAGCGTCAGGTGGACGCTGGACTGGCCGCCGCCCTGACCGCGGTCGCCAATCGCGAGGCCGCGGCCGATGTTCGGGCCCTTCGGCTCGTAGTAGCCCGCGGCTTCGACGGCAGCGCGGAGGACTTCCTTTACCTTCACGTCCTCGAGCGCCTCGCCCGCCGCCATCTCCTCGCCCGTCTCGACGAGGTTCTGGAGGCGGAACTCGACCGGGTCTCGGCCGAGCGCCTTCGCGATCTCATCGATGTGGGACTCGAGGGCGAAGAAGGCCTGTGGCTCACCGGGGGCGCGGTAAATCTGGCCGGGCAGCGTGTTGGTGTAGGCGTTCTGCGAGGTGACGCGGACGTTCTCGACCTTGTACGGGCCGGCAGCCTGGTTCGCACCGCCCATCGCACCGCCGGGCTTGTACCCCGCGTAGGCGCCGCTGTTCGCGTAGTGGTCGACGCTGTGGGCGACGATCGTGCCGTCGTTCATCACGCCCGTCTTCAGAACGTAGACCATCGACTGGTTCGGGTTGCCGCTGAGCAACTCGTCGACATAATCATGGACGATCATCACAGGCTTGCCGGTCACCTGCGAGAGAAGCAGGGCGATTGGCGCGCTGGGCGGCGAGCTCTTGGCGCCGAAGTCACCACCGACGAAGACGCCGTGAATCGTCAGGTCCGGCTCGGCGATGCCGACGGACGTGGCGACGGCTTCCTTGATCCGATAGGGAGCTTTGGTGCAGACCCAAATGTGGCTGCCGCCGTCGGGGTGGTCGGCCCAGGCGAGGATCGCCTGCGGCTCCATGTAGCCCGCGTGCTGCGCCTGGGTGCGGTAGGTGTGCTCGAAGACGTGGTCGGCTTCGGCGAACGCCTTGTCGATGTCGCCGCGCTCGAACTTGCTCTTCACGTAGACGTTGCTCGGCGCCTCGAGGGGCGCACGGATGCCGGCATAGCTGTTGAAGTTGGGGTGAATAATCGGCGCGTCCGGGCTGCCGGCCTCGATCGGGTCGAAGACCGCGGGGAGCTCTTCGTACTCCACCTCGATCAGGTCGAGCGCCTGCTGAGCGATGTCCTCATCGTCGGCGACGACGGCGGCGACGCGCTCACCGTGGTAGCGGACGACGTCGCGGGCCAGGACGGGCACGTCGCGAATTGTGCGGCCGTAGAAGTTATTCGGGTAGTCGGCGCCGGTGATCACGGCGTGGACGCCCGGCAAAGCCCTCGCCGCCGAGGTGTCGATGCTGACGATCCGGGCGTGGGGGAAGGGGCTGCGCAGTGACTTGCCCCAGAGCATCCCCGGCGCGGTGAAGTCGGCCGCATACATCGCCTCGCCGGTGACCTTGTCGGCCCCGTCGATACGCGGGATCGCCTTGCCGATGACCTGATAGCTCGTTACCACGCTGGCCTCCCCGCCGTGTTGCTGCGATTCGTAGCCGCATCGTATGCCCGCGTCCGAGGGGTCGCAAGCACGCTGCGAACAGGGCAGGCGCGAAGATCGGCGGCTGCCTGCAGTTACGAGTTGACGAACTCCAACCGGTGTCTATTGAACGGGGTTTTTGCCCTCGGGAGAATGGCTTTGCCCTCGGTAATTCGACAGAAGGAGCGCGGCATCTGTTATGACGAACGCACGAAGAACATCGGCGAAGAAGAACCGGACCGGAGCGCCGCGCATAGCGTTCCTGATGTCGCCCTTCGTCTGCGGCCGCTAGCACCGTCAAAACTCGAGTCTTCAGCGCCGTCTCGTCAGGGTCACCCTGTAGTCCTTATCGTGGCAGCAACGGCCTGCGCATCTGTTCATCGCGCAGAACCCCTGCCAGGAGACACCCAGGATGAACCGACTATCGACGCTTTTCGACCACGTACCCCATCCGCGGACGCGGGCCCATCTCGCCGGCCAGGTGCCCCCGCCGGCGAAGGTGCGCGACGAGCGCGTCGGCGCCAACGGCAAGATCGGTCTCTTCATCACGACGATTGTCGGCACGATGTGGGCGGCCTACCTCTTCACGCTGCTCGCCCTCGTCAGCCTCCCCGCTGCGATCAACAGCGGCCAGAGCATCATCATCGTCGCGTGGATCGCGCAGACCTTCCTGCAGCTCGTCCTTCTGCCGATCATCATCGTCGGCCAGAACATCCAGGCGAAGGCCTCCGACCGGCGGGCTGACCAGACCTACCAGGACGCCGAAGCAGTGCTGCACGAATGCATGCAAATCCAGGCCCACCTCAACGCCCAGGACGAGGCCTTCCAGGCACGCCTCACGGAGCTACGCGACCTCGTCA
>JBFWZE010000036.1:3277-7817 GCA_050185685.1 Dehalococcoidia bacterium
CGGCGGGCTGACCAGACCTACCAGGACGCCGAAGCAGTGCTGCACGAATGCATGCAAATCCAGGCCCACCTCAACGCCCAGGACGAGGCCTTCCAGGCACGCCTCACGGAGCTACGCGACCTCGTCACCGGCCTGCGAAGCCAGGGCTCTGCGACGTAGCGGCCGGCGGCGCTTAGCTCACCTCCGACGACGGGAACTGGATCTCCAGCTCGACGCCGTCCGGGTCCTTGAGGACGATGAGGTGCTTCTCCATCGCCAGGATCGTGCGCTCGGTGTAGGTCACGCCGGCAGCGGTGAGACGCTCGCGCATCGCCGGGAGGCCGGTGGCGCGGAGGGCGATGTGGTGCATGCGTCCGGTCGCCCAGTTCGCCGCTTCTTCGTCCGGCGGCGTCATGCGGCCGAAGATCGCCTGCAGGTCATCAGTGGCCTGGAAGAGGTGGACCATCGCCTGCCCGCCGATGAAGACGAGCGCTGCCGGGATGCTGGCGCCGGGGCGGTCCTCGGTGTGCAGGCCAAGCGTCTCCTCGTAGAAGCGGCGCGTCACCGCGTAGTCCTTCGCGCGCACGGTGTAGTGGTCGAAGCCCTCAATGCCCATTCAGTTGTCTCCTTCAGTCGACCAGCCCGCGTCGGGAGCGGAAGAGGTTCTCCGGGTCGTACTGCTTCTTGATTCGTACCAGCCTCTCGAAGTTCGCGCCGTGAGTTGCTTTCGCGGCACCGGTCTCCGAAAGGTCTTCGAAGTTAAGATAGCTGGCACCGGTCGAAAACGGCTGCAGTGCTGAGGCGAGCTCGCGCGTCCAGGCGATATTCGCCGCATCGGCGGCCGGGTCGTCCCAGTTCGCCTCGATGCCGATCATGTAGGGCGCCTGGCGCTGCGAGAGCGGCGTCTCATCCGCACCGATGCGGCTAATCGCACCGCCTAAGGTCCAGACGTCGACGCTCGAGAGCGCCGAAGGGCGGTTCTTACCGAACTCAATCAGTTGCTCGATCGCTCCCTCTTCGAGGCCCGTGAGGTAGGACGACTTCCAGTAGTAGCGCCGTCCCTTCGGGTATTCGTGGTCGAAGAGGTGCTGCACGGCGTAGTAGGTCGTCGTTTCGCTGGCGTCGAGCAGCACCGTGCCGAGGTGGCGCAGCGGCTCGATCGCGCGCATGCCCTCTTCGGCATGCGCCGCGTACGGACCCACGATGGCGATGAACTGCTTGCCCCAGACCTCCTGCGGGTAGGCCTCGTCCTCCGGGAAGGTCCAGAGCACGAGCAGCGGACTGAAGGCGTCTGATGCGGATCGCATGAACTCGTGGACGCCGCGCATCACCTGCGCCGCCTCGTCGATCGGGTACGTGACGAAGAGGAAGGCGATCTCGGGTTCGATCGGCCGGGCCTGGTACTCGAAGGAGGTCACAACGCCCATGTCCCAGCCGCCGCGCAGTGCCCAGAACAGCTCGGGGTTCTCCGTTGCGCTCGTCTTGACCAGCTTGCCGTCCGCGGTGACGACGTCGGCCGAGACGAGGCTGTCGCAGGTCATGCCGTACTTGCGGCGCAGCCAGCCGACGCCGCCCGCCAGCGTTATGCCCGCGATGCCGGTCTCCGAGAAGACGCCGAGAGGCACACAGAGGTTGAAGGGCATGCACTCGCGGTCGACGTCGACGATCTGGGCGCCGCCCTCAGCCCGAGCGGTGCCTGCTGCGGGGTCGACGCGCACGGAGCGCATCTGCGAGAGGTCGATGACGAGGCCGTCGTCGTTCAGCGCGCTGCCGGCGACGTGGTGGCCGCCGCCGCGGATCGAGACGGACAGCCCCTGTTCGCGGGCGTAGTTCACCGCGTCGATCACGTCGGCGACGCCGCCGCAGCGCACGATGACCGCCGGCCGCTTGTCGACGGTGCCGTTCCAGATCCTGCGGGCTTCATCGTAGCCTTCGTCGGTGGCAGTGAAGACGGTGCCTCGGAGTTTCGAGGTGAGGTCAGTGAGAGCATCGTTGGTCATGGCGCTCCTCTAATTCTCGTCAGGTGAAGCGGAGAACGGGCTTGATTATCTCGCCGCTCAGGGAAGCCTGGGAAGCGACATTGATGTCAGCGAAGTCGTAATGCGTAATCAGCCGGTCGAAGGGAAATTCGCCCCGCTGCCAGAGGTCGATGAGGCGCGGCAGGAAGCTCTGAGGCACCGCGTCACCCTGGACAACGCCTTTCAGCGTCCGCCCCCAGAGCAAGGTCGAGGTCGGAATCGAGGCGTCGGTGCCGCCGGAGACGAACGCGGCGGTTCCCATGGAATCGAGGCCTTCGATCGCCTGGCGCAGGCTCTCCGGGTTGCCCGTGCTGCTGAACGCGTACTGCACGCCGTGACCCGACATGATGCGCCGCAGCTCGGCGGCGACGTCTTCGGTCGAGGTCGCATCGATAACGTGGCTGGCGCCCAGTTCGAGCGCTGCATCGAGGCGTGATTGCTTGATGTCGACGGCGACGATCGTTTCGCAGCGGGCGACCTTCGCCGCCAGCAGAGCGCTGAGCCCAACCGAACCGGCGCCGAAGATCGCGATGCTGCTGCCGGGCGCCGGCGCCAGCACATTGAGCACGGCGCCTGTGCCGGTCTGGATGCCGCAGCCGAGGGGCGCCAGCAGGTCCAGCGGCAACGCCGGGTCGACCTTGACGATGTTGCGTTCGGTGACGATTGCGTGGCTCGCGAAGCTGCTCTGCCCGAAGAAGTGGCCGTTCATCATGCTGCCGTCTTCGCTGAGGGCGCTGGTGCCGTCAGGGCGGCTGCCGCTGAAGTTCAGCGGCCGGGCGTCGCGGCAGTAAGCAGGATGGCCGGATGCGCAGAGGGAGCAACGCCCGCACGCATCGTAGCTGAGCAGGACGTGGTCGCCCAGCTGCACCGCGCTCACGTTCGCGCCGACCCGTTCGACGACGCCCGCCCCCTCGTGGCCGAGCACCATCGGTCGCGGCATCGCCGGGCGTTCGAACATCGCGAGGTCGGTGTGGCAGATGCCGCTGGCGACGACGCGGACGAGCAATTCGTCTGCCTGGGGCTCCTCGAGGTCGAGCTCGGCGAGGTCGAAATGCCCGCTCTGGTCGCGCATCACAGCGGCTTGAATGCGCATCAGCGAGGGAGGGTGAGGCGAACCGTTGTGCCCTTGCCGCGCTCGCTCTCAACGTTGATCTGGGCGCCGATGTTCGCGGCGCGTTCGCTCATCGAGACGAGACCCATATGGCCGGGGAAGCTGCCGCTGGAGTCGAAGCCGATGCCGTTGTCGCTCACCTCGAGAATGACACCGCCGTTGTTATGCAGGCGGATCGTGGCCTCTGTGGCGCGCGCGTGCTTGACGACGTTGTGCAGCGCCTCCTGGGCGACGCGGTAGAAGACCTCCTTGTCGCCGAGGCTGAGGTCGGGCTCGCCGTCGAAGTCCCCGCTGACCTTGATGCCGTAGCGGGCCGTCGTTGCGGCGACTTGCTTCTCCATCGCGGCGACGAGGCCCTCGAGCTCCAGCGACTCAGGACGCAGCTCGAAGATCAGCGCCCGCATTTCGGCGAGTCCCGCCTCGGCAAGCTGGAGCACGTAGTCGACAGGCTCGATAGCCTTCAACGGGTCGCGGTCGAGCTGGGTACGGGCGGTCTTCGCGCCAAGGGCGATGCCGTACAGCGCCTGCGAGACGGAGTCGTGCAGCTCACGCGCCAGCTTCTGACGCTCTTCGACGGCGGCGAGCTGCTGTGCCGCCTCGTAGAGCTTGGCGTTCTCGATCGCGACGGCGGCCTGGTTCGCGATCGCCTGGACCAGTTCGTAGTGGTGGGCCGTGAAGAAGCCGGCCTCTTCATGGGTGAGCGCGAGCAGACCAACGACGCGGTCCTTCAGGCGCAGTGGGACGCCCATCCACGACTTGATGCCCTGGGTTCCCCGCGCAGTGGCTGCCGGGCCGACGGCAGCTCGCAGCGCGACCGCCATCGGCGTGTCGCCGTGTACGTCGTCGATGATCGAAGGCTCCGGACCGAGGATGTCGTCCCAGATCGTGCCCATGAGGTCGGTCTGCAGGCGGTAGGACGGTGGCATCGTCTGCAGCTGGCCGCCCGGCACGCGCGAGCCGAGCAGCGCCATCGCCCCCTGGTCGTAGAGGTAGACGGAGGCGCGGCTGTAGGAGCAGACCTGCTCCGTCTGTTCCATGATCACGCCCAGCAGCGTGTTGAGGTCGAGGGTCGCGACCAGGTTTCGAGACACCTCGAGGACGGTATTGAGCTCCCGAGTGCGCTCTTCGACGCGCTGCTCGAGCTCCTTCTGGGCGTTGACGCGGTCGGTGATATCGCGGGCAACGATCACCGCCGTTTGGTTCGATATGGGCGAGAGCGTGGCGGACATCCAGAGCTCCCGGTCATCCACCCTGGTCGGGTATTCGATCGTCACCGGATGCTGCTCGTCGATCGCTTCGCGCAGCGCCGCGATTTGGAGCATCTGACGCTCCTGGTAGGGGTCGTCCTCCTCCGGCCGGATCACTGCTTGCTGCTGGGCTGTAAGTTCGCGCATGCCGGGCGGGGCGTTGGTCTCAGGGATGCGCAGATACC
>JBFWZE010000036.1:7917-23803 GCA_050185685.1 Dehalococcoidia bacterium
GCCGCGATTTGGAGCATCTGACGCTCCTGGTAGGGGTCGTCCTCCTCCGGCCGGATCACTGCTTGCTGCTGGGCTGTAAGTTCGCGCATGCCGGGCGGGGCGTTGGTCTCAGGGATGCGCAGATACCTCCCATCACGGTCGGCGACGATGACGAGCTCGGTCATTGCGGCGAACAGGGCACGCAGCTCGTCCTGGGCAGCGGTGCGATCGCGCACCTCCTGCTGCAGCTCGTCACGCTGACGGGCGACCTCACGCTGGGCGCCGACGAAGTCGGTGATGTCACGCACAACGACGACGACGGAGTCATCCGAAAGCGGTGAGTAGGCACCCGAAAGCCAGCGTTCTCCGTCCGGTGTCTCGAAGGGGAACTCTACGGTTACGGTCTGCTGCGTTTCGAGCGCCTGCCGGACGCTGTTCATCGTAATATCCGCGACGGCCGCCGGGCGAATCTCCTGCACGAACTGACCGACCTGATCGTCCTCGGCGAGGAGGCGCGGACCACCGGTCTGGGCTATGCGGATCAGGCGGCCGTCGCGGTTGATCACCACGACGCGGTCCGTCATCGCGTTGAACAGGGCGCGCAGCTCGTCCTGGGCGGCGGTGCGCTCTGCCACCTCGCGCTCGAGGGCGTCGCGGCGGGCGCGCATCTGCTCCGTCATCGTGTTGAACGACGTGGCGAGGATGCCCAGCTCGTCGTCGCTTCGGACGGGGATCGTCGTGGCCAGGTCACCGCGCGCAACCCGCCGCGTGCCGTCCACCAGCGCCTCGATCGGGCGCAGGATGAACTTGCGGTTTAGCCAGGTCTCACCGCCCAGGCCGACGAGGAAGATCGCGAGCATCGCGATCAGGGTGATGCTGAGGGTGCGGTTCGCCTCCTCGTCAATCGAGGCGGTGATCGCGGCGGCGTTGGCGGTCAGCTCGTCTACCGAGGCGACGACGGCGAAGCTGCCGCCGATACCCGCGAGCGGCGAGTAGCCGACGAACATGTCCTGCCCGTTCACCGTGATGCGGGCGACCGACTCCTCGCCGCGGCGCATCGCCTGCATCACGGCGCGGAGCTGCTCATTGCCGCGCCCCAGCTCCTCCTGGATCGTGTCGAACGAGTCGCTCTCGAGCAGCTTCCCGTTGTTGTCGATGTAGAACGCGAAGCCAAACTGTGTCGGCGTCACGTCGTCGATCGTGGCGATCAGGCGGGTGATCGAGAGGTCAACGCCGATCACGCCGATAAAGGTGTCACCGTCGTACACCGGTGTGTTCGCAGTGATGACGAGTCCCTGGCCGGCGCTGTCGAGGTACGGCACCGACCAGAGCGTGAGCCGCTCCGGGTTCTGCGGCCCAAGGCGCATCAGGCTGAACGAGACGTCGGTGTCCGGTGCGGCGATGTTGTTGATGCCGATCGGCGGGTAGTAGCGGGTGACCTGGTTCACGCTGGAGTAGGTCACCGCGATTGCGTCGAAGTTCGTGCCGCGCAGCTGGCCCGGGTACTTGCTGAGGATCGTCGGGAAGAGCGCGTCGAGCGCCGCGGTCTCCTGGATGTCCTGCACAGCTGCTGGTGTCAGCGGGGCGAAGTTGGGCATGACGACGTCGGAGACGCGGTTCGGGTTGGGGTCGTACAGGACGCCGGATTCGCTGCGTACGAGCCGCGATGCGTCGAAGGGCACGCCGCCGCCCTGGCGCTTGATCTCGCTCAGGTACCGCGCAGCCATCTGGCTCGAATCGGCCGCCCATTGCAGCTGGAACGAGCCTAGGTCGGCCTGGTCGCTGGCGATCGTCTGGAGCTGCTGTCTGCCGATCTCCTCCAAGCCTTCGCGGCTGCGGTTGGTCGCGTTGTCCTGCGTGCGCTGGAAGCCGTAAAGGATGAACGCAGCAGTCGCGCTGCCGAGGAGCAGCACGAAGAAGAAGAGGGTGAGGTTGAGCTTGAGCCCCAGGCTCGCCGCAGAGAGGCGAGGCATGCCTAGTTGGTGCTGAGTTCCGCGAGCCCGTTCTGCGCCGCGTACAGCGCTGCCTGCGTTCGGCTCTGGACGCCGAGTTTGAGCAGGATGTTACTGACGTGCGTCTTGACGGTCTTCTCACCGATGATCAGGTCGAAGGCAATTTCCTTGTTCGCTTTGCCCTGCGCCAGGAGCTTGAGGACGTCGGTCTCTCGGTCGGTGAGGGGCTGAGCGGCCACTGGCTCCGGCGTCCGGACCTCGCGCATCAGGCGTGCGGCGGCGGCAGGGGAAAGCTGCACCTGTCCGGCAGCGGCGGCCTTGATCGCGGCCCGCAACTCGTCGGCCTGGGTGTCCTTGAGCAGGTAGCCGATCGCGCCGGCCTTCACCGCACCGATCACGGCACCGTCCTCGAGGACGCTGGTGAGGGCGATGACCTCAGTGTCGGGCATTTCCTGGCGGATTGCCTGGGTGGCGGCGATCCCGTCCATCACCGGCATGAGCATGTCCATGAGCACGACGTCGGGCTGCAGCTGTCGCGCCATCTTCACCGCCTCGGCGCCGTCGGCCGCTTCGCCGATGATCTCGAGGTCGGGGTCGAGGCCGAGGAACATCTTCAGTCCCTGCCTCACAACGCTGTGGTCGTCCGCGATGATGATTCGTATCGCCATGGCCGCATTTTCCTTCTCGTGTGGACGGCGTGCTATCCGTCAATGGTCGGATATGCCTGACCGTCTTCTAGCGGGGAGTGAAAGGGTTCGAAGGGTTTCGCCGCACTCATTTTATCAGACATAAAGGCGGATACTTCAGCGAGAGTGGCCGGGCCTGGGGCGTTCACGGTCTTAGATGGAGCGGCTGCGTGTGCCACGCGCTACCGAAGCTGCCACCACAACGAGATGAGAAGCGCGAAGGGCAACAACGCCAGCGCAAACTTGAGCTGAAACGACCGCTTCGCCGTCTTGTGGTGGAACACCTTCATCGCGACGAGCCCGCCCGGCCAGCCGCCAAGAGCAGCGAGCCACGCGAGCGTCGATTCCGGCACTCGCCTCCCCGATCGCCCGGCGCGCCACTTGTCGAACCCAAACGTCAGGAACGTCACCGCGTTCATGGCGCCGAACCAGACCGCCGCGATGATGTCTACGGCATCGGTGGGCATTAGCTTGCGGTCTGTCGCAGGAGCTCCTCAATCGCCGCGTTGACGTCCGCGGGGCGCTCCGCCATCGGGAAGTGGCCGGCCTTGTCGAGGCGCAGGAGACGCGCGTGCGGGACGACCTCCATGATCTCCTCCTCGTACTGCGGCGGCGAAGTGGGGTCGTCGTTGCCGCGGATCAGGAGGAGCGGCGCCTTGAGGTCGGCGATGCGGTCGCGGACGTCGAACTGGTCGATCGCCACGAGGTCGCGGTACTGCGAGAGCGGCCCGACCTGCTTGTGGCGCTCCATCAGCTGCTCCTTGAGGGGCGACTCGACGAACATCAGCGCGTGCTGCTGGTATTCCAGCCACTTCTCGTAGGCTTCGCCGCCGTTCGCCGCGTCGAGGCGCATCTGGTAGGCGTTGGCGGGCCGGTTCTTCGGCCGGATCGCCACCGTCATCAGCGCGAGCCCGGCGACCTCGTCCGGGTAGTCGAGCGCGTACTGCAGGGCGATGCAGGCGCCGAGCGTGAACCCGACAAGCACCAGGTCTTGCTTCTTGCCCTGAGCCCAGAGCCAGCCGCGCAGCCATTCGGTGTAGCGCTCGATGCTGGCGCAGGGTGCGCCCTCGAGGTGGCCGGGCAGGTCCGGGGCGATGCTGCCCTCGAAGTGCGCGAGCTGATGAGCGTACGACTCGTGGCAGGCGCCGGCGCCGGGGCCGTGAATGAAGACGAGCTGTGGCATCAGGTCCTCCTAGGCGATGCTCGAGACGGGGCCGGACTGGTGGTGTACCAGCTTCCAGGCGCCATCCTCGCGGACGAAGACGTTGGTCGCTGCCAGCGGTGAGCCGGCGACGAGCTCACGGCAAATCACGATGCCCGCGTCGCCCGCCATCGTCACCTCCGCGCCGCCGACGACGATGCGGGGCTGATTCGGGTTGCCCAGGATCGCGCGCCAGCTATCGACGACCGGCTGCCGGCCGCGCAGGACGTTCCAGCCGGGGTGGATACAGGTGATGTCGTCGCGGGCGGACCAGGCGGCGTCCATCGCGTCGCCGTCTTTGCGGTTGAAGCAGGCGTAGAAGGCCTCGTTCGCGGCCAGTACCGCCTCGTTGTCAGATTCCATGCGACCTCGATTCCATCGCGATTATGCACTGCCGGGCGCGGAATCGATCTGCTCTGGACGTGAGAAGAGGCGGCCCGCATGCCGCCTCTTCTCAACACAGGAACGAGACAGGAGGTCTCCTAGATCACGTGGGTCATCTCATTGAGGTGCCCGTTGAGGTTCAGCAGGGTGACCTTCTTGTAGGCGATCTTCCACTGCCCATCCACCAGCCGTAGCCGGTGCTCCTGCCTCGTCGAGTAGTTGCGCACGTCGATGTCGTCCACGCGCTGAGCGCCCGACTTGAAGGTCGTAATCCAGACGCAGCTGTGCAGCGTTACCTCGTCGTCGCGTTCCGCCGGTTCGACCTCGACATTGGTGACGTAGCGGATCATCTTCGATGGCGGGTCCTGCGTGTGGTTGAGGCCGCTGTCGATGATCCGCCAGATGCGGCCGGTGAGGTTCGCCCAGTCGTCGTAGATCACCGAGAGGTGCTTCAGCGGGTCCGACGCCTCGTCGTTCACGGGCACCCAGTAGGTGATGTCCTGCGTCATCATGTCGCGCCACTCGTAGAGCTGGTTGTTGTCGAGCATGCGCGCCTCTTTGTAGAGGAATGCCTCAGCTTCGGGGCGCGAGAGCGTTACTGCTGTCGTCATGTGCGTCTTCTCCCTAGGCCTCGGTGACCGTCTGGCCGGACATCTTCGTGGCCACCTGGCGGGCGGCCTGCGCGGTGGGCATCGCCGCCGGGTCGACCGCGGTGATGTGCGATTCGCCCTTCATCAGCGAGCGGTAGGCGTAGTAGATCGCCCGCTGCTCGACCTCCGTCGTGACGTGCGCGAACTTCTCACCGTTCGGGCCCTGCTTTTCGAAGGTCTGGCCGCGGGAGAACAGCGCCCACTGGTTCAGGTTCTTGTAGTCGGAGGAGCGGTAGCCTTCGAACATGCGCGCGAACATCTCGATGTCGTCGGTCGCGCCGTAGCCGGCTGCGCCGTAGAAGTGCTGCTCGCCGCGGATCCGGTTCGTGTTCATCACGTCCGGCACCTCAGGCAGGAGGACAACCCACTGCAGGACCTCGGTCAGCGTCGGGGTGATCGGCCGGATCACGCGCAGGTTGTCGGACGAGAAGGCGGCGTTCGGGAAGAGCTGCATGCGCCAGCCGCTGCCGAGGACGTCCTCCATGCGCTCCTGGCCGAGGCGGTTGCGCAGCTTGTCGGTGTACTCGGTGGGGTAGCCCTTCCAGGCGTCCGGGTTGAGACCGGAGCCCATCACGCTGTGGCCGTTGCCGAGGTCGATGCCGGCGGATACCGCCGTCGGGCCGAGGCCGGCGCCGCCGCGTGTCGCGTTGCCGTAGCGGCTTCTGCCGCCGAGCTCCGCGACCTTCTCGGAGACGTAGCCGGAGATGCGGTGCAGGAAGGGCGCGTGGTAGCCCTCGTTGCTGCCTTCGAGCTGCAGCTTCCAGTTGCCGACGTAGGTGTGCTTCGCGTACCCGCCGGCGAGCATGACTTCCCCGGTCGGCGAGCGGTCGGCCCAGTCGTCGAGGTACTGGCGCGCGAGGCCGAGGTGCTCCTCGAGGGTCGGTCCCTCAGGCGCCAGGCTTGCAAAAACGAGGCCGCGGTAGATGCCGACGCGCGGCGCCTTGTCGAGGCCGCCCTGGATGTCGTCGATCTCACCGGGTCCGAAGCCGCGGCGCAGCGATACGCCGGCGAGCGATCCGTCGTTGCCGAAGACCCAGCCGTGGTACTCGCAGCGGAAGAAGTTGGCGTTGCCGTATTCCTGCTGGCAGACGGTCGGTCCGCGGTGGGCACAGCGGTTGATCAGGACATGGATCTCGCCATTTTCATCGCGGCTGAGGATCACCGGGATGCGGCCGATGTAACTCGTCTTGTAGTCGCCCGTCTCGGCGATCTCGCTCGTGTGGCCGACGTAGACCCAGGTCGTGTAGAAGATGCGCTGCAACTCCTGCTCGAAGATCTCCTCGTCGCGGTAGAGGCTGATGTCGATGCGGCCCTTCTCGATCTGGACCAACTCGTCGATGCGCTCGGCTGGTAGCATCACTCGCTCCTTCTTTGTATACATGGCATACAGTGAAGGTAGGACGCGCCGTCATCCGCCCATAGGGCCATTTGGACTGAAGAACCGCGAGCCTGACAGGCCATTCGGCCCTCCGTCGTAACGGACAGACCTGCTACACTGCCTGAGACCGAAGGGGAGTAGTCCCCCACGCGTGCATCGACAAACTTCCTCGAGAGAGGACGGTGGCGCGGTCCTTCCAGAGCGGAAGGATGGACGAGACTTTCGGCCTGCACACGTGATCAGTGTGCCGGCCGAGGTATGTCTCACGGCCGGCACGTTCAGGGGAGCACTGAGTGTCGGCTTTTTTATTGTCTTTCGCCCTCATCTTCATCGCAGAGCTCGGTGACAAGTCCCAGCTCGTCGCGCTCTGGTTTGCGACGCAGTACCGCTGGTGGCTCGTGATCATCGGTGTCACCGTTGCCACGCTGGTCGTTCACCTGGCATCGACTGCAATCGGCGCGACCGTCTCCGACCTGCTGCCGGAGCCGGTCATCCTCACGATCGTCGGCCTCTCGTTCTTCGCGTTCGCGGCCTGGGGGCTGCGCGGCGACTCGATCGAGGAGCGACAGGCGGTGAAGCAGGGCTCCGTCCTTGCCTCCCTAGGCGTCGTCACGGTCGCGTTCTTCATCTCTGAGCTGGGCGACAAGACCCAGCTGGCGACGATCTCGCTGGGCGGCAGCAACGAGGACTTCGTAGGGGTCTGGCTGGGCTCGACGGTGGGAATGGTGGCGGCAGACGCGCTGGCGATCATGGTTGGCGTCTTCGCGGGCAAGCGTCTCCCTGAGAGGACGATCGCGAAGGTCGCAGCGCTGCTCTTCGCGCTGTTCGGGGCGGCTTCGATCGGGCAGGCGGTGCTGCTGGCGCTCGACTAGTCGTCGGCGGCGGCGCGGATTGCTGCGAGCAGCGTCTCGCTCGGCTCCTGCTTGCAGACGAAGGCGCGTACACCGGCGTCCGCTGCGGCCTTCTTGACCGCGACGTTGTCGTAGATCGAGAGCATGACGACGCGAGAATCGAGACCGGCGTCGTGAATGGCGCGGGTAGCCGCGACGCCATCCATCTTCGGCATCTCGTAGTCCATGACCAGCACGTCCGGGTGCAGCATCTCACATATGCTCACGGCCTCGGCGCCATCGCCGGCTTCGCCGACAACTTCGAGGTCGGGCTCGAGGGCGAGGCGCATCAGCAGTCCTCTGCGAACGCTGCGCTGGTCATCGACGAGAAGAATTCGAATCGGGTCCATGTCAGCAGTGTGCTCCCTGGACCCTAAAACTGGTAACGGCCACGGGTATGACAGGGCGGCCAGACCTCAGACCGGGAGCGGACCTCCGTCCAAAGGCGGATGCCTCCTCCGCCCGAGGGCAGTGCGTCGCGAACCCGGCTCGCGGCGGGTAACGAAGAGCAGGGCCTGCCCCGTCGTGCAATGCACGCCCTTTCGAACGCCCGCGACCAGCATGTCTACCGCGCGGCGTTCGGCGGCGACCCGATCGAGGTGTTCGTATATTTTGTCGAATCCTCTCGCAGACCAGGCCGGCGGTCGCCCGTCCGCGGACGGAGTGATGCCTCCGTCTTTCGGCGGATGGCGCCGCCGTCCGGTGCGCAGTAGACGCACAAGAAGAGGAGGCGCCCATTCGGGCGCCTCCTCGGTGTCGTTGCCGCGGCCTGGGCTACCCGCCGGGTGTGGCGGAGGTCTCGCCCATCTCCGCGGCGCGGCGGCGGGCGATCATGACGTCCTCACCGACCTGCTCTGCCTCGCGCTGAGCGGACTCCTGCGCGTAGGTCATGCGGTAGAGGTTGGCGTAGACGCCGTCCTGCTCCAGCAGCTCGTCGTGGTTGCCGATTTCGACCATTCTGCCTTTGTCGAGGACGACGATGCGGTCGGCCTCGCGGATGGTCGAGAGACGGTGGGCGATGACGAAGGACGTGCGGCCCTGCAGCAGCTTGCGCAGCGCCGACTGGATGATCACCTCGGTCTGCGTGTCCACGTAGGCGGTCGCCTCGTCGAGGACGAGGATGCGGGGCTGAGCGAGGATTGCGCGGGCGAAGCTGATCAGCTGGCGCTGGCCGAGCGACAGGTTTTGACCGCGCTGCTGCAGGTGCGTGTCGTAGCCGTCCTCCAGCCTCGTGATGAAGTCATGGGCGCCGACGGCGATTGCCGCCTCCTGGATCGCTTCCAGCGTCGCCTCAGGGCGGCCGTAGGCAATGTTCTCTCGCACGGTGCCGGTGAAGAGGTAGGGCTGCTGCAGGACGACGCCCATGTGCCGCGTCAGCGAGCGGCGCTTGATGTCGCGGATGTCATGGCCGTCGATGCGGATTGCGCCGCCGGTGACCTCGTAGCCGCGGCTGACGAGCGACGTGATCGTCGTCTTGCCGGCGCCGGTGTGGCCGACGAAGGCGATCGTCTCGCCGGGCTGTACGTGAAGGTCGATGTCTTCGAGGACCGGGACGCCCTCGATGTAGTGGAAGTAGACGTGGTCGAAGTCGACGCGGCCTTCCACGGTTTCGAGCTCGACGGCGTCTGCCTTGTCGGTGATTCGCACCGGCGTGTCGAGGACCTCGAAGATGCGCTCACCGCCGGCCATCGCCCGCTGGAACATCGTGTACTGCATGATCAGCTCACGAATCGGGTCGAAGAACCGCGTCACGTAGACCGTGAACGAGGTGAGGACGAGGAACAGGGTGCCGACGTCGACGCTATCGGCGTTGATCGCGCGGACACCGCCGTAGATCAGGATCGCGGCGGTAGCGACGGCAACCGCCAGCTCGATCACCGGCATGACGGCAGAGCTGAGGAACGCGGCCCAGTTGTTGGTGACCCGGTTCTCCTCGTTCAGCTTGTCGAAGCGGCGGCTGTTCTCCGCCTCCCGCGACATCGACTGCACCGCACGGACGCCGGAGATGCTCTCGGCCAGGTTGCCGTACAGGGCGCTGATGCTGATGCGCGTCTTCATGAAGGCTTCGCGCGCCACCTTCGCCCACCAGACCATCGCAATGATCAGCGGCGGCAGGACGGCGAACGTGAGGAGCGCCAGCTGCCAGTCGATCACCGTCAGGACCACGATGATGATCGTGATGCCGACGAGGTTCGAGAAGGAGCTGAGCGAGCCGGTAGTCAGGAGGTCCTGGACGACCTGGACGTCGCTCGTGAGGCGGCTGATGATCCGGCCGACCTCCATCTCGTCGTAGAAGCTGAGCGAGAGGCTCTGGACGTGGTCGTACATCGCCGACTGCAGCTTGCGAAGGATGCGCGTGCCCATCCAGGCCGTGAGCATCTGCTGGACCATGCTCGAGATCGCCTGCGCAAAGGCCATAACGACCATCGCGCCCGCCCAGAGGATGACGCCGTCCTGGTCGCCCTTGATCGCGGCTCGGACGGTGAAGCCGATGAGCAGCGGCTGCAGGAACTGCGTGATCGAGGTGATGATCATGAGGATCAGCGACCCGATCGCGTGGAATTTGTACTCGCCCATGTAGGGCAGTAGGCGCCTTACGACTTCAGCGTCGTAGACCTTGCCGAGGTAGTCTTCGTCCCAGCTGTCGGCGCCGCGGGCGCGGATCGGACCGCCGCCACCGCCGCCGGCAATGTTGGTGCTCCAGCCTGAGGCGCCACCGCCGCCAAACATACCCATTAGAGGGCCTCCGATGCGCGCTCGGTCGTATGGCCGAGTGCTTCTTCCTGGTCTTTGAGCTCCAGGTCGTAGATGTGCCGGTAGAGCCCATCATGCTGAATCAGGTCGGCGTGCTTACCGCGCTCAACCACGTGCCCGCGGTCGAGGACGACGATCTCATCGGCGCGCATGATCGTGCGCAGCCGCTGGGCGATGACGAAGGTCGTCCGGCCCTTCATGAGGTCGGAAAGCGCCTGCTGAATCAGGAACTCGGTCTGCATGTCCACGCTGGCGGTGGAGTCGTCGAGGATGAGGATGCGCGGGTCCATGAGCAGCGTCCGCGCGATGGCGATGCGCTGCTTCTGGCCGCCGCTCAGCGTCACGCCGCGCTCGCCCACCCATTCGTCGTAGCCGGCCGGGAGGCTGACGATGAAGTCGTGGATGCGGGCGATCTTCGCCGCGGCGATGATCTCTTCCTGCGTCGCTTCAGGCCGCCCGTAGGAGATGTTCTCCCGGATCGTGCCGATGAAGAGGAAGACGTCCTGCTGCACGATGCCGATCGCTTTGCGCAGAGAGGCGATCTTGAGGTCGCGGACGTCCTGGCCGTCGATCGTGATTGCGCCGCCGGTGACGTCGTAGAAGCGCGGGATCAGGTTGACTACGGTCGACTTGCCGCTTCCTGGTGGGCCGAGGAGGGCGATCACCTGGCCGGGGTGGGCTTCCATGTCGATGCCGTCCAGCACGCCGCTGACGTTGTTGTAGCCGAAGCTGACCTTGCTGAAGACGACGTGGCCCTTGGGATCGACGAGCTCGACCGCGTTCTCGCGCTCCTGCACCGCCGACTGGGCGTCGAGCAGCTCGAAGATGCGTTCGGCGGAGGAGATCGAGCGCATCAGCCAGGTAATCGAGAAGCCGATCTGGCGTACGGGCATCTGGAGGAGGTTGAGCCAGAGGGCGAAGGTGAGCAGCTCACCCTCGGTCAGCTTGCCCTCCGTAATCAGGTAGGCGCCGAAGCCCATACTGATCGCGATCTGCAGGGCGCTGAGGCCGACGAGGATCGGCTGATTGATCGACTGAACCTTCGAGGCCTCGTAGCTGAGGTTGGCGCCGCGCTGAGAGACCTCGCGGAAACGGCCGCTCTCGTAGTCTTCCCGGCTGAACGCCTTGACGACGCGAATGCCGGAGAGCGCCTCTTCGGCCACACGGGTGACTTCGCCGATGTTCTCCTGCACCTTGAGCCAGATCGGCCGCACCGTCTTGGCGAGGACGTACGAGCGCCAGGCCATCGGCGGCAGTGTGAGGATGCTGACGAGCGCGAGCTCCCAGTTGATCCAGAACATGCCGACGATGGCGATGGCAATCATCAGGAAGATGTAGGAGATACGCATCAGGCCCATGCTCGGGAACATACGGATGCTCTCGACGTCCTGAGTGATCCGGGACATGACCTGACCGGTCTGGACCTTGTCGTGGTAGGAGTAGCTGAGCGACTGCAGGTTGTCGTAGATCGCGTTTCGGAGGTCGTAGGCGACGTCCTGTCCGACGGTCTGGCCGAGATACTGCTGACCGAAGGCGGCAAGACCACGCCCAGCGGCGAACAGGATGATGCCGAGACAGGCGAAGACCAGCAGCTGCGTGTTGCCGTCGATCGAGACGATCTTGCCGTCTACCCGCTGCGGGTCCAGCCCGAACTCGATGGCGTAGTTCACCATGAGCGGGCTGGTCATTCCGAACACCGCGGCGAGCACGACCGAGATCATGCCCAGGAAGAGCTTTCCCTTGTGCGGCTTGAAATAGGAGTACAGCCGGAAAAGGTTATGCATAAGTCTGATTGCTCCCTCGGCTGGAGCATATCACACCCTAACGCGCACGTGAAGGTTTGCGAGCCGGTGGTTTACCGGTTCATTACCTGGCCAGGACAGATGGGCGATTGCATGTGAGGAGAAGAGAAGAGGCCGGTCAGCGGTTGACCGGCCTCTTCGAGGTGCCGTGAGGCGGTGAGGCGCTAGACGCTCGCGTTCGCGGCGATGCGGCTGGCCTCGTCGACCACGCTTTCGACCGGCGGCCAGTAGGCAAAGCCACAGCCGGTGACGGTGCAGTGCGCGGGGACGTACTCGACAACCTTGGCGGCGCGGTTCATCGCGGCCTGGACGGCAATCCAGGCGCGGACCTCACCGGTGCCGGCGCGCATGTTGATCGAGTCGAAGGTGAACATGTGCTTCAACGCTTCGAGGTCGTTGCGCTCGAGCCGTTCGAGGATCCAGTGGTCCAGGGCGGTGTCGATCCAGCCGACGTTGAACTCACCCGGGAAGTGGGAGAGGCCACCGGAGGCGTAGATCGCGACCCGCTCGGGCCGGTCGGAGAGGACTTCCGCAATCGCCTTACCGAGGTCAGCGCAGCGCTCGGCGCTCGGCAGCGGCGGGTAGTACTCGTTGATGAAGACGTTGACCAGCGGGATGTCCAGCGCAGGGTTCAGGGCCGGCAGCGGCGCGGAGACCATGTGCGAGATACCACGGATCGGGTTGCCACGCGGCACGAAGCTGCTCGCGTTGGCGACGTCGAAGCCCTTCTTCACGAGGCCCTTGTGCAGGAACCGCGCCAGCTCACCGTGCTGGGGGAAGTGCATGATCGGCCGCTCTTCCATCGGCAGGTCGCTGTCACCGGTGGGGCGGCGGCCCCAGCTGGGCTCGTCACCGGTGTAGATCGAGAAGATCGGGTTGTTGGAGTCGTCGTACATGTCGCCCTGGTCGTCGCCGATCATGATCAGCGCGTCCGGCTTGTACGCGGCGAGCTGGTCGCGCAGCTGGGCGAAGGCGGCGTGGATGCGGTTGTAGTGGCTGGTGCGAATCTCGAGGGATTCGATTTCCAGCTTCGCCGTGTAGGGCAGGTGGTCCCTGATCTCCGGCGGGCGGCGCAGCAGTGCGTCGGCCCATTTCTCGGGCGGGCGCCACATGCCGGGCGCGTGCGAAGAAGCCATTCCTAATCCGAGAGGCATTCGATTACCCTCCAGTTCTTGTGTGCCACATAATCAATCTGCCAATCGATTTTGGCAAGAACGCTGTTAGCTCAGACTGATTTTACCGCCGCCGGGCACGTAACGGTTGTCGTGGTTTTCCACAGAAGCCGACACCCGGCGTTGGCGCTCGCCTACGGCGGTATGGCTCTTGACGGCGCCCGTCGTCCCCGTTACTCCCCATAACGTCACGCAACCGGAACAAAATCGCTCTTTTCATAACAACGCCGCCAGAGTTACCCTTTACGTCAGAGTTACTGTCTCTTTTTTCATGTCGAGTAAATCCTTCAGCCTTCACTCACCCCGGACGTCCGGACTAGACCCGCGCTGGCTGCCCCTGGTGGTGACCACCGTTGGCTCCTTCATGTCGATCCTCGACACGAACATCGTCAACATCGCCCTGCCGAAAATCCTCGATGACTTCGACTCCAGCCTGGAGAACGGGCAGCTCGTTGTCGGCTCCTACCTGATTGCGCTCGCCGTCGTCATCCCGCTGACGGGCTTCCTCAGCGAGCGCGTGGGCATGAAGCGCCTCTATATGTTCACGCTGTTCTTTTTCGTCTTCGGCTCCGCGCTCTGCGGTCTCGCCTGGAACGTCGAGAGCCTGATCGCCTTCCGCGTCATCCAGGGCCTCGGCGGCGGCATGCTGCAGCCCCTGGGCATGGCGATCGTCTTCACGATGATTACGCCCCTCGAGCGGCCGCGGTTCATGGCGCTGCTTGGCATCCCGGTCCTGATCGCGCCGATCATCGGTCCGTCGCTCGGGGGCTACCTCGTCGAGTATTCGAGCTGGCGCACGGTCTTCCTGATTAACGTTCCGGTCGGGCTCTTCGACATCTTTCTGGCGTACAAGCTGCTGAAAGAAACCGAGCTGAAGCCTGAGACGAAGATGGACTTCAAGGGCTTCGGCCTCGCCGCGGTGGCCTTCCCCTGCCTGCTCTTCGGCTTCACGCGCGGCAGCGAGATCGGCTTCGATTCGAGCTTCGTCATCGGGCTGCTGATCGTCGGCGCCATCGCCTTCGTCGCCTTCGTCCTCGTCGAGCTGAACCACCACGACCCAATGCTGCGGGTACGGCTGTTCGGCGATGCTACCTTCCGGTACGCGCTGCTGATTCAGTGGGTCGGCATGTTCTCACTCTTCGGCCTCAACTTCATCATCCCGTTGTATCTGCAGCGGGTGCAGGGCCTTAGCCCGGGTGACGCCGGCCGCGTCCTGCTGCCGATGGGCATCGTCGCCTTCATCACGATGAACATCGCCGGGCGCATGTACCTGAAGATTGGACCGCGGCCGCTAATCATGAGCGGTCTCAGCGTCCTTGCCCTGACGACGTTCCTCTGGAGCCGCCTCGGTCTGCACGCCGGCACGGTGCCGATGATGGTGCTTGCCTCCGGGCGCGGTCTCGGTCTCGGCATGTTCTCTCAGAACATCCAGCTCGTCGCGTACAACACGCTGAAGCAGTCGGAGATCCCGCGCGCCACCGGCCTCGTCAACGTCGGCCAGCGGATCACCGGCGCAGTCAGCACGGCGACGCTTGCCTCGTTGCTCGTGGTGGCGCTTGGCTGGACGGGGGCGCCGGTCGGCAGCTCGATCGCGGAGGGCACGGCGCCGCTGTCCGACATGCGAACCGCGTTCGGCGACGTCTTCATCTTCATGACGGTGCTGAGTCTCGTCGGTGTCGTGCTCGGTGCGTTTGTCCGCGACCACACGCTCGAGCGGAAGCAGGCCGAGGAGCGCGGCGAGGCCGTCGAGGAACGCAGCGAGGCCCTGGCGCACTAGGACGCGGCAGCGGCAGCAACCAAAACGCCGAGGATTCCTCGGCGTTTGTCTTGGTGCTATTCGGTTGTTTCCGGGACCGCAGGCGCCTGTGACAGGTGCGAAGGTACCGGGAAGTAGGCTAGGGTAGGCTTATTCGCCGGCGGCGAGAGCGGCGCGGCGCTTCTGTGAGAGGTAGAGGGCCCGGGTAGGCTCATTCTGGAAGTCACGGGATTCCCCGCAAAGCTTGCAGGTGCCCCGGCTGATCTCCGCCGACGGACGCTCGATCATCCAGTGGTGAGCACACTGAGCCACAGACTGTGACGGCATTTCTACTGACACGATTAGCCTCTTTCGGTCTGAAAATGCGGATCGGCAGGGTTTGCCGCATGATACTCCCGGGCTCTCGCGGCCTGTAAAGACGATCGGACAAACTTCAATGGCTCTGAGAGCCTCCTGTGGGTAATTTCTATTGATTCCATCATGCAGCGTATTCAACGGATACTTGACAAATGCGAAGCCTTGAAATCGCCCTTCTCCCCGCCGAAGCACTCGTAATCGACGCTGATTGCTACGTCGTCATCGACGCCCTGCGAGCCACCACCACCATGGCGGTGCTCTTTGCGAGGGGCGTCAGGGACGTGGTTGCAGTCGACAGCATCGAGACGGCGCGGCAGCTCGCAGCGCGTGATGGACGGATGCTCTTTGGCGAGGTCGAAGGCCACGCGCCGGACGGCTTCGACCACGGTAACTCGCCGGTAGAGGCTTCCAGCGCCTCGGTTGCCGGCCGCAGCGCCGTGCTCTTTACGACGAACGGCACGCAGGCCCTCTGCGCCCTCGCCGAGAGCGGTGCTGCCGTGCTCGCCGGCTCGCTGACTAACGCAGGCGCCCTGGTTGAGGCGCTTGCCGAGGCGGAGGACGTCGTCATCGTCTGCGCCGGCAATGAAGGCGGCACGCGCTTCGCCATGGAGGACTTCCTCACGGCCGGCGAGATCGCCCGCCTCGCCCGCGACGCCAACCCCGGCATCGAGATCGGCGACGCCGCTCGTCTCGCCATCGCCGCCGCCTCGACCGGCAACCTCGAGCGCCGCTTCGGCCAGAGCCGCCACGGCAAGGTCACGATCGCCCGCGGCTACGGCGGCGACATCGAGTACGCCGCGAAGCTCAACCTCTCGCAGGCCGTCCCGGCAATGGTCGAATACGGCAAAGGCTGGGCACGGCTCACCGCCCTCGGTGAGGACGAAGGGGCCACTTAGCGCTGCCCCCGATCATTCGTTGCGAGCCA
>JBFWZE010000037.1:0-23769 GCA_050185685.1 Dehalococcoidia bacterium
TCGAGACGGCGGCGCAGCTGCGTGTGATGTTCAGCGCCAATCAGGAGAAGTAACCGATGACTCAGCCGATGAAGTTCGCCAGCTTCCATCTCTTCTCCCAGCCGCCGTGGAAGACCGACCAGGAGGTTGTGAAGGACGAGATCGACCAGATGGTCTGGATGGAGGAGCTGGGATTCGACCAGGTCTGGATCGGTGAGCACAACGCCCGCGTATACGGCATCGCCGGGGCGCTGCAGGTGATCGCTGCGACGGTGGCGGGCCAGACGAAGCGCATCCGTATCGGCGCCGCCGTCACCCGGACGCCGCTGCATCATCCGCTGCACATCGCCGAGGACCTCGCGATGGTCGACATCATCAGCAACGGCCGCTTCGATTGGGGCATCGGCAAGGGCTACGACCACCTCGAGTTTCAGAGCTACGGCGTCGACTTCGAGGAGCGCGAGGGCCGCTGGGAAGAAGCGATCGACATCGTTCTCAAGGCCTGGTCGGATGGCCGCATCTGCCACGAGGGCAAGTTCTGGCAGATCCCGGAGACGGAGCTTTTCCCGAAGCCGGTGCAAAAGCCGCGCCCGCCTGCCTACCTGATGGTCTCCCGCAGCGACAGCTCGGCGATCTACGCCGCGGAGCACCTCTACCCGATGGTCCTCGGCCAGGGTCCAGACTGGGCAGACGCCAAGCACAAGCTTGAGCTCTACGCCGACACTGCCAGCAAAGCCGGGTTCGCCGACGCCGACATCAAGGACGCCTTGAGCAAGGTCTACCAGATGAAGCAGGTCCACGTCGCCCCGACCCGTGAGCAGGCGGCGAAGGAGTACGAGCGCGGCCTGATGTGGTACTTCGACGTACGCCGCAATCGCGAGATGTACGGCTTCGGCGGCGACTCCCAACCCTACGAGTTTTACCTCGACCACCCCTCCGTCATCCTGGGTACCCCGTCAGAAGTGCAGGAGCGCATCGCCGCCTGGCGCGACTACACGGGCATCAACAACCTGATCTGCTGGTTCAACTGCGGCGGCCAGCCCCGCGACCAGGTGCGGTCATCGATGGAGCTGTTTTCGGCTGAGGTGATGCCGCAGCTGAAGTAGGGGCAGCCTGGCCGTTCCGTTCGCGCCACCCGGCGTTCCAGGCTTCGTATCCCGACGGAGGAGGGATCTCTGTGGGTTATCGGGGGCTCGGAGAGCTGTCCGGTTGCGTTGAGCGAGTCCCGAAGGGTTCGAGCAGTCGGAGGAACTCTCCTCCTTGCGAATACGAAATGCGCCGCAAAGAATGCGTTCGGTCTAGAATCGCATCGTGGCCGACTACTACGTCTACATCCTCAGTAACGTCTCGAGGACCCTTTACGTCGGCTTCACTTCAAACCTCGAGAAGCGGATGTACGAGCACCGGATGAAGCTCGTGGACGGCTTCACTCGCCGGTACAACATCACCATGTTGGTGTACTTCGAGGCGGGCGACGACTGGGAGAGGGCTCGGGTCCGCGAGCGGCAACTCAAAGGTTGGCTGAGGCAACGGAAGGTCGCCTTGATTGAGGCTACCAATCCCGAATGGCGTGACTTAAGCAAGGAGTTCTCGAAACCTGAAGACGTCCCAAGTTGTCACCATCCTGAGCGGAGCGAAGGATCTCCCTCGGACTGCAGTTCATCAGATGCCGACTGCGGTGCTACGGCCGCTTGACCTCGCTATCCGGAGGAGATCCTTCGCTCCGCTCAGGATGGCCAGGACGAGACCCAGCGGCACGGAGTGAGTCGTTCCGGCGTATCCACCGCCCTACATGCCCAGCAGCCTCTTCGCCGTGCCGCCAAGGATCGCCAGCTTCTCGTCGTCTGTGAGCCCCGGCGTCTCGAGGACGTGCTCTACCTCGGTGCTGGTCCAGGGGTAGGGGTAGTCGGTGCCGACGACGATCTGGGAGGCGCCGACCTCGGCGATGAGGTGGCGAAGGGCCTCGGTGGTGAAGACGATCGTGTCGAAGTAGAGGTCTTTGAGGTACGCCGTCGGTTCCTTTTTGAGGGGCGTGAAGCGCTCAGGGAAGGTGCGGCCACCCGCGTCGGAGCGGGCGGCGTACGAGGGCAGGTAGCCGCCGCCGTGCGCTGCGAGGATCTTGAGGCCGGGGAAGCGGTCCAGCGTGCCCTCGAAGATCAGGTGTGAGAGAGCGATCGTCGTCTCCAGCGGGTTGCCGATCACGTTATCGAGGCCGCCGTTGCCGCGCAGACGGCTCGCCAGCTCGGCGGTGCCCTGGGGGTGAATGAAAATCACACAGCCCAGTTCTTCTGCCTTCGCCCAGAAGGGGTGGAACTTCGGGTCTGCCAGCTCTTCGCCGTTGACGCTGCCGCCGACGAGGGCGCCGCGCAGGCCGAGCTGCTTCACGCCGTGCTCGAGCTGCTCAGCAGCAAGCTCCGGGTGCTGCAATGCGACCGAGGCGAGGGCGACGAAGCGGTCGCTGTTCATCGAGGCGAACTCGGCCAGCTTCTCGTTCTGGAGGGCGATGACGGCGCGCGCCTGGTCGTAATCGAAGCCGTACCAGTAGGGGTTGATGCTCAACGCCTCGACGTCGATCGCCTGGGCGTCCATCGCGGCAATGCGGGTGCTGGGGTCGGCGAGCTCCAGCCAGCCCTGCGGCGTCATGCCGACCATCGCCATCGCCTCACCGATCGCGCAGTGGGCGTGCATGTCGATGACGGCCGCCTTCGTGCCATTTATGACGACTTCGCGCCGCCGGGGTGCTGCTTCGTTGGTCATATGCCCTCTCCTTCGCTGCTGCGCGCCCATTCTAGGGCTTCAGCGTCCGGTTGGGGCGTTGGGGGTCAGGTACTCGGGCCGTGAGGCGGAGGCATCGGCTCCAGCTGCGTCGCCATGGGCAGCAGCAGCCGCGCGAGCTCACCGTAGTGGCCGGAGAGCTGCGAGGCGAAGTAGCGGTTGAAGGCGATGATGAAGGTCGGCGTGGCCTCTTCGAGCACGGCGGCGCCCTGCTCAGTGAGCACCGCGTAGGTAACGCGCTTGTCGGCGAAGGCCTGCTCGCGCCGGACATAGCCTTCTTCGACAAGGTGGTTCATCAGGCGCGTGACGCGGCTCTTGCTGACCAGCACGCCCTTCGAGAGGTCGACCAGACGCAAACGGCGCTCTTCGGCGTTACTGAGCCAGAAGAGCACCGAATACTCGATCAGCGATGGGAGCTTTTTCTCCGCGAGGTCCTGCGAGACGCGCTCGATGACCACCTTATAGGCGCGGAGAAAGTAGACCCAGTCCGACCAGAGGTCGCTGTCGCGGGGCGGTAGTCCTTCACTCATAGACGCCTATCTTCGAACCCGGTGGGGTCCGAAGCAAGTGTTATGAGATAAAAGACTTGCTATACCCGGTCACCTAGACGGCTGTGGTTCGCCCGCAGGTCGTCCCAGTCGAGCGCCGACATCCAGTCGGCCCAGGCGCGGTAGTGCCAGAGCTGGCCGTGCTCGTTAATC
The DNA here is from genome assembly GCA_050185685.1 of Dehalococcoidia bacterium. Lineage (GTDB taxonomy): Bacteria > Chloroflexota > Dehalococcoidia > DSTF01 > WHTK01 > WHTK01. The sequence continues at coordinate 3,456 of JBFWZE010000037.1, forward strand.
CGGGCGTCGATGTGGGCCGGTTCGTCCTCGTCTCGGATCACCTCGCCGTGGCCGATGCTCATTGCGTAGTTGAGCGGGAACTTGCGACCGGCGAGGCCGGCGGTGGCGCGGGTGCTTTCGCCCCAGTTCTCGCCGTCGTCCTGCTCCAGCATGCCGGCGGGGCCGAAGATGTGCATCGCGCGGTCGAGGGCGTTTGCTTTCTTCTCCGGGGTCATCTTCTTGTCGTAGAAGGTGAACCACCAGACCTCGGTGCTCATCGGACCCTTCGGCAGGCGCAGGCTGATCTGGGCGAAGCCGGGGTAGGTGATCCACATATTCGGGAAGATGTGCGGGTGAGAGTTGGTGCGCTGGCCGATCGTGCCAAGCACCTCCTGCGCCCGCGGGGTCTCACGCCAGGTCTCGTCGGAGAGGCGCAGGCGGTTGTTCTCTTCGTTGTTCTCGGGGCCGGACAGCACGTGGCCGTAGTCGCCGAGGAGGACGATGTGCTTCTGGCCGAGGCGCCGGTTGACGTTCTGGGCCTGGGTGATCGTCGCCGGGACCTTCTCGTCTTCCAGCTTGTGCCGCTGGCGCTGGTTGATGCCGGACATCGTCGCCGAGGCGTGGCTGATCTGCGGGTGGTAGAAGTCCCAGACGTTGTCGGCAGCGAACTTCCAGTTGCAGGGCAGCGTGTACTTCTGGATGCCGGGGGCGATCGTCACTTCACCGCGCTCGGCGACGAGGTCGAGGCTGAGGTGGCCGACGTTGCCGAGGAAGTCGTCGAGCTCCGGCGCCGACGGGTCCATGTTCGCGAATACGAAGCCCTTGTAGCTGTCGACCTTCGCCGCCTTGATCAGGCCCCAGTTCTCGCGGTCGAGCTCTTCGTGGTAGACCTCCTTGAAGCCGGGGACGCCGACGAGGGCGCCCTTCAGGTCGTAGGTCCAGCCGTGGTAGGTGCACATGAATGAGGTCGCGTGGCCTTCTTCGGCGCGGCAGACGGCGTTGCCTCGGTGACGGCAGCTGTTGATCAGCACCTGCGGCTGCATGTCGTTGTCGCGAACGACGATGACGCGGTCTTCGCCGATGAAGGTCATGAAGAAGTCACCGGGGTTTGGGATCTGGCTGTCGTGGCACATGAAGTTCCACGCCCGCGCGAAGATCTGCTCCAGCTCCAGTTCGTAAATGTCCTGGCTGGAGAAGATCTTGCGGTCGACGGTGCCCTTTTCCGGGTCTACCAGCGCCTTGAGCTCACGCGCCTGCTCGACGTCGATGGTCATTCTGTTGCTCTCCTTCTGTATGCCGGACGCCGGGCCTGAGCGAGGTCCCGCGGTGCGTTCGTGATCGATTGCCGGCCAGCCTGCGTGACCGGCCTGTGTACAGTTGCCGTCGTCAGAAAAGAAGAACCGCCGGCGCGATGACGTCGTCGCGCCGGCGGTGTCGAAGCTATGCCTGCTTCAGCCACATCTCCAGCTGCGCGACCGGGTTCACGAGCGTGAGCTCGTAATTCTGGACGCGGTTCGCCAGCAAGTTGAGACTTGCGGGCGTCGGCAGCTGGTAGGAGCTCGTGAAAAGCTTGATGCAGCGCATCTGGATGTCCTTCACCGCTGCGACGTTCTCCTCGAAGTTCGTCAGCGTCTCGGATTTCTCGATGAGTGCATCGATCTCCTTGTCGTGAAGGGCGAAGCGGCGGTAGGTGTCCGACCAGCCAAGCGAGTGCTGGTTGCGCAGCGCCTGGCCCGCAGTGTCGGTACCGGGAGAGGTCTGGACCATGAGCTCCCAGTCGTTGTCGGTCCAGCGCTGGAAGAGCTGCGCCGTACCGGCAACGTTGGTGACGTGGGTCTTGATCCCGGCCTGAGCCAGCTGCTGCTTCCAGACCTGGGCACCCTGGTCCTGGAAGTTGCCGGCGATGTTGCCCATCAAGTCGTAGTCCTTGTTCAGGTCGAAGTTTGCCGCGGAGAGCAGCTGCTTGGCCTTCGCGACGTCGAGGGCGTAGTACTGCTGGATGTCCTTCGGATCGAGCTGATAGGCCTTGAGGCTTGCCGGGAGCAGGCCATTGGTTAGCGTCCCCTTGCCGCCGAGCGCCAGGTCAAGGATTTGCTGTGGATTGGTCAGGCGCCAGAAGGCTTCCCGAACACGGACATCACTCTGCCAGGGCAGGCTCTTTTCCATGTTCATGTGCCAGAAGAAGTTGCCCAGGCCCGGGATCTGGTAGCCGCGGACGCGGTCCGCCATGTCCTTCATGATCTGGTCGTACTGCGTCGGAGTGGCGCTGCTCCAGCGGTCGAGCTGGCCGCCGCGGAAAGCGGACTCGAGGGCGGCGAGGTCGGAGACGAACTTGATCTCACGCTCGTTGATGTAAGGGAGGCCCTTCGAGGCTTCGCGGAAGCGCGCGAACTTCTTGTAGACGTAGTTCACCGAGAGCTGCTGCTGGTCGATCTGGTACGGACCGCTGCCGATCTGTTTGCCGCTGTCGATGTTGTCGAAGATCTCGGGCGGCATGATCGGCTGACCGGTGCCGGAGCCAAGCATGTTCTGCGAAAACAGGTACGCGTTGGGCTTCTTCAGCTTGTACGTGACGGTGAGATCATCGCTCGCAGTGGCGCTCTCCAGGAAGTCGCGCTGGAAGGTCTTGTCGAAGTTATTCGGCAAGTCGGTCTCGTACTTCTGACTGGCGACGATGTCCGAGGCCTTCACGGCGCGGCCGTTGACCGGTGCACCGTCCTGGTAGGTCATGCCCGGCTTCAGCTTCATGACCAGGGTCAGCGGGTCCGGCTGCTCGATCTTCTCCATCGCTTCGAGGACGTAGCGCCGTTCGTCCTCGCGCGACGTGATCGGGCGGTCGAAGACATGGAGGCCGCCGAGGTTGGTGCCCTCGTTCCAGTTCGAGACGGGGTTGTAGTTCTGACTCGTGGTGTAATGGAAGAGATAGCGGCCGCCAGGCTGGGGAGTGCCGCTGCTGGGCGTGAATTCGCCGAGCTTGACGTTGGAGTCCTTACCACCGTCTGTGCTGCCACCGCCGCCGCCGCCGTCGGAGTCTCCACCACCACAGGCTGCGAGAAGGGCGGCCCCAGTGAGGCCCGTGGAGGCGAGTGCGAGTGCGCGCCTCCGGCTGAGTGTGCGTTCTTGGAGAATCCTGTTCCAGTAGTTCGAAGCCATCTTGCTCCCCCTTTTCCCGGTTGTTCCGGGCTATTTGGATCCCTTGCCCGATGTTGTGGCCGTTTGATTCAAAAACGCCCCCAATCCACACCGTGCTCAGAAGGAGGAGCCTTTGCCGGCGTGACTGCTCACGCCGGCAAAGCTCGAAGACCTTACGCCTGCTTCAGCCAAACCTCGTTGTAGTAGGCCGGAGCCACCTGGGTCAGCTCGAAGTTCTGAACACGTGCACTAAACAGGTTGTTCACGTTCTGCGTCACCATCTGGTAGGCGCTTGTGAATTTCTGGATGCAGAGCATCTGGACCTGGTTCACCAGCTTGACGTTCTCTTCGAAGTCCGTAGCCGTTTCCGACTTCTCGATGAGTGCGTCGATTTCCGCGTCGTGCAGCGCGAAGCGGCGGTAGGTGTCAGACCAGCTCTTGCTGTGCTGAATGCGCAGCGCCTGGCCGGGGGTGTCCGTGCCAGGAGAGCCGTTGATGCAAAGCTCCCAGTCGTTGTCGGTCCAGCGCTGGAAGAGCTGGGCCGTACCGGTGATGTTGGAGATGTGGCTCTTGATGCCGCCACGGGCGAGCTGCTGCTGCCAGACCTGGGCTGCCGCGTCTGTCGAAGTCGCAGCGGAACCACCCATGAGGTCCCAGTCCTTGTTGACGTCGTAGTTTGCAGCACTGAGGAGCTGCTTCGCCTTGGCGATGTCCTCAGCGAAGAAGGACGCGATGTCCTTGTCCGCGAGCTGGTAGGCCTTGAGGCCGGCCGGGAGGACACCCTTCGGGATCACGCCCTGGTTGTTGAACGCCAGCGAAAGGATTTGCGCCTGGTTCGTCAGCCGCCAGAACGCCTCACGCACGCGGACATCGCTCTGCCAGGGCAGGTTGCGCTCCATGTTGAGGTGCCAGGGCATGTTGCCGAGGCCGGGGAGGAAGAGCGAGCGTACGCGCGTGCCCATTTCCTTCGGCACATTCTCGACCTGCGTCGGCGTCGGGTTGCGCCACCAGTCGAGCTGGCCGCCGCGGAAGGCTGCTTCCTGCGCCGCGGTGTCGGGGATGAACTTCACCTCGACCTCATCGACGTAGGGGAGGCCCTTCTCCTGCTCGCGGTAGCGGGCGAACTTCTTGTACAGGTAGTTCACCGAAAGCTGCTGCGTGTCGACGTAGAAGGGGCCGCTGCCAATCTGCTTGCCGCTGTCGAGGCCGTCCAACGTTTCCGCCGGGATGATCGGCTGGCCGGTGCCGGAGCCGAGCATGTTCTGGCTGAAGAGATAAGCGTTCGGCTTCTTCAGCTTGTAGGTGACGGTGCGGTCGTCCGAAGCGGTCGCGCTCTCGAGGAAGTCGTTCTGGAAGGTCTTGTCGAACGCGTTCGGCAGGTCCTTGACGTACTTCTGGCTTGCGACGATGTCTGAAGCCTTCACCGCGCGGCCATTGACCGGAGCGATGTCGTGGAAGGTCATGCCGGGCTTGAGGGTCATGACCACCGTCAGCTGGTCCGGTGTCTCGATCTTCTCCATCGCCTCGAGCACGTAGCGGCGCTCGTCTTCGCGAGAGGTGATCGGCCGGTCGTAAACGGTTCGGCCGCCGAGCCAGGTGCCCTCGTTCCAGTTGGCAACGGGGTTGTAGTTCTGGCTGGTCGTGTAGTGGTAGACGAATCGACCGCCCTTTGTAGGCGTGCCGTCGGATGGGGTGAATTCGCCGTTCTTGGCTTCCTTGATGGTGCCGCCACCGCCGCCGTTACCGCCATCCGATGAGTTGTCGCTGCCGCCACATGCGGCGAGCAATGCAGCGCCGGTGAGGCCCGTCGACGCGAGCGCGAGGGCTCGGCGGCGGCTCAGCGTGCGCTGCTCTAATACCCGGGTCCAGTAGTTAGATGCCAAAGTTGCTCCCTGATACGTTGTCTGGTTTCCCAGACCCAATGGTTAGGTTCCGTGTGCTCCAGTGAGGAAAACGCTGCTGCTTTGACTGCCCCCCTATTTCGAGCCCCGGAGACGCGGGTCGAGGATGTCGCGAAGGGCGTCTCCCAGGAAGTTGTATCCAAGAACGGTGAGGCTCAGGGCGACACCGGGACCGATCATCAGCCAGGGCGCAACGTTGAAGTACTCACGGTTGCGGGCGGAGAGGTCGATGCCCCACGACGGTGTGCCCGACGAGACGCCGAAGCCGAGGAAGGACAGCGAGGCCTCGATCAGGATGACGGCGCCGATGATCGTGCTGAACGCAACGATGATGTAGGGCATCACGTTGGGCAGGATGTGGCGCCAGAGAATGCGCGTCGGGGGGACGCCCAGGGACTTCGCAGCCTCGATGTACGGCAGGTTGCGCTCGCGGATCACGGCGGACCGGATGATGCGCATGTTGCCGAAGATGAAGGAGATCGCGATTGCCAGCTCGAGTGTCCGTAGTTGCCAGGCAATCTCGATCAGGTTCGTGCTGTTCGCGTTCGCCCGGCCGAGCACGGCGACGAGAACGAGGGCAAGGACGATGCCTGGCAGGGATGCCAGCACCTCCAGCGACCGGTTGATTACGAGGTCAATCCAGCCGCCGGCGTAGCCCGAAATGATGCCAAGGAAGGTGCCGACGCCGACCGCGAGGAGGGTGGCGCTGAATCCGGCCGCGATCGAGATCTGCGAGCCGTAGATCGTGCGGGAGAGCGTGTCCTGGCCGAGGTTGTTCGTGCCCAGCAGGTGAGAGCCGCTGGGGCTTTCCAGCCGGCTACCCGCGAAATCACCCGGCGAATACGGGGCGATGTACGGCGCCAGGAAGGCGATAACGATGAAGAACACGATGAAAATCGCACCGAGCACGCCGAATGGCTTCTTGCGCCACGTCGACCATGTCTTCTGCAGGCGCGAACGCCCGGCGGGGAGAACCACCGCATCCTGCGGCCGCGGTGCTGCATCCTGAATCGCTTGTTCAGCCAACGTCTTCTCCCCTGTTTATGAGTAGCGGACCCGGGGGTCCAGGAAGGCATAGAGCATGTCGACGGCGAGGCTGATGAACATCAGCACAGCGGCGGCGTACATCGAGAACGCAAGGACGATGGGGTAGTCCTTGCTCTGAATCGCGGCGAGAGCCCAGCTGCCAAGGCCGGGAAGCGCCATCACCTGCTCGACAATGATCGAGCCGCCGAGCAGGGTGCTCAGCTGAAGGCCCATGAAGGTCAGCACCGGAGGCAGCGCGTTGCGAACGGCGTGCTTGAAGATGACCGCCTTTTCGGCGAGGCCCTTCGACCGGGCGGTGCGCAGGTAGTCCTGGCGCAGCACGTCAAGCATCGCCGTGCGCGTGAGGCGCATCAGCGACGCGGAGCCGCCGATTGCCAGGAGCAGCGTCGGCGGGACGAAGAGGCGGAGGTTGTCGAGAGGCGCTTCCGTGAAGTGGATAGCGCCGAAGGGCGGTGCGTAGTCGAACCAGCGCGCCGGCAGCGTGAGCATCAGGGTCAGGAGCAGGAAGCTCGGGATCGAGATGCCGAAGATCGCCATGAAGCGGGCGCCGTAGTCCCAGGCGCTGTCCTGTCGTGTCGCAGCGACAACGCCGCCGGTTATGCCGAAGAGACTTGTGAAGAAGAAACTGAGGATGACGATCTCCATCGTCACGGGGAAGCGGCTGGCGAACTCGTCGGAGACCTCCAGACCGGAGCGGAACGACTTGTCCAGGTTTCCAGTGAGGGCGTTGCCGAGCCAGTTGATGTACTGCTCCAGCGGACCCTTGTCGAGGCCGTGCTGCTCTCTGAACGCCTCACGCTGCTCAGCCGTGGATGATTCCGTGAGGATGGTGAGAGTGATGTCTCCCGGGACCAGCCTCAGGAGGAAGAAGAGAAGCAGCGAAACCAATAAGAGGTTGAAGCCGATCCCAATAAATCTACGAGCCAGGTAGCCGCCCACTGCTATCCTCCACCGATACCTGCCGGGTTGGTCCCGCTATTTGATTGCGGAAGCAGGTTAGTCGCGAAGAAATCCTAATGTCAATGACGGGGCTAATGTAGAGGTTTACTTCCTCTATGGATGATTGATTAGTTCACCAATTTGCCGGAGGGGGATTGAGACAAGCTATGAGTGGCGCGTATGCGCTGGTGGCCTGCGGGATGGTACGCAACTACTAATACATAATCAATAGCTAAAACGATGTAATCACAGAAGCCCGCGGCCATGCGCCGGTTTGACACTGATAGAGGCCGCTGCTCTAATCGCGGCATGCCGTCCGAAGATGTCCTGACGCACCTTTCCGCCGTCGAGCTCAGCACTCTGCTGCAACGCAAGCAGGTCAGTCCTACAGAGGTCCTCGAAGCTCACCTCAACGCCATCGCGAAGGTAAACCCGCTTCTGAATGCCTTCGTCACGCTGGCGCCGGAAGAAGCGCGCACCGCGGCGAAAGCGGCCGAGGCGGCGCTGCTTGACGGTACGGCGGGGCAGCTGGCCGGCATTCCCGTCGGCATCAAGGACCTGACACCAACAGCGGGCATCCGCACGACCTGGGGCTCGACCCTCTTTAGCGATCATGTGCCCGTCGAAGACGCAGAGGTTGTCAAGCGCCTCAAGGCCGCGGGCGCCGTCATCGTCGGGAAGACGAACACACCCGAGTTCGGGACCGGCGGCAACACCTACAACGCGGTCTTTGGCGCCACCCGCAACCCGTGGAACGCGGCGTTATCGGCAAGCGGCTCGACCGGCGGCGGCGCCTCGGCGCTGGCATCGCGGATGGTGCCGCTGGCAGAGGGCACCGACTTCGGCGGCTCGCTGCGCACACCGGCGGCGTTTTGCGGCGTCGTGGGCCTGCGGACGACCAGCGGGCTCGTGCCGAAGCACCCGGCGACGCTGCCCTGGCACGACCAGAGCGTCGAAGGCCCCATGGCACGCACCGCCGAGGACTGCGCCCTCCTGCTCGACGCGATGACCGGGCTCTCGCGGACGACGCCCCTCTCGACCCCGGTACCCTGGGAGTCGGCGCTGTCGGTTGTGAGCGGGCAGCGCGACCTTGCCGGCCTCCGCGTCGCGTACGTCGCCGACATCGCCGGCATCGGCATCGACGACGGCATCGCCAGGAGCTGCCGTGAGGCTGCTCTCGGCCTGCGGGCGGCCGGCGCCATCATTGAGGAGACTGTGTTCGATCTCTCTGCCTTCCGCGAGGCGTTTATCACGCTGCGGGGCGAATCGATGGTCGGCAATCACCTGGCGCGTCTCGATAAGCTCGACCAGCTCGGTGCCAACCTGCGCGGCAACATCGAGCTCGGCCTCGACGTATCGATCATGGACATTGCCCGCGCCGAGCACCTGCGGGCTGAGATCTGGCACCGCTGGCGTCAGCTCTTCGACCGCTACGACGTGCTCCTGACGCCGACAGTCCCGGTGGAGCCCTTCCCCGTCGAGCAGAACTACCCCGCCATGATCAATGGCAAGCCGCTTGCGACCTACATCGATTGGGTGGCCCAGACCTTCCTCGTCTCGCTCGCGGCGCTGCCGGCAGCGAGCGTTCCGTCCGGACTCACAGCCGCCGGTCTGCCGATTGGCCTTCAGGTCGTCGGCCCGCGCTTCTCGGAGCCCCAGCTGCTGAGCGTCTGCAAGTTCGTCGAGCAGGCGCACCCGCTGGGCCTGCCGCCGAATCACGCCTGAGATGGCGGATCCGCTTACCGAAGGCGCGAAAGGCGGTTCGCTCGGGCTGATCCGCGCCGTGGTCTGGCCGCGCAGATTCCGCATCGGCCTCGGTACGCTGGGCATCATCGGTCATCAAACGGGCGAATCGCTGGTGCCGGTTGCTATCGGCTTCTTCATTGATCATGCAGTGACGAACGGCGAATACGACCGGCTGCCGCTGGCGATTGCAGTGATGGCGGTGCTCTTCGCCGCGTTCTCGAACTCGTGGCGGTTCGGCGCGGGTTTTCTCCAGCGCGTCTTCAAGGGTGCCGAGCATGACCTGCGCGTCGCCGTCGCCCGTCGCGTCCTCGACCCCGCCGGTGGTGCGGACTCTGGCCGCCTCCCCGGCGAGCTGCTCAGCATCGCTACCGGTGACGCCGAGCGCGTCGGCCGCATTGCCTACGTGATCTCCGCGGTCAGCGGCGCCTTCGCCGCGCTCGCCGTGACCACGATCGTCCTGCTCCGCATCTCGATACCGCTGGGCCTGCTGGTCCTCTTCGGCACGATTCCCCTGATTGCCCTGGTCCAGTTCCTCGGCCGGACCCTCGAGGAGCACAGCGGCCACGAGCAGGCCGGCGCGGCGCGGGCGGCGGGTGTCGCCAACGACCTCGTCTCCGGTCTGCGCGTCCTCAAGGGCATCGGCGCCGAGAATGCGGCGATCGAGCGCTACAGGCAGGCGAGCCGCTCCTCCCTCAAGGCCACAATCCGTGCAGCACGGACGCAGGCGACCTACCAGGGCCTGAATCTGGGTCTGACCGGCGTCTTCCTCGCGATCGTCGCGCTGGTCGGTGGCCGGCTGGCTGCCGACGGCAAGATCAGCGTTGGTGACCTGATTGCCGCCCTCGGCCTGACGCAGTTCCTGATCGGTCCGATGACCCGCCTGACTAACATGGGTGCGATGTGGGCGCGCGCTCGGGCCTCTGCCGGGCGTCTCGCGACGGTGCTCGCAACACCGCCGGTGATCGAGGGACAGACGACGCTTCAACAGCCGGTGCGCGGCGACCTCCGATTCGACGATGTCTCCCACGCTTCGCTGCGAGGTCTGAGCTTTGAGGTCGGCGCCGGCGAGTGCGTTGGCATTGCGATGACCGACGCCCTCGACGCCGTCGCGTTGCTCGATTGCCTCACCGGCCTCGCACCGCTCGAGGGTGGCCGGATTGAGGTCGACGGCCGGTCGATTTCAGGCCTGCGCGCGGACGAGCTGCACGCGGCGGTGCTTGTAACGCCGCACGATTCCTACCTCTTCGCCGAGACGATGCTCGAGAACATCCGCGGCCCGCGGCCAACCGAGGAGAACGTGACCTGGGCGATCGAGGCTGCCGCCGCCGACGAAGTCGCTGAGAACCTGCCGAGCGGCGTCGACAGCTCGATCTCGGAGGGCGGCCGCTCGCTCTCAGGCGGTCAGAGGCAGCGCGTTGCCCTCGCGCGGGCGCTGGCCGCCCAGCCCCCCGTCCTGGTCCTGCATGACCCGACGACCGCGGTCGACTCGGTGACGGAGGCGCGCATCGCGGACGGTATTCGGCGGACCCGCCGCGGCAAGACGACGCTCCTGGTCTGCACGAGCCCTGCCCTGCTGGCGATCACCGACCGCGTCATCTTTGTCGAGGACGGCAGGGTCATCTCCGACGATGTCCACGCCGAACTGCTGGAGACGCGGGCCGACTACCAGGAGCTGGTGCTCTCATGACCAACGCCCGCGTGCTGCTGCCTACCGCCTCCGGCCGCGAGACGCGCGAGACGCTGCGAAAGCTCCTGGGGCGCTATCGCCTGCACAGCCTGCTGATGGTCGTCGCCCTCCTCGGCACCAGCGGCGTCGCTCTGCTCGGCCCGCTGATGATGGGCGAAATCGTCGACCGCGTCGTCGATGGCCGCGGTGCCTCCTCGATCACGACGCCCGTTGTCATCCTCGTGCTGGTCGCGGTCGGTGACGGCCTGCTGACCGCCCTCGGCTTCGCGCTGCTGACGAGTCTCGGTGAGACGATGCTTGCCAACCTCCGCGAGCAGGTCGTCGACCGGGCGCTGCGGCTGCCGCTGGCTCAGATCGAAGAAGCCGGCAGCGGCGACCTCGCCTCCCGCGTCGGCGGCGACGTCAGCGTGATCGCCAACGCGGTGCGCAATGTCTTCCCGACGCTGATCGGCTCGCTGCTGACGATTCTCATGACGATTGGCGGCCTCGCGCTGCTGGACTGGCGCTTTGCTCTCGCCGGGCTCTGTGCTGCGCCGGTGCAGATCGGCACCCTGATCTGGTACCTGCACAAGTCGACGCCGCTGTTCGCTCGAGAGCGCGTTCTTGAGGGTGAGCGGGCGCAGAAGGTGCTCGACGCGATGGAGGGAGCACGCACTGTTCGTGCCCTGAACCTCCACGACAAGCAGGCTGCGCTGGTCGAGGAGCGGTCGCTGGTGGCGCGTGACTTTAACTTCGTCGTGTTCGGCCTGCGCCAGCGCTTCTTTGCCCGCGTCAACCTCGCCGAGTTCGTCGGCCTGACCGCCATCCTGGTCACCGGCTTCTTCCTCGTCCGCGCCGACACGGCGACGATCGGCGCGACGACCGCCGCCGCGCTGTTCTTCCATCGCATCTTCGATCCGGTGTCGGCGGTGCTCCTGAACTTCGACGAGGGGCAGAACGCGGCTTCCGGCCTTGCACGCCTCGTGGGCATCGCCCGGATGCCTGCGCCTGAGGTGCACGACCTGCCGCCGGTGGACGCGCCATCGGTGGCCGCCAAAGGCGTCGACTTCAGCTACATGTCGGGGCATAAGGTGCTCGACGGCGTCGACTTCGAGGCGGCAGCAGGCGAACGCGTGGCTCTCGTCGGCGCGAGCGGCGCGGGCAAGACGACGCTGGCGAAGCTTCTGGCCGGCATCCACGAACCGCAGGCCGGCGAAGTCGATCTCGGCGGCATCCGCATCGTCGAAGGTCGCGACGTCACCGGCCGCGTCGTTGCGCTGATAACGCAGGAAGTCCACGTCTTCTCCGGCACCCTCGCCGAAGACCTGCGCCTCGCCCGGCCCGGCGCCACGGACGATGAGCTGCGTGACGCGTTGCGGGACACCGGCGCCCTCACCTGGGTCGATGCCCTGGTCGACGGCCTCAGGACGAGAGTCGGCGAAGGGGCGCACCGTCTCACGGCCAGCCAGGCACAGCAGCTCGCTCTCACACGTCTCATCCTCATGAACCCGCCGATCGCGATCCTCGACGAGGCCACGGCGGAGGCAGGCAGCTCCGGCGCACGCGTGCTCGAACGAGCGGCGGATGCGGCTCTGCGCGGTCGCACGTCGATCGTCGTCGCTCACCGCCTCACGCAGGCACGCCAGGCCGACCGCATCGTCATGCTCGAGAACGGCCGCGTCGTCGAGACGGGGACGCATGATGAGCTCGTCGCTGCCGGCGGCGCCTACGCAGCGCTATGGGCCGCGTGGTCGGACCAGCGCGATCGACTGTCGCCCTCGGATGGCAGCATGGTTGCGCCGAAGTAGCGATCTGATAGCTGCCTGAGAGACATAAGGCATCAGGGCGAACGCTACACTTGTAGTGAGGTGTCCCCATGCCGAAGCTAAACCGCAAAAGCGGCGCCATCGCTGCATCTGCCGTCTCGGCCGCGTCCGCGCTTGCCGCAGCCGCTGCCTATGAGTTCGAGCACCGCCGTGTCTCGCGCGCCGACGTCGCCGACTCCCACGTCCGGATCCAGCGCCTCTGGGACCTTCGCGCCGAGAAGGAGAACCTCGAGAACATCGGCGAAGGCCTCTTTGCGGAGTGGGGTGCGTCCGCGTTCCTCGGCTTCCAGGACATCGGCGAGATGGCAGCGAAGGCCGGGCAGGGCATCTTCGTCGCGCAGCGATCCCTCGAGGACGGCGAGAAGCAGACCGCCGTGTTGCAGACGATCAGGGCGCAGATCGAGGGCGACCCGGAGCAGCTGAGCGAGCAGTTCCCCACCTTCGCCGATCTGATCAGTCTCGACACCTGGCACAGCTCCGCACACAAGGGCGGCGACACCGTCATCCTGCTGCAGATCACCACGCTCGGACGCCAGGAGCGCGGCGGTGGCCTTGGCTCCCTGCTGCGCAACGCGGCGCTGCACATGCAGCCGCCGGAGGTGAAGTACGCCCTCACGACGACCCCGGTCGACAACGCCCCCGGCAGCGCCCTCAAGCTCGACGACCCGGGCACGTACACGCCGGCGATGCGATTCCACATCCGGGGCGGCGCGGCCCCGACGATCGTCCTGCCGTCCTATAAGGCAAAGCTGGACGCAGAGGGCAACCCGCTGAAGCACGCCAGTGACGTCATCGTCATGCGCTACGCCCGCCTCGAGGACGGCACCTGGAAGGCGCCGCGGCCGGACATGAGCATTCGCCGCGCCGGGCCGCTGCAGCAGCGAGTCACGCTCGCCTGGCACCGCCTGCGCCGCGTACGCCGCCGCACCCGCAAGGCGACGACCCCTGTCTCCGTGGAGACGGTGGAAGAAGCGCCCGCGTAACTACGCCGAGGTCCCGTCTTCTCCATCCTGAACGCCAGTGAAGGATCTCCGCTTGGGTACTGGGGCAGGCGTAGCAGGCGCGCACGTACGATGCGGCGGTGGTCCGATATTCGCGGGGAGATCCTTTCACTCCGTTCAGGATGCAGAATTGGGGCGTCTCTCGCCGTGACTGATTGCCGGCCACCCGCATCCCGAATCTGCCCCTGAACTCACGCATCGCGTATGCTGCGGCCCAGTAACGACCACTCTCTAGAGTGGGCCGGGTTCTCCCGGTTTTGGTATACGAAGGGGCAGAGAATGAAGGTCGAAGCACGACTCGCGGAACTTGGTCTGACGTTGCCAGACGTGCAGCAACTGCCGGGCGGTCCGTTTCCCTTCGTCCCGGTGCGTCTGATCGGCAACCGCGCGGTGATCGCCGGGCACGGTCCACTGAACTCGGACGGCACCGTCTGGGAGGTGCGTGGCAAGGTCGGCGGTGAGCTCACGCTCGAGCAGGGCAAGGAAGCAGCGAAGCTGGTTGGCCTGGCCATCCTCGCCGACCTCAAACGGGCGATCGGCGACCTCGATCGCGTTACCGCCTGGGTGAAGGCGCTGGGGATGGTGAACTCAGCGCCGGGCTTCGGCAATCAGCCGGCGGTCATCAACGGATTCAGCGAGCTGATCGTGGAACTCTATGGGCCGGAGATTGGCGCCCACGCGCGCTCCGCCGTCGGCATGGCGGAGCTGCCCTTCGGCATCCCGGTCGAAATCGAAGCCGAAGTTGAGATCGCCTGATGGCTGAGCTGCATCTCAACCGCGCGCTGAACGAGTGGAACCTCGGCGAGACGGTGATTCGCAAGATGACCCGCCTCGCCAACGAGCACGGCGCCGTCAACCTCTCGCAGGGTTTCGCCGACTACGACACGCCGGAGCCGGTGAAAGAGGCGGCGCGGGCGGCGATCGCGGGCGGCAACAACCAGTACAGCTACACCTACGGAATCCCGCCGCTGCGCGAGGCAATTGCAGACAAGGCGGCGCGCTTCAACGGCATCGAGGGTATCGACCCGGAGGACATCGTTGTCACGCTCGGCGCGACCGAAGCGATCATGTCGGTGCTCAAGACGGTGGCGAACTCGGGCGACGAGGTGGTCTTCTTCGAGCCCTTTCACGAGGCGTACGTTCCCCAGTGCGTCGTCCTCGGGCTCGTCCCGAAGGCGGTGACGATCGACCCGGCGACGATGACCTACGACCCGGCGCAGCTCGAAGCGGCGATCACGGACCGGACGGTCGCGATCCTGCTGAACACGCCGCACAACCCCTCAGGCAAGGTGTTCACGCTGGAGGAGCTGCAGCAAATCGCCGACCTCGCGAAACGCCGCAACCTGATCGTGATCACGGACGAGATCTACGAGCACATCCTCTATGACGAGGCGAAGCACATCAGCATCGCCACCCTGCCCGGCATGCGTGACCGCACCTTCACCTGCAACGCGATGTCGAAGACCTATGTCGCGACCGGCTGGCGCATCGGCTGGACGATCTGCCCGCCCGCCTACACGCGCTACGTCCGCGCCGTCCACGACATCACCGTCGTCCAGGCGCCGACACCGCTGCAAATCGCCGGCGTCACCGCGCTGACGATGCCGGACGACTACTACGATGCAATGCCGTCGTTCTACCAGGAGCGGCGCGACCTGCTCGTCGCCGGGCTACGCAGCATCGGCTTCACCTGCGCGGCGCCGGCGGGCTCGTACTACGTGATGGCCGACTTCACCGGCATCGACGCTAAGAGCGACTCGACTGAGTTCGCGATGCGGCTGCTCCACGAGGCGAAGGTGGCGGCGGTGCCCGGCTCGAACTTCTACCTGACGCCCGGCCGCGGCGAGAACGAGATCCGCTTCGCCTTCTGCAAAAAGATCGAGACGCTGAACGCGGCTGTCGCGAACCTGCGCGCCTTCGGTGCTCAGACCCTCGGCAAGGAAGCGAGCTCTTCGAGCGCGTCCTGAAGCTTCGTCAGGTCCTCGCTGTTGTTGAAGAGGGCGGCGCCGGCGCGGATGTGCACACCGTGCAGGGCGTTGGTGCGCACGGTGAGGTGGACGTTGTGGCGCTTGAAGACCTCTCGCGCCGCGTCCGGGTCGCGTGCCGGCTTGAAGGCGACGATCGGTGAGTGGTTGCCCTCGGGCGTGATCGCCTCGAAGCCGGCATCGATGACGGCGCGGCGCATCTCCCAGGCGAGCGGCACCGTATGCGCCTCGATGCGGTCGAGGCCGACCTGCTCGATGAGCTCGAGGCCCGCGCCCAGCATGTAGAGCGGCGCGAAGGCCAGCGTCGCGTACTCGAAGCCACGGCCGCCCTCGTGCAGGGTGTAGTCGAAGCCGGGCCGCGTCTCTTTCACCGAGAACGCGCCGAGCCGGTCTGGGCGGATGCGGTCGAGATGCTCCTCGCGCAGGAAGAACGGCGCGATGCCGAAGCCGCCGAGCAGCCACTTGTACGTGCCGCTCGACACCATGTCGACGCCCTCGTCGCGCAGGTTCACCGGGAACGCCCCGAGCGACTGCACCGCGTCGGCGTAGAGCAGCGCCCCGTTCGCGTGCGCGAGGTCTGCGAGGGCTTTGACGTCGTGGCGGTAACCGTTGACGTTCGAGACCCAGGCGACGGAAACGAGCTTCGTCTTCGCGTCGACGTGGGGCGCGAACTCCTCGACGCCGGCGCGACCATTGACCGACGGCACGACGCGCAGCTCGATGCCCTTCGTCTGCTCGAGGTTGCGGTAGAGGACGTAGGCGGTGGTGTAGTGAAGGTCGTCGACCACGACGTTGTCGCCAGGCTTGAGGTCGAGGGCGCCCGTGAGGACGTTCTCCGCTTCCGCCGTCGTGTACATGAAGCCGACCTCGCGCTCAGACGCGCCGAAGAGGCTGGCGAACTTCGCCCGGACCTCGCTGGTGCGCTGGAAGATCGCCGGCAGCGAGATTGGGCCATCGCCCTGGGTGCGAAGGAACGCCGCCCCGGCTTCTTCGACCTGCCTCGCCAGCGGCGTCGTTGCCGGCGTATCGAGGTAGGTGCTGGTCAGGGCAGCGCGGAAGTCGCCGCGGACGCCCAGGGGATCCAGGTCGATGTCGTTCATGCTGCGGATTCCTCGTGTTGATGTCCTGCCGGGACGCCGCTGCGCATCCCTCTCGGTCTGCTCCGCTACCCATTTAAAATCGGATCCTGGGGGGACACCCCCCAATCCCCCCGGGCATGGGCTGCGCCCCTACCTACCCTGCTTGGTCCTCGCTAAAGCCAGCCCCTTGTTGTCATCCTGAGCGGAGCGAAGGATCTAACCCCGACTGATGTCGTCTCTACGCTATGAGGCGTACGAACTCTGCTGCGGTGACGCCTATGTCCCGCGCAGAATAGGCGGCGATCGCCGGCGCGACAATGACGTAGATGTCGCGGGTGGTATCCTCGCTGCGACCGGTTATGACAACGCTACCCCCGTCCTGGCGTGACTTCGTGACCTGCGTCGACCTCTCGGAGAGCGTCTGCCGCCTGGCTTCATGCCGCAAGCCGCTCGAGGGGCGCCGCACCGCCTACTGCTCCGACGCCCACGCGCGCGAGTTTCAGCGCGAACACGTCTGGGCGGATGCGCGACGCTACGCCCGCCGCCGCGCGAAGTGGGCATGCGAACGCTGCGGCTTCAAGCCCAGCGAGATCAAGAAGGACCCTGAGCGTCGCATCATCTACACTCGTCACGAGCTGCGGCTGGAGGTGAACCACATCCAGCCCCTCGGCGGGCGCTACCGCGGCGTCACCTGCCTCAACCACCAGACGAACCTCGAGGTGCTCTGCCATAGCTGCCACGTCCGCGCGACCGGGGCCCTGCGTCTGCCGAAGCTCGCGAAGCCGGCAACACCGTCGGCCGAAGACGAAAAACCGCTGCAGCGTCCTCGCCGGAGCCGCCCGGTAATTCCCTCCCTTCCGGGGAGCGAGGGAACGATCGTGCTATGAGTGAGGCCGTATCGCCGCCGATATCGCGGCCGCTGAAGCCGGGACTGCTGCCGGCGCTGGCCCGCGTCTACGCCGACATCCTGCGCCACCAGGGTCGCACGACGACGCAGTTCGTCCGCTGGGCGAAGGAGGGGCGGCGCTCCCACGAATTCGCCTGGCTCGGCGGTGAGCTGACGGCAGAGACGCTGCTCTCGGGCAAGGGCACGATCAGGGTCTCGAAGCGCTCGCCGCTCTTCGACGCGGTGCAGAAGATGCACGCAGCATCGACGCTGAACCCCTACGAGCGCGAGGTCCTCTACGGCTACCCCTACGTCGTCGGCCGCCGAGACGGTGAGCCGATTCGCGCGCCGTTGCTTCACTTGAGGGTGACGGTCGAGCCGTCTGCGGACGGGTACGTGATCGAGCAGGCGGACGACGTCGTCCAGGTCAACCTGCTGCCCTTTCGCAGCAACGGCGATCCCGACCAGCACGAGCAGCGCCTCGCCCGCGTCATCGCCGAGACACCGACGCTGCCGCTGACCTTCGACAGCCTTCAGCGTCTCGTCGCCACGGTTACACGCGAGTTCCCGTATCTGACGCAGGAGGGCGCGGCGCTGGACGGCAGTCTCGGCGAGGTGCCGCTGGAGCCGGCGCCGGGCGAGAACGGGCTGCGGTTGATTGACCAGGCGGCGTTATTCGTGGCGCCCAAGAGCAGCTACTTCCTCGCCAGCGACCTCGACCACATCGCCGCATCGGAGGCCTCGGTGCAGCTCTCGGCGCTTGGCCCCCTGCTCGGCGGTGGGGCGGGCACGGCGGTCGAGCTCTCGGACGAGGCAGTCGACGCCGCGCAGGTCTTCTTCCCCTTCCCTTCGAACCGGGCGCAGCGGCGGGCAGCCATGCTGGTGCAGGACGACTCGACCCGCGTCATTCGCGTCGAAGGGCCGCCGGGGACGGGCAAGTCGCTGACGATCGCGAACATCGCCTGCCACCTCGCGGCGACCGGCAGGACGGTGCTGATCAGCTCCCAGAAGGACAAAGCGCTGGAGGTGGTGGACGAGAAGCTGGCTGGCCTCCAGATGGAGGAGCTGCCGATGACGCTCCTCCACAACGACCGCGAGTCGAAGAACGACCTGCTGCGACGCCTCGACCGCGTGCGCAAGGAACGCAGCGAGCAGGAGGTCGCGCGCGAGTTCGACCGCATCGCCGCCGAGTTCGCCGCCGAGGCCGGCAGCAAGCAGAATCTCAGCGCCGCCTACGAGGAGGCCCTTGCCCTCGATGCCGGCCTTGAGGGGGCCCACCGCGCGATGACGTCCGCCGACGGTCTCGGCGGGCTGCTGAAGCGCTTCGGCTACTGGCAGGCGAAGCGCAGGGCGACCGGCAGGGACGCGCCGTCCAGCGCGGACCTCGCTGAGGCGGTGTCGAAGCGGCGTCAGCGGCTGCTCCAGCTCGCGGAAGAGGCGCTGGAGCTCGGCGGTGAGCTCACGGTGGCGCGGGCATCGCGGGAGGAGCGCGCCGGGCTACGCGAGCTGTCAGCGGTGCTCAAGCGCGACCAGGCCCGCTACAAGAACTTCAGCCTCTTCGACCGCATGAAGGCCGACGCCGACCGCGCGCGCATGGTCCTCAAGCTGCTGCCGGTCTGGGTGATGAGTCCGGACGACGTCGCCCGCCTCTTCCCCTGCCTCCCCGGCCTCTTCGACGTCGTTATCGTCGACGAGGCCTCGCAAGTAGACCTGCCGTCGATCATGCCGGTCGCCTATCGCGGCAAGAAGCTGGTGATCTTCGGCGATTCAAAGCAGATGCAGCCGCGGCGCTTTGCCTTCATGAGCCAGGACGTGACGCGGCAGGCGTGGCAGCGCGAAGGACTGGACCGCCTCGACCCGGAGCGCTGGTTTCATCCTTCCGAGCAAAGCCTGCTGACCCTCGCCTACACGCGCTCGGAGGAGGAGGTGCTGCTGAACGAGCACTTCCGTTCCCTGCCGCCGATCATCCAGTTCTCCAACCAGCGCTGGTACGACGGCCAGCTGCGGATCATGACCGACGAGCGCCAGAAGAAGTACGGCCCGCCGCGCCAGCCGATCATCGAGCTGCACCCGGTCGACGGCGGCGTGCTCTCGAACGGCTCGCAAGAGAATGAGGTCGAGGCCTCGGCGCTGGTCGAGCTGCTGCAGCAGCTCATCGACAACCCGCTCTACGCCGGCGCCTCCATTGGCGTCATGTGCCTGTTCGACGAGCAGGTCGACCTCGTGCAGGAGATGGTGACGCAGCGGGTGCCGGAGCAGGCCTGGCTCGACCACGAGCTCGTCGTGATCAACCCGGACGGCTTCCAGGGCGACGAGCGCGACGTGATCCTCTACTCCCTCAGCTACGACGCCGAGCTGATGCCGCAGGAGGCGCTCTCGGCGCGGATGAGCGACCAGGCCCACATCCAGGGCATGCTCAACGTCGCCTTCACCCGCGCCCGTGACGAGGTCCACGTCTTCCACTCCGCTCCGATCGAGGCGTTCACTTTCGCCAGCGGCCGGCCGGGCGCGATCACGGACTGGCTCAAGCACGGCGAAAAGGTCGAGGCGAACCCACCCGGCGCCGCGACGTCGAGCCGCCCCGGTGAGTTCGCTTCGCAGTTCCAGGCAGACGTGGCGTCGGCGCTGCTTGCCAAGGGGCTGCTCGTCCAGCACAACTACGTCGCCTGCGGCCTGCGCATCGGCCTTGTGGTCGAGGACGCGGCGCTCGACGTCCGCCTCGCGGTGGAGTGCGACGGCGTGCGCTTCGGCAGCGGTGAAGGCCTCGATGAGATTGAGCGGCAGGACATCCTCGAACGCGCAGGCTGGCGCGTCCATCGCATTCCCTACCGCGACTGGCACAGCAGCCCGGAGGCAGAGACCGAGCGCGTCCTCAGCGTCCTGCGTCAGCTCCACAACGGCGAAGACGAGGACGAAGCCGACATCGATGAGGTTGAGGACGAGGCGGCGGTGAACGGCCGAGAGTGGGTCAGCCGCGACCAGCGCGCGATCATCGACGGGCTGAAGGAAGGGCACACGTCCGAAGAGGACCTCTTCCGTGCCGCCCGCGACCACCTCGGCGTACGAAGCCTGACGCAGAAGCTGCGCAGCCGCCTCCGTGCTGAAGCCGCAGGCCTTGCCTCGAGAA
>JBFWZE010000038.1:0-19322 GCA_050185685.1 Dehalococcoidia bacterium
GAGCCGTAGAAGCTCGGTGACGCCACGAATGCCGTCGCCTGCTCCGGTGTGGCAACGCTCTGCCAGAATGAGCGGTCCTCCCGCGGCAGCTCTGAGTCTTCAGCGACGGCGGCGAGATAGACGAGCCAGTCGGTCCAGAATCGTGAGGCCGCGGCGTCCAGCGGCGCCCATCTCTCGATAAGGAGTGAGTGCTGCTCGACGTCGACGAAGCCGGCGTTTTCGAGGAAACGCCTCAAGTTTCGCCCGCGGATCGAACCCGTCGACTGGGCTCTCCCGGTAGCGGCGCAGGCCTCGGCGAGGTGGGCGCCGAGGAACGGCGGCGCAGGCTGGACGTCCCACGCCCGCATGTCGACGTCTTTCAGCGCCAGCAGCCCGTCGGGCCGCACAACGCGTGAGAACTCGGCAAGCAGGGCGGTGAGGCCCTCGTCGTCGAAGTACTGGCTGACATTGGCCGACCAGACCCCATCGAAGGCGGCATCGTGAAACGGCAGCCTGCCTACGTCTGCGGTCAGGCGTGCGAAGCCCCCAGGCACTACCGCGACGTTCGCGCGCGCGAGGTCGGCCGCAACAACGCTGCCTGCTGCCCCAACCGTGGCTTCGAGGAGGGGCAGGTAAGCGCCGGTCCCGCAGCCGGCGTCGAGGACGTTGGCTCCTGCCTCGAAGGGGACGTGCCCCAGCAGCGCTTCGTACTCAGGCCGGCATGCCGCGAAGTGAGTGTCGAGCCACTGGCCGCCGCTCAGTACGTGGCCTGGAGATGAGCTATGAACCGAGACCATTCTTCCCCTCAAGGTTGAGGGTAGATAAGGAATGGCGAAGATTATCTATTAGGCGAAAGCGCTTTCGTTTGATCTGCGTTCCAGTAGTGACCTGAACTCTGCGCCCTAAGAGCATCGTCCCGGGCTTAGCCGGGACGAAATGTGCTTTGCTTTGCGCTGCGCTGGCTCTAGCGGTAGTTGCCGAACTTCAGCTCCATGCCCCAGTCCTCGCCCTTGAGGTCCTTGATAACCTCCTGCAGCTCGTCGCGGCTGGGGGCGGAGACGCGGACCTCGTCGCCCTGGATCTGAGACTGCACCTTCTTGTAGCCCTGCTTCTTAATGAAGGCGGTGATCTTGCGGGCGCTGTCCTGGTCGATCGCCTGCTTGATCTTCAGCTCCTGGCGGACCGTGTCTGAGCCTGCCTTCTCGACGCCGGCGCGCTCGATGTTCAGCAGCGGCACCTTGCGCGCATTAAAGCGCTGCGAAAGGACCTGCCACACCGCTTCGAGGGTGAACTCGTCCTGGGTGTGGAGGCTCAGCTTCGGCGTGTGGCGGTCGAAGTCGATCTCGGCGACGACGTTCTTGAAGTCGAAGCGGGTGCCGATCTCCTTGCGAGCCTGGTTGACGGCGTTATCGACCTCCTGCAGGTCCACGCCGGTGGTGATGTCGAAGGATTCTGTCTTGGCCATGCCGACAGAGTACCGCGAAGGGCCGCAGGCTTCCAATCTGCGAGTCTCGAAACGATGACGTCTCCGCTCTAAGGGCCGTCACGCGTACGATGCCCCTATGCTGGACCTCTGGCCGCTGCTGTTTGCGCTCTGTGTGATTTTTATCGCCGGCGTCTCGCAGTCGCTCACGGGTTTCGGCTTTGGCCTGATCGCGATCCCGCTGCTGACAGTGGTCATCTCACCCAAGCTTGCGCCGCCGATCGTCCTGATCGACGGGATGGTGCTCAACCTCTACATCCTCAGGCATGCGTACGTCGCGGTGCTGCCAAAGCGCATTGGCCTGCTGACGTTGGCTGGTGTATGCGGCGTGCCGATCGGGACGTACATCCTCGCCCACTTCGACGTGTCGTCGCTGCGCATCTACATCGGCGTGATGACCTGCGCCGCCGCCGCGTTCTTCCTCAGCGGCTTCCGGCGGGAGGTGAAGAACGAGCAGCTCGTCTCGGCGCCGATTGGCTTCGTTAGCGGGATCATGAGCGGCAGCATCAACATGGCGGGGCCGCCTGTCATCCTGTTCTTCGCAAACCAGAACCTGCCGCGGCTGGTCTTCCGCGCCAACATCATTGCCTACTTCTTCACGCTGCAGATCGTCGCCGTGCCGCTGATGGTGTACCACGGCATCCTGACCACCCACGCCCTCACCTCGGCGGTGATCCTGCTGCCTGCGCTCGTTGCCGGCGGTTTCGTCGGTGCGAAGTTCTCTGCCCGCATCGACGACCGCGTCGTGCGCAACCTCACGCTCATCATCGTCACCTTCGCAGGCGTGATCTCGATCCTCAACGGCCTCGACATCATCTAGTCTTCAGCGGACCTCGATGTCAGCGGATCGCCTAGACTGAGGCCACTACATCGCTGAACAGGGTGAGCAAATGGCCGACCACGAATCCCTCAACATCATTCCCTTCGCGCGCCAGACCTTTACGCGGTCGGTGAACAGCTACAAGCAGGCAATCGACGGTCTTACCGAGGAGCAGGTCTTCTGGCAGCCATCGACCGACTGCAACTCGATCGGCTGGCTCGCCTGGCACTTCTCGCGGCGCAAGGACTACTACAGCTCGAAGCTCGTCGATGACACGCAGACCTGGGTGTCGAGCGGCTGGTACGAGAAGTTCGGCATGAACCCGGTCGAGACCGGCACCGGCCACACGCTTGAGGAGGTCGCAGCGTTTCACCCGCCGCTCGACCTCCTGCTCGCGTACGTCGAGGCGGTAAATACCGACGGCCTCGCCCGCCTCGACCGCGTTAACCCGGCGTCGATGGACGACGAGGTCGAGCTCGACGCGGGCCGGGGGATGAAGCCGCGTCACAACTGCTGGAACCCGATGCTCAGCGACTGTCTGCAGCACACCGGCCAGATCGCCTACGTGCGCGGCCTGATCACCGGGAAGGGCTGGTTCACGATCTAAGGCCGGATGGCCGATACGACGACTCGATACCGCGGGCTACACTGTATCTGCAGCACGCAAACGAATCAGGGAGCTACTGAATGCCACCGCCGAACGTCACGCCGAAGAAGATGCCCTTCGAGAAGTACCAGCGCTGGTTGCCGATCCAACTTGAGGACCGTACCTGGCCGAGCAAGCGGATCGAAAAGGCGCCGCGCTGGTGCAGCGTTGACCTTCGTGACGGCAACCAGGCGCTCATCGACCCGATGGACCCAGAGCGCAAGCGCCGCATGTTCGACGCGCTTGTGAAGATGGGCTTCAAGGAGATCGAGGTCGGCTTCCCGGCGGCCAGCCAGCCCGACTTCGACTTCATCCGCCAGCTGATCGAGGAAGACTTGATCCCGGATGACGTTACGGTGCAGGTGCTCACCCAGTGCCGCGAAGAGCTGATCGAGCGCACCTACGAGAGCCTGATCAGCGTGCCCAACGCGATCGTCCACTTCTACAACAGCACGAACCCGCTGCAGCGCGAGGTCGTCTTCGGCCAGGACAAAGAGGGCATCATGGAGATCGCCGTCGACGCCGCGCGCATTGCCCGGCGTCTCGAGGGCGGCCTGGCCGGCAGCAAGATCCGCTACGAGTACTCGCCTGAGAGCTTCACGCTGACCGAGCCGCAGTACGCGATCGACATCTGCGAAGCCGTCATGGACATCATTCAGCCGACGCCCGAGAAGCCGCTGATCCTCAACCTGCCCGCGACGGTCGAGTGCTACACGGCCAACGTCTACGGCGACGTCATCGAGTGGTTCTCGCGCACGATCAAGAACCGTGAGAGCGTCGTCATCAGCCTTCACCCCCACAACGACCGCGGGACCGGCGTCGCGGCGGCGGAGTTCGGCGTCATGGCCGGCGCCGACCGCGTCGAGGGCACCCTCTTCGGCAATGGCGAGCGCACCGGTAACGTCGACATCGTCAACCTGGCGATGAACCTCTTCGCCTCGGGCGTTGACCCCGAGCTCGACATCAGCGACATCGACGAGCTACGACGCGTCGCCGAATACTGCAACCGCCTGCCGGTACATGCGCGTCACGCCTACGTCGGCGACCTCGTCTACACCTCGTTCAGCGGGAGTCACCAGGACGCGATCAAGAAGGGCTTCGACGCCCTCGAGGCGCGGACGCTCGCTGCCGGCCGCAAGTCCGGCGACTACGAGTACTGGGCGGTACCTTACCTGCCAATCGACCCGAAGCACGTCGGCCGCACCTACGAGGCGGTTGTCCGCGTCAACAGCCAGAGCGGCAAGGGCGGCGTCGCCTACATCATGAAGGTTGAGCACGGCTTCGACCTGCCGCGCCGCCTGCAGATCGAGTTCTCGAAGACGATCCAGCACATCGCCGAGGACAGCGGCACCGAGATCAGCCCGGCAGAGATGTGGGACACCTTCAAGAAGGAGTACCTGCCTGAAAGCCCGGCGATCTCGCTGGTGAATCACGAGATTCGCTCCGGCGGTTCCGGCAAGCAGACCGAGATCTCTGCCGAGGTGCAGGTAAACGGCAAGCTGATCTCCGTGTCCGGCAGCGGTAACGGCCCGATCGACGCCTTCGTCACGGCGCTGAACGCGGCTCTCGGCACCGACATCGACGTCGTGGACTACGCCGAGCACGCGATGGGGGCCGGCAAAACCGCCACCGCCGTCGCCTACGTCGAGTCCCGCACCGCGGACGGTGACATCCGCTGGGGCATCGGCACCGACCCGAACATTCTCACTGCGTCACTTCACGCGGTGATCTCGTCGTTCCTGCGCCAGCGCCAGGAGTAGGCGCTACGGTAGGCCGCCCTGAGCGATGTCTCGAGACGTGGTCGATAACCCCGGCCTGAACGCTGGGTCATGTGGGTCCATGATGAGGGGCTGAGCCTGTTCCTGTGAGCGAGACGCAAAAGAGGGGCGACTTCCCCGCCGAAGTCGCCCCTCTCGTATGTTGATTAGCGGCAGGATTACGGCTGCCAGTAGTCCCGGATCAGCTGACCGTCGACGAGACTGCCGGCGAGGTTGAAGTCCATGAACCAGCTCTGCGGGCTCGTGCAGTAGGACATGACGCCGATGTAGTTGCCGCAGGGCTTGAAGCCGATGTGGCCGGTCGAGGCGTCGCCGGAGCCGTGGTCGGCGAATCCCAGCGTGTGACCGAGCTCATGCGACAGCATCGTCTTGTTGCGCCAGGCGTCGTTCGCTCCGAGGAAGACGATCGACTGGTTGTTGCCGCGCTGCACGTAGCTGCCGCTGCACTTCGTGTTGACCCAGGTTGACGAGTAACCCTGCGCCGTGAGGAGGATATCTGCGTCCTGCCAATCGCCCGCGTACGGTGCGAAGATCGGGAAGCCGTGGTACTTCTGGAACAGGTTGTTCCAGGGCGCGAACGAGGCAATGACGTCGTCGTACGTGACGCCGGTCGAGGCCAGGTACGGGTCGATGCTGACCGTCTGCGTGCGGTAGCTGACCTTGAAGCCGCACATCATGTGGTCGGAGGTTGCTGCCTGTGTTGATGCCGGCGTCGCGGCGATGATGCCGACCGTGAGGGCGATGACGCCGAGGGGTGCTGCCGCCTTGAAGACGAGCGAGCGAATCCGGGTGCTGAGGCTGGGAGTCTGGGCATGCTGCTGCTGAGGTTCTGGGACCATGGTGGTGAACCGCTTCCTTCCTTGGTTGCGAGCGGTTTCACCACTGGCTTGTGCCCTTCCCCAAAGAGGGAAGGAGACGGTCTCAGGGCATTGGTGACCACGTTGAGCGCACTCCCTGCGCCCGGCCCTGAGGCATAGCCTCGACAACTGCTATTTGGTTTGTTGAGTTCCTCTCGAATGAAGAAACGAGGCTGATTGCACCCGCGTTACGCCATTCCCGGCGACGTCGGCAAACTGCAACATGTGTATCAATCGATACATCAGTCGCTGCGCCACCCTGCGCGTTTGCCCCTGTCGGCTGGCTTGCAGCATTCTTACTCGCCGCTAACAATGAGCCCATCCATGGGTTTGCCGCAGGGGCTTGCGAACAGGTAGCAACGATGACACGAGTAATCCTTCCCTTTTCGTCCGCACATCTGGACGCAGCGGCAGAGCTCCTCGCGAAGCGGCACGAGACCCAACTGCTGCGCGAGCCGCGGCTGCCACGCAGGTTCACATCGGCGGCGGAAACGAAGCTACTGCTCGAGGCGCTGCTGCCTCGCTCGGAGGGCGTGGTCGCGGTCGAGGATGACCGCGTCGTGGGCTATCTGCTCAGCAGCCCTGACTCGGGCTGGGGCGGCCGCGCCCGCCTCGTTCCAATGGAAGGGCACGCCGTGGGGCACTCGGACGCCGTCGAGGTCTATCGCGAGCTGTACGCCGCAGCTTCACCGGCCTGGAACGACGCCGGATTCTTCCAGCACGCGATAAACCTGCCGGCCGGCGATGAGGCTGCGTCCGCCGCGTTCGTCTCGCTCGGCTTCGGCCAAATGCTCGCCTTCGGACTGCGGGACCTGGCACCGCTGGAGGGCGTCTCGAAGACTGTGCGGATCGAGCGGGCGGGAGAAGCGCATCTCGAAGACGTGCGCCGCCTGATGGTGGGCCTTGGCCAGTACAACTCACAGTCGCCGCTCTATCGCCCATTCGTGCCGCAGACCGACACCGAATGGGCACGGGGTCCTGCCGTCCTCAAGCAGATGGTGGAGGAGAACTGCGCGTACTGGCTGGCGTACGACGGCGACAGAGCAGTCGGCGTCATGATCTTCACGCCGCCTGACCCGACCGAACTCATGGTCAGCCCCGAAGATGCCGTGTACCTCTGGATCGCCTACGTGCAGCCGGACGCGCGGATCAGCGGCGCGGGCAAGGCACTGGTCGACAACGGCCTCGCCTGGGCGCGTTCGCGCGGCCTCGGCCACTGCACCGTCGGCTGGTTTACGACGAACATCACCGGCGCGCGCTTCTGGACGGGCAGAGGCTATGCGCCGGTCATGCACCGCCTCGAGCGCCGCATCGATGAGCGCATCGCCTGGGCGAAGGCTGCGGGATAGCCACTCCCAGCCCCACAGTTCGTGCAGCACCCACCACGAGGCGAGCGGGATTTCGGCTGCCTCGTGCCTGTGAAGCCGGCTGCATTGCCGGTAGGATGAGGGCCGTTCGACAGACGGCTAGCGTCCCAGTGCAGAGGAGAGACCATTGAAGCTCGGTACCGTGTTTTCACACCCCCAGATGGGCAACGACCCGGCCGCCTGGAAGGACTTCGCCCAGGCGGTCGAAGGCGCCGGCTTCAACCACATCGTCGCGGCGGAACACGTCGCCGGCGGCCACCCGGACCGTCTCGCCGGCGTTCGCGTTCACACCTATGAGGAGGTGTACCACGACCCCTTCGTGCTCTTCTCGTATCTTGCCGGCGTGACCTCGACGATCGAGTTCGGCACGGCGATCCTGATCCTGCCGCAGCGGCAGACCTTTGTCGTCGCGAAGCAGGCCGCGGACCTCGACATCGTCTCGAACGGGCGCCTGCGCATCGGCGTCGGCAGCGGCCGCAACTGGATGGAGTACGAGGTGCTCGGCGTGCCGTTCGAGGACCGCGGCCGCCGCATGGAGGAGCAGGTCGAGGTGCTGCGCCGGCTCTGGACGGAGGAGCTCGTCACCTACAAGGGCAGGTATCACGACATCGACCGCATGGGTATCAACCCCCTGCCGGTGCAGCGGCCGATCCCGATCTGGATGGGCTCATTCACCCAGGTCGTCGAGCACGTGGTGAAACGCATCGCGCGCGTCGCCGATGGCTGGATCCCGCAGTTCCCGCCGAATGACGACTTCCGTGCCCTCATGGAGCGCTTTCGGGGCTATGCGCGTGAGGCCGGCCGCAATCCGGACGACATCGCGATCGAGTGCGGCGCCCGGATCACGACGGATGAGGACCCCGAGGGCTGGCTGAGCACAGCACAGGCCTACAAGGATATTGGCGCTACCCACCTGCGCTGCTTTGTCACCGGCGACGTCTCAATTCAGCAGCGCATCGACCTGCTGACGAAGTGGCGGGAGACGGTCGCGGGCGTCTAGCCCAACGGTATAGCGAGCTGCCGGTCTGGAGACCTGCGGCTACGTCAGTTGTGGTTGGGATAGGAGACGAGAGGCCGGGAAATTCCCGGCCTCTCGCGTGACCGGCGCAGATCGCTCTAGGCGAACCAGGTGTTGAGCTGGTAGTTCTGGCCGGTGAGTGGGTCGATTTCGAAGGCCTGCAGCTTGCCGTTGTAGTAGCGAGAAACCTGCTGAGTCAGGTACACCATGCTCATGGAGTACTGCTTCAGCGCCTCAAGCTGGATCTGCTTCACCAGCTTGATGTTCTCCTCCTTGTCCGTGGCGAGCTCTGACTTCTCGATTAGCGCGTCGATGTTCTTGTCAAAGAGACCGACGTTGTTGAACTGGTCGAGGGTGTCGGAGTGCTGGTTGCGCATCGCCCGGAACGGCGTGTCACCACCCGGCTGACCGCCAACCCAGAAGTCGAACTGACCGGTCTGCATGTGCTTCGGCAGAATCTCTGCAAGCGGGCGGGCGACGGGGCGAAGCTTGATGCCACCCTGCGCCATCTGCTGCTGGAGAATTTCCGCCCAGGTCGAGTTCACTGCATTGGAGTTGGAGGTCATCGCCTCCCATTCCTTGCTCGTGTCGTAGTTCATTGCGCTGAGCAGCTGCTTCGCCGCGGCGATGTCCTGCTTGAAGTAGGACTCGGTGTCCTTCGCGTTGAGCTGGTAGGCTTCGGCGCTGGCCTGCAGCGGGCCCGGAGGCACCACGCCGCGACCCGCCAGGCTGAGGTCGATGAACTGCTGCCGGTTGAGCAGACGGTAGAACGCCTCGCGGAAGCGAATGTCCTCCCAGGGCCTGCCGCCGCCATTCTTCGCCTTGTTCGTTGAGGCGTTGATTGTCGTCTGGCCTGAGGACAGGTAGTTCACGCTGGGGAACTTGGTCGCGTCGAGCTCCTTCGAGAGGCGGTCGATCTGCGCCGCCGGCGGGTCCCAGAAGTGGACCTGCTCGCCTCGGAACGCCGTTTCCTGGGCGATAACGTCCGTGATGCTGAACGTCTCGCGTTCGGCGAAGTACGGCCGGCCTTGCTCACGGAACTTGTCGAAGCGCTTATAGGAGTACTTGACGCCGAACGTGTGGTCGACGAGCTCGTACGGGCCGCTACCAACCGCGGGAGCGGTGTCGAGGACGTCCAGCATCTCCTTCGGGATCATGGGCTGGGCCGTCGGGTTGGCCAGGTATGTCGACGAGAAGGCGTAGGCCAGCGGCGACGAGAGGTTGTAGATGACCGTGTTCTCGTCCGGCGCTTCCATCTTCGTGACGTACTGACGGACGAAGCCGCTGTTCTCCGCGTTCGGGAGTGTCTTCACGTAGGCCTGGGTCGCAAGGATGTCGGCGGACGTGACCTTGTGCCCGTTCACCGGGGCCTTGTTCTGGAAGACCATGTTGGGCTTGAGCTTGAAGATGATCTTCGTCGGGTCCGGCGTCTCGACGCTGGCGGCTGCTTCGAGCACGTAGCCGCGCTTGTCGATGCGGGCAGTGATCAGGCGGTCGTATGCGGTGATGCCGGAGTTGTTGTAGCCGTCGTGGTAGAAGGCGACGGTGTTGTAGTTGCCGATTGTGGCGAAGTAGGTTCCGTACCTGCCGCCGGGCTTCGGCTGGCCGGTCGCACCGGTTACCTGCCCTTGCGGTTCTTCGGGCTTGCTGCTGCCGCCGTCACTGCCACCCTCATCGTCATTGCCGCAGCCGATGAGAGCTAGCGACGCCGCACCCACCGAGAACGCTGCGCCGGATTTAAGCAGGCGGCGTCTCCCCATGCGCTCTCGCGTGACTGCTTCCCAGTAGTCTGCCATCGAATAGGTTCCTCCGTGTGAATAGCTACGAACCGACGTAGGACCTCGATTTCGCTCGAACAACGAATCCGATGCAGTTATACGCTTGATCAATTTAATCGGCAAGCGACAAAAATGTATTGCTTTTGTCTTCGCTTCTCAGCGGTTCAGAACAAAAATGTGCAAGGCAAAAAGAAAGACCGCGTCAGAACGCGGTCTTTCCGGTAGGAACGAGGGTCTGGTTGGTGTGGTTAGCTAAACCAGGCCTGGTACTGGTAGTCCTGACCCACAAACGGGTCGATGATGAAGTCCTGAAGGCGGGCGTCGTAGAACAGGTAGTTCTGCGGCGTTAGCGTGTTGAAGCTCAGTGAGTACTGGTCGAGGATCTTCTTCTGAATGTCCTTGACCTGCTTCACGTTCTCTTCGCGGTTCGTTTCCTGCTCCGACTTTTCAATCAGCGCGTCGATGTCCTTGTTGTACAGACCGACGTTGTTGAAGAGGTCGTTGGTGTTGCTGTGGTGGTTGCGAAGCGCACGCGCCGGCGTGTCGCCACCGGGCTGCGAGCCGATCCAGAAGTCGAACTTGCCGTTGTTCATGTAGTTCGGCAGGATCTCGGCCAGCGGCATTGCCTGGATGCGCAGCTTGATGTCGGCGCGGCCGAGCTGCTGCTGCCAGACTTCCGCCATCGTCGCGTTGATCGCCGTCGTGTTGGAGCAGACGACCAGCCACTCCTTGCCGGAGTCGAAGTTCGCGGCAGATAGCAGCTGCTTGGCGGCCGCGACGTCTTCCTTGTAGTACTTCTCCGTGTCCTTGGCGTCGAGCAGCCAGGCGGTGAGGCCGGCCTGAATCGGCGTCTGGTTGACGACCGCCTTGCGGGCGTACGCGAGGTCGACGTGCTGCTGCTTGTTCGTGAGGCGGTAGATCGCCTCGCGGACGCGGACGTCGTGCCACGGGCGCGGGCCGCCGAGCTGTGCGTTCATCATCGAGTTCATGCCGACCTGGCTGTAGGCGAGGTACGGGGTGTTCGCGTACTTGGTCTTGTCCAGCTCGTTCAGCAGGCGGTCGACGAGCGTGCCGGTCGGCTGCCACTCCGTGATCTGACCGCTTCGGAAGGCAGCTTCCTGGGCGACGGCGTCGGTGAGGCTGTAGGACTCGCGGTTCGTGAAGTACGGCATGCCGCGCTTGGCTTCGCGGAACTGCTCGAACTTCTTGTAGACGTACTTCTGGCCGAAGGTGTGCTCGACCAGCTCGAAGGGACCGCTGCCGACGGCCGGGGTCTGCTCGATCGCGTCGACGACTTCCTTCGGCACGATCGGCTGAGCCGTCGGGTTGGCGAGGTAGGTCGAGGAGAAGAGGTAGGCCGAGGGCGACTTCAGGTAGTAGATCACCGTGTTGTCGTCCGGCGCTTCGACCCGGTCGAGGAAGGTCCGCTGGAAGAGCGCGTTTTCGGCGTTCGGCAGCGCCTTGACGTAGTTCTGGTAGTTGACGATGTCGCTGGCCTTGACGGCTCGGCCGTTCACCGGCGCCTTGTTCTGGTACACCATGCCCGGCTTGAGGGTCATGACGACCTTCGTCGGCTCCGCCAGCTCGATCTTTTCCATGGCCTCGAGCTGGTAGCCCTTGGTGTCGGCGCGCGCCGTGATCGGGCGGTCGTACACCGTGATGCCGGAGTTGTTGTAGCCGTCGTGGTAGAAGGCGGCAACGTTGTAGTTGCCCATGTTCGAGAAGTAGGTGGCGTACAGGCCGCCCGGCTTTGCGTTGCCGGTGGACCCGGTCGTGCCGGGCGTCTGCAGCGGGCCGGCGTCTGTACTGCCGTTGTCATCGCTGCTGCAACCGATGAGCGCGAGCGCTGCTGCGCCGACGGAGAACGCGGCGCTCCCCTTCAGCAGACGGCGGCGTCCCATTCGGTCGTTCGTGATTCGTTCCCAGTAGCTGGCCAAATATTCCTCCCTGTTGGTCACCAGTTCCGGTGCATCCCCATGCGCCGGTGGCACAGATTTGTGCACTTTCTATGCATCAATACAAAACTTCTGTGCCAAGTAGGCCGTTTCACGGTTATACGCGCGCGTAAAACTAGCGACAAGGAGGTCGACAAAAGGAGTTGCCATTCGTTCCATTGGACGGCTGAATATCGATGCAAATGTGTTCGCTGGATAACGATATTGCCGGCGTATTCTGTTGTATACGCAATGACGCAATAATACGCGTCGATAAGTAGTCATCATTTTGCGAGGTAAAGAAGAAGAGGGAGGCATTCGCCTCCCTCTTCTCGAGTTGACTACGAAGTGGTTCGCGCTAGGAGAACCAGGCTCGAGTCTGGAAGTTCTGGCCGGTGAGCGGGTCGATCTCGAAGTTCTGAATCTTCGCGTTGTAGAACCGCTGCACCTGCTGGGTGAGGAAGCACATGCTGGTCGAGTACTTCTTCAGAGACTCGAGCTGGATCTGCTTCACCAGCTTGATGTTCTCTTCCCGGTCAGTGGTCACTTCGGACTTCTCGATCAGGGCGTCGATGCTCGAGTCGAACAGACCGACGTTGTTGAACTGGTCGAGGGTGTCGGAGTGCTGGTTGCGCATCGCGCGGTACGGAGTGTCGCCACCGGGCTGACCGCCGAGCCAGAAGTCGAACTGGCCGGTCTGCATCTGCTTCGGCAGGATCTCCGCCAGCGGGCGGGCCACCGGGCGGATCTTGATGCCGGCGGCTGCGAGCTGCTGCTGCCAGATCTCAGCCCAGGCGGAGTTGACCGCGTTGGTGTTGGAGGTGACAACCTCCCAGTCCTTGCTGGTGTCGTAGTTCATCGCGCTGAGGAGCTGCTTTGCGGCAGCGACGTCCAGCTTGAAGTAGGCTTCCGACTCCTTCGCCGTGAGCTGGTAGGCTTCGGCGCTCGCCTGCAGCGGGCCCGGAGGCACAACGCCACGGCCGGCAAGCGTGAGATCGATGAACTGCTGGCGGTTGGTGAGGCGGTAGAGGGCCTCGCGGAAGCGGATGTCTTCCCACGGCCTGCCGCCGCCGTTCTTCGACTTGTTGGTCGAGGCGTTGATCGTGGTCTGGCCCACCGACAGGTAGGTCACAGACGCGAACTTCGCAGCGTCCAGCTCCTTGAGCAGGCGGTCGACCTGGGCGGCCGGCGGGTCCCACATGTGGATCTGCTCGCTGCGGAAGGAGGCCTCCTGCGCAACCGCGTCCGTGAGGCTCACGGTCTCGCGAGTGTCGAAGTAGGGGCGCTTCTCCTTGGCGTCGCGGTAGTTCTCGAACCGCTTGTAGGTGTACTTGACGCCAAACGTGTGGTCGGTCAGCTCGAACGGACCGCTACCGACGGCAGGGTGCGTGTCGAGGACATCGAGCATCTCTTTCGGGATGATCGGCTGCGACGTCGGGTTGGCCAGGTACGTCGACGAGAAGAGGTACGCCAGCGGCGACTTCAGGTTGTAGACAACCGTGTCTTCGCTCGGCGTGTCGATGCTCGTGACGTAGCTTCGGAGGAATCCGCTGTTCTCCGCGTTCGGCAGCGCCTTCGCGTATTCGGCCATCGCTTTGATGTCCGAAGACAAGACTTTGCGGCCGTTGACGGGCTCCTTGTTCTGGAAGACCATGCCGGGCTTCAGCTTGATGACGACCTTCGTGGGGTCGGCCGTCTCAATGCTGGCGGCGGCCTCGAGCACGTAGCCGCGCTTGTCGACGCGGGCAGTGATCAGGCGGTCATAGGCGGTGATACCGCTGTTGTTGTAGCCGTCGTGGTAGAAAGCGACGGTGTTGTAGTTACCGATAGTCGAAAAGTAGGTACCGTAGCGTCCACCCTGCTTGGGCTCGCCGGTCGAACCGGTGACCTGCCCGGTGTCAGCAGGCGTGTCACCGCCGTCGTCGCCGTCATCGCTTCCACAGCCGATGAGGGCGAGGGACGCAGCACCCACAGAGAACGCCGCGCCAGACTGTAGCAGCCGGCGTCTCCCCATACGCTCCCGCGTGACCTGTTCCCAGTAGTTAGCCAATTCTCCTCCTTCTGTTGGAGCCTGTGTGAGGGCAGGCTCCGGACCCCAGATCGGTTGGTAGAGCATGCCCGACTCTATAGGCCGATACACAAATCTCTACAGTGAAACCGATACCGGTTATACGCCACTTCCATAGCCCCAACAAGGATTCTCATGACAAACATAACGATTGTTGTTATTGATTAGGTAAATACCGCGCAGAATCGCGTGTATTTAGTTGTATACATTTGCATACAAAAGCTTGCGGGAGCGAGCGAGCTCCGGGCGGACACAAAGTGAGGAGGCACCGTGTGGTGCCTCCTCATAAGAGCGTGTTGGCGAGCCGTCGTCAGGCAGACATCCAGGTATTGATCTGGTAGTTCTGGCCGGTCAGCGGGTCGATCTCAAAGGCCTGCAGCTTCGCATTGTAGAAGCGGTAGACCTGCTGCGTCAGGAACACGTAGCTCAGCGAGTACCGGTTCAGAGCCTCCATCTGGACCTGCTTCACCAGCTTGATGTTCTCGTCGCGGTTCGTCGCCTGCTCGGACTTCTCGATCAGGGCATCGACGCTCTTGTCGAAGAGGCCGACATTGTTGAACTGGTCGAGCGTGTCAGAGTGCTGGTTTCGCATCGCCCGGAACGGCGTGTCACCGCCGGGCTGGCCGCCGATGTGGAAGTCGAAGTTACTGACGGCGAGCTTCTTCGGCAGGAGCTCAGCCAGCGGCACCGCGACGGGGCGGGTCTTGATGCCGGCCTGAGAGAGCTGCTGCTGCCAGATCTCGGCCCATGCCGTGTTCACCGCGTTGGAGTTGGAGCTCACAGTCTCCCATTCCTTGCTGGTGTCATAGTTCATCGCCGCGAGGAGCTGCTTTGCGGCGGCGACGTCCTGCTTGAAGAACTTCTCCGTCTCCTTGGGGTCGAGCTGGTAGGGCTCGGCGCTGGCCTGGATCGGGCCCGGCGGGACAACGCCGCGGCCGCTGAGGCTGAGGTCGATGAACTGCTGGCGGTTTGTGAGACGGTAGATCGCCTCGCGGAAGCGGATGTCCTTCCACGGACGGTCCCCGCCCTGGGCGAAGTTCATCATCGCGTTGAACGTGCTCTGGCCCGGTGAGAGGTACTGCACGTTGGCGAACTTCTTCGAGTCCAGCTCCTTCGTCAGGCGGTCGACCTGCGCCGCCGGCGGGTCCCAGACGTGGGTCTGCTCGCTGCGGAACGCTGCTTCGAGGGCGACGACGTCGGTGATGCCGAACGTCTCCCGTTCCGCGAAGTAGGGCTTCCCGGCCTTCGCCTCTCGATACTGATCGAACTTCTTGTAGAGGTACTTCACGCCGAACGTGTGGTCTACGAGCTCGAAGGGACCGCTGCCGATCGCCGGCGTGCTGTCGATGACGTCCAGGATCTCCTTTGGCAGCATCGGCTGAGACGTCGGGTTCGCCATGTAGGTTGATGAGAACAGGTACGCCAGCGGTGAGTTGAGGTGGTAGATCACAGTGTTCTCATCCGGTGCTTCGTAGCGCGTGACGTACTGGCGGATGAAGCCGCTGTTCTCTGCGTTCGTCATCTGCTTGATGTACTGCTGCGTCGCGACGATATCGGCGGACGTGACCTTGTGGCCGTTGACCGGCGCCTTGTTCTGGAAGACCATGCCGGGCTTCAGCTTGATCACGACTCGCATCGGGTCCGGCAGCTCGATGCTTGCGGCAGCCTCGAGGACGTAACCTCGCTTGTCGATGCGGGCAGTGATCAACCGGTCATACGCGGTTATGCCGGAGTTGTTGTACCCGTCGTGGTAGAAGGCGGCAACGTTGTAGTTGCCGATTGTGGCAAAGGACGTTCCGAAGCGGCCGCCAGGCTTCGGGTCGCCGGTGGAGCCGGTAACCTGGCCCTGGGGCTGCTCTGGGGCAGCGCCGCCGTTGCTGTCATCGTCGCCGCCGTCGTCGCTCCCGCAGCCGATTAGCGCCAGCGATGCGGCTCCCACGGAAAATGCGGCGCCGGTGCGTAACAGCCGGCGGCGCGCCATCCTTCCCTGCGTGATTGTGGCCCAGTAGTTCGCCATTCTTTGCTCCTCCGATCTAGCAGTCGTGTGCGCCGGCTGGCCGGCATCAGATGGCACGATTCTGCGTAAATCTCCTGGAGATTCCATCGGCGACTCGCCACAACACATCAATAGGCGTTGTATATGTGATGCATAGATAGATCGATAACAGGTGTTTTCTCGCCGGCGATTGGGGACAAAAAGAAGACGCCGGGTTATCCCGGCGTCTTCCGCGTGACTGCGCTGTCCTCTGGTGTCAGCCGACTTTGGAGAACTTCTGGACGCGCTTACCGGTGTTCACTTCGGTGGTATACACATTGCCCTTCGAGTCCGTGCAGAGGTTGTGAATCCACTCGAACTGCCCCGCCATGCGGCCGCCACGGCCGAATGAGCCGAGCACCTGCAGCGACTCGCGCAGAAGGATCCAGACCTTCATGTTCGTCCCGTCCGCGATGTACATGAACGTCTGCTCCGGGTCCGGGGAGAAGTCGATGTCCCAGACCGAGCCCATTGCGAGCGTGTAGGTCGCCATGAACTGCTCTTTGACGAACTCGCCGCTCTTGCGAAAGACCTGGATCCGGTTGTTGCGCCGGTCCGCCGTGTAGACGAGGCCGTCGTTGCCGATCTTCACGGCGTGCATCGGGCTGCGGAAGTGCCGGCTCGGCGTTGAGACGTCGCGGGCTGGGTCGTACGGCGGCAGCTGCTCGTCGTCCGGCTTCTCACCGTAGGCGCCCCAGTGGCGCTTATAGGCGCCGGTGTCGGAGTCGAAGACGATGATGCGGCGGTTGCGGTAGCCGTCGGAGACGTACGCCTCCTTTGCTTCCGGGTCGACGCAGATGTCGGTCGATGCGCCCATATGGGCAATGTCGTTGCTGCCGCCGGTGACGCCCCACTCGCCGAGGGTGAGGAGCGTCTTGCCGGACTGCGACAACTTCATGACGACGTGGTCTTCGGCGCCGTTGCTGGCGATCCAGACGTTCTGGTCGGCGTCGATGTAGATGCCGTGCTCGTTTTTCGGCCAGGGGTCCGGGTGATGCAGGCCGCCCCACGCTTGAAGCAAATCCCCGGCCTGGTTGAACTGCAGGACTGAGGGCGCCGGCACGCAGCAGTCGGCGAGGGGCGGGTCCTGAACGGCACCGGCCTCGCGCTCGGTCAGCGTGCGCGGGCGGTGGATGACCCAGACGTTATCGTTTGCGTCGACAGCGACTCCGGCGCACTGGCCGACGATCCAGTCGTTCGGCAGCGGCTTCGGCCAGAACGGGTCGACCTGGAACTGGGGGATGTCTGCCACGTTATTAGCTCCTTCGGCTTGTAACAGGTGTAATAGTTCGAAACGCCGCTAATGATTCGCCGCGGCCCCGCGCGTGTCAATTGGAATGCTGCTGTACGCAGCACCGAAGTTCAGACGCGATGGTTGGGTGGAAGATGGAATCGAGAGGGAGGCAGCAATGAGAAACCTGGTTTATGGCTTCAACGTCTCGCTGGACGGCTACATCGAGGACCGGAACGGCAGCATCGATTGGAGCGAACCCGACGAGGAACTGCACCGCTACTGGAATGATGTTGAGGCGACCTCAGACACACACTTGTACGGGCGCCGCCTCTGGGAGGTCATGGGCGGATACTGGCCGACGGCAGACCAGGACATGAGCGCGCCCGAGTACACGCGCGAGTACGCGGTTCGTTGGCAGGCACACGAGCACA
The DNA here is from genome assembly GCA_050185685.1 of Dehalococcoidia bacterium. Lineage (GTDB taxonomy): Bacteria > Chloroflexota > Dehalococcoidia > DSTF01 > WHTK01 > WHTK01. The sequence continues at coordinate 17,429 of JBFWZE010000038.1, forward strand.
TCGTCGTCTCGAGGTCGCTCGACTCGGTGCCGGGCGCACGCGTAATCAAGGACAACCTCGCCGGCGAAGTCAGGGCGCTGAAGGAGAAGCCGGGCAAGAACATCAGCGTCGGCGGCGCAAGCCTCGCGCATAGCCTCATGCAGGACGGCCTCATCGACGAGCTCATGGTGCTGGTCTACCCGATCGTCCTCGGTGGCGGGAAGCGAATGTTCGGTGACCTCGCAGCGCCGCAGAACTTCCGTCTCGTCGACATGCGACATTTCAACGGCGGCGCCGTGATGCTGCACTACCGCAAGGCGGGGCACTGAGAGGGGCAGCCCTGAGGTCGAGGAGAACCACTACAGGTTCCCTCCCCACGGCCGGGAGAGGGTGAGGGTGCTCCCGCTAGTCGTCCCGTGAACTACGCCGGCGTCTCGAGCTTGCGTACCGCGGTGACCATGGAGAGCAGCATCTCGACCTCGACTCGGTCGCCTTCGGCCGGTGACGGGTAGACGACGTCGTTCGGCAGGCGGACCTCCTGGTACCGGTCGGGCGTGTCATCGAAGGCGATGAACATCTGGTAGTAGCGCACGCCGTGGAGGTCGTACGGTGCCAGCTTGACGATGGTGCCTTCGCGTCCCATGGGGTGCTTCCTGCTTCCTAGTATCTCGGCGGCTCGATCTCGCCGATGCGGTAGCGCCCGACGCCGGCGACCTCGATCTGTGCGCCGGGCCTGATGTAGCCGAACGCGTCTGCCGCAGTTTCGCCGTTGATAACGACGGAGCCGGCCTGGAGCAGACGGTGAGCCTCCTGGGTGGTGATGCCCGCGATGACGGTGATCATTGCGGGATACCAGATCGTCCAGCCGCGCTGCTGGTGCTGCTCCTTCGAGGCATCGCCGGCCAGCACCGGTTCAGAAACGGGCAGGTTCTTCCAGGGGACGAGCTCGAAATCGTTGGCTTCGGTCATCCTCCCCATGCTAGCACCGTCTCTGGTGGCGGCAGACCACAGCATGAGCGTGTCGCTTCTGTACGAGGTACCAATTGGCGTGACAACTGTTTCGGCGTAGATTGCAGGTCGAAGAATGGCCCCGGGAGAGCAGCGCCCGGGTCGTGCCGCATCTGAGGGAGGGCATGATGACTACCGCTACCGGGACTCTTACGCTTACGACCGCCATCGGCGGGCACAAGGTGTACGAGGCGCTCAAGGACGGCACCGTGAAGGTTGACGGCGTCAGCTTCGACTTCCAGGAAGTCACGCCCCTGACCGCCGCATTCCGAAAGATGTGCCGCACCCTCGACTACGACGTCTGTGAGATGTCGCTTGCCAGCTACTTCAACGCCCGCGAGCACGGCAAGCCCTTCACGGCGATCCCGGCAATCCCGTGGCAACACGCCCAGCACCAGAATGCGGTGTACAACGCGACCAGCGGCATCACCAGCGCGAAGGACTTCGAGGGCAAGAAGGTCGGTGTCCGCGCCTGGACGGTGACGCCGGGCATCTGGGTACGCGGCATCCTCGGCCTCGACTACGGCCTCGACCACACGAAGGTGAACTGGCTGCTCAGCGACGAGGAGCACGTCGCGGAGTGCAACGACCTCATCCCGGCGAACGTCACAAGGCATAAGGGCGCCAACATCCAGGACATGCTCGTCGCCGGTGAGCTCGACGCCGGGCTCTGGGCGAAGGGCAATACGCCGGACCACATCAAGGGCCTGATCGACGACCCGGATGCGGCCTGCACTGCCTTCTGGAAGCGCTACGGCGTCTTCCCGCTCGACCACCTCATCGTGATCAAGGACTCGGTCATCGCCGAAAACCCCGGCCTGCCGGCGGCGCTCTACGAGGCGTTCAAGCAGTCGAAGGCGATTGCTCTGGAGAAGGACCCGCACGGCCACATCGGCGGCCAGGGCCT
>JBFWZE010000038.1:19422-23714 GCA_050185685.1 Dehalococcoidia bacterium
TCCGCGACCGCCTCGTAAGGGCCCTCGCCGCCCCACGCACTGCGGTTGTTACCGCGGCAAATGTGGTGACCGACGGTGACGTTCGGGTTCTTGCCGCGGGCGCCGGCGATCGACGCCTGGTCGCCGGCGATCTGGAGGTCGAGCTGATGCTCCAGGCTGCCCATGCCGTTCGCCTCCAGGGCTGCAGCGCGCGCCGGGTTCATCCAGGTCGTGTAGCGCAGCGAGTCGAGCTGGACGTAGTCGCAACCGTCATCGATCAGGGCGTGCACTTCGTTATTCGTGATCTGAGCGAGCTCCATGACGAGGTCCTGGACATTCGGGTAGACGCTGTCGCTGACACCCTTCTTCCACCATTGATATGCACGGGTCGCGACGCCGGGCAGCGTCGACTTCCAGGGCCCGGGAGCGTGCTGCTTGAGGTAGGCAGCCTCGTCTCCCGCGATGCGGCGGACAGAACGCACCTTCTCGACAGCAACCATGGGACCGCCACTCACGTCTGCGAGCGTGTCATTCGCCAGCGCGGCCGTCGGGCCCTGCCAGTTCGAGTTGGCGCGCTGGCCACCCGTCTCGTCGGGCTTCAGTCCCTCGATCGAAGCCGCGAGCTCGCCGGCCCACCAGGCGCGTCGGTATTCGCCGTCGGTGAAGACATCGAGGCCCGCGTCCTTTTGCAGCTGCAGCGCCCGGTCGATGCAGCGGTCCTCGAGCTCACGGAGCTTATCGGCGCTGATCGTGCCGTCCCTGTGGTCCTGACGCGCCTGCAGCAGTTCCGGCGGGCGCAGGAGGCTGCCGACGTGGTCCGCTCGGTAGGGTGCTGCCATGATGTTTCTCCTCCAACTGCCGTTGTCGTATATGCGCGAAGCGGGCGATGGTGAGTCGCCCGCTTCGGTCGATAGCTGCCTGCGGATCTAGTTCGCGAGCAGATCCGGCTCGTCGCCCGGGAACGGGACCATCGTGTTTACGAGGGTGCCGATGCCTTCGATCTCCACTTCGACAACGTCGCCGGGGCGGAGCTGCTTGCGGGTGCCGGGCAGCGACTGCGGTGCCACTGTTCCCGTGTAGATCACATCGCCGGGCTCCAGCGTGATGAAGTGGCTGATGTAGCTCACGAGGTAGGCGGGCTTGCAGACCATGTCCGGCGTGCGGCCGCGCGTACCGAGCTCGCCGTTGAGGCGGATCTCGATCTGCAGGTCGCTGTAGTCCATGCCCTTCACGATCGTGTGGTAGAGCGCCGCCCAGCTGTCGGTGCCCTTCGAAATGAAGCGGCTCTCGGTCCCTTCTTCGCGAGTCCAGTCGTTCTCGCTGTAGTCATTCCCCACGGTAACGCCCCAGATGTAGCTGGGCGCGTCTTCGACCGAGATGTGGCGTCCTTCTTTACCGATCACGAGGACCAGCTCGCCCTCGAAGTTGAAGTTGGTGACGTCCGGCGGCACTTCAATCTCGCCCTCGTGGGCGTTGAGCGAGGTCGGCATCTTGCAGAACCAGCGGCCGTGAGGGACGAGGCGCTTCATGCCGGGCAGCGTGTAGTTGCCGGCGATACCGAGGACCTTGCGGATGTTGTAGGGGTCGAGCGCGGTCAGCAGCTTCACGTCGGCGAGATTGGCGGTGTTTCCCGTCGGCTTCGCGTCGGTGAAGATGTCGCCTTCGAGCTCGCGGATTGTCTCACCCTCGAGGATGCCGTGGTGAGGAACGCCGTCCGCGCCGGCGTAGCGGATGTAGCGGGTAATCGTCTCGGTGGTCATCGCGTTGTTCTCCTCTAGCCTTGCATCGGGCCGGCAGCAGCGGCGACGTCGTTGGCGTTTTCCGGCAAAGCGGCGGCTTCCTTGAAGACCTCCAGCCACCACGGGTTCGGGATGCCCTTCAGCGCGACGACCTGGTTCGTGATCGTGCCGACGCCTTCGAGGGTCACTTCCATCGTGTCGCCGGGCTTGATCGTGCGCAGGCCCTTCGCCGGCGCCGGGTGGCCCGTGATCAGGAGGTCGCCGGGCTCCAGGGTGACGTAGTGGCTGAGGTAGTGAATCTGCTTTGCGACGCTGGTGATCATCTTGCTGGTAGAGCTGTCCTGCGTGACCTGGCCGTTCAGCTTTCCGACGAGGCTGAGGTTGTTGTAGTCGAGGCCGCTTACGAAGACGTTGCCGATCGGCTGCCAGGTGTCGGTCGCTTTTCCGAGCATGCGGTCGACGCTGAAGAGGCCACCGCCGCGGCCGTAGCCCTTGCCGTCCGTGACGTCATTGCCGACCGTCACGGCGAAAACATGGCTTGCGGCCTCTGCGAGCGGGATGTTGCGGCCGCCCTTGCCGATCATCACGACCATCGTGGCGCCCATGAAGGGGTCTTCGACCTCTTCCGGCAGCTCGACTGCGTCACCGTCGGTCGCGAGTGAGGTGTGGAACTTCGGGTAAAAGGAGGGGTGCTTGGCGTGGAACGGCTGGTTGCCGGTGCCATCGTAGTTGTACTCGACACCGATGACCTTGCGGACGTCCTTGCGGTCGACCGGCAGCGTCAGCTTCACGTCGGAAAGCTGAACGGTCTTGCCGGTGGGCTTGCCGCCCTTCGCGTAGTGACCGTCGAGCTGCTTGATGGTGTCCCCATCGAGGATGCCGTAGGACGCCACGCCGCCATCGACATAGCGGCAGTAGCGCGTAACGTTCTGGTTTGTCACCGTTCCCCTCCCTGAATTCCTGTGCAGTAAAAATGCCTGTAGCGAATCCTAAGCAGGAGCCGACCGCACGTAAACCGCTCCCGATCGGAATACATCATTTAACCGCCTGCTGATGCTACTGACCGGCAAGGCTTCGCCATTCTCTGGCGGCGTCATGCGCGACGCCATCCGCGCGCGCCTACGAAGATGCCCGGGTCGACTTGTGAGCAACCCACAGATTTGCCATCGTGTGAATCTCGCCGCACTCGGAGCTGGCCTGTTGAATCTGATAACGGTCTGGGGAACCGCACAATTCATGCAAAGGAGCTTCGTCTGACGGGCCGATGTCGATGCGGCGTGAATCGCGTACAACTGACACGTATCACTTGAAGGAGAACACGTTGACGGCAACTGCATTGAACCTTACCGAGCTGGACGAACTGATCGCCGAACGCCGGCTGCTGGACCACCCGTTCTACCAGGCCTGGAACCGCGGCGAGCTGACGCTGGATGAGCTTCGTGACTATGCCGGCCAGTACTACGCCTTCGAAGCCGCGTTCCCGCGCTTCCTTAGCGCCCTCCACGCGCGCTGTGAGGACGCCTCGGTGCGGCAGACGCTGCTGACGAACCTGTGGGATGAGGAGTACGGCAGCGACAACCACCTCGCCCTCTGGGTGCGCTTCACTGAAGGGCTCGGCATGACGGCCGAGGAAGTACGCAGCGCTGCCGTCCGCGAGAACACAATTGCCCTGGTCGAGACGTACGCCGACCTCTGCACCAACGCCTCGGTCGCCGAAGGCATCGCCGCGCTATACGCTTACGAGTCGCAGGCTCACAACGTCGCCCGCACCAAGATCGCTGGTCTCAAGGCGAACTACGGCATCGATGACGAGCGCACGATCTCGTTCTTCAGTGCTCACATCGACGCCGACGCGGCTCACTCAACTGCCGAAGCTGAGGCCCTCGACCGCCTCGTCGAAACCGATGCTGACTGGGAGAAGGTCCGCGCCGCAACCGGTCGCGCTCGGGATGCGTTGTACGGCTTCCTCGACGGCGTGCCAGTCAGCGCAGCCTGCTGAGGCAGCATCGCGAGACGCGAAGAGGGCGGCCGACTGGCCGCCCTCTTCTTTGTGTTCTGTGCCCTGGATCGCCGCTAGCCGGCCTGCACCGCCAGCATCGAGAAAGCGCCCTGGCGCTCCAGGCCCTCGACCGGGAACGTCACCGTATCGTCATCGCGGACGAGGCCGAGGATGTAGAACAGCGGCAAAAAGTGCTCCGGCGTCGGCGCGGCCTGCTTGCCGCCAACCCACGACTCGTAGTCGAAGATCGCCTCGTGCTCCCCACTTCGGATGCAGTCGAGCAGGTTCGTGTGAAACGACGTGGCCCACGTGTAGAGTCCGTCCTCACCGATCTCGCCGTCCACGCCACGGCCAGCGTGGATGACGTTGCCGCTGCCGAGAACGAGGACGCCCTCGTCTCGCAGCGCTGAGAGGCGTTTACCCGCCTCGTAGTGGAACTGGGGCGACATCGTCCCGTCCATGCTCAGCTGGATGACGGGGATGTCGGCGTCGGGGTACATGCGGGCGAGCAGCGACCAGGCGCCATGGTCGAGGCCCCATTCCTCGGTCTGCACGACCGGCAAGGGCGCCAGTAG
>JBFWZE010000039.1:0-10690 GCA_050185685.1 Dehalococcoidia bacterium
TGCCGCGTGAAGTCGAGAATGCGGACGCCGGTGAACGCCGAGGGCCGCGTGTCGGTCTCAGGAGATGCTTCTGTCGTGTCCATCACTCCCCCAACAACGGTGGTTTGCTGGCACTATACATCGCCTCCCCGCGCGAGGTGCATGCCGTAACGAGCCGCTGGCGTAGTATGGCCGCGAGCAGTCCGGCAGCCACTGCGCAGGAGAGATTATGTCGACTATCAACACCGTCCTCGGGCCGATCGACTCGCACGACCTCGGCTATACGCTGAGCCACGAGCACGTCGTCCATACCCGTTTCGCCCGCTATATGCCGTTCCTCTATGACCGCGAGGCTACGATTCAGAAAGGCATCATGCATCTCACCGAGGCGAAGGCCGGCGGCATCGACGCCCTCGTCGAGCACTCGACCATCGACCTCGGGCGCGAGGTCGAGGTGATGAAGGCGGTGTCCGAGGCGAGCGGCGTCCACGTCGTTGCGGCTACCGGCCTCTGGCGCGACATCCCGCGCTTCTTCTGGGACAAGAGCATCGACTACATCGCGATGTTCATTCGACACGAGATCGAGCACGGCCTCGACGACAGCGGCGTGAAGCCCGGAGTGATCAAGATGGCGAGCGACGAGGAGGGCGTCACCGAGATCGCCGAGCTCGCGCTTCGGGCCGCGGCGCGCGTGACGAAGGACACCGGCGTCCCGATCAGCACGCACCAGTGGGCGCCGTCGAAGGTCGGCGGCCGCCAGGTCGAAGTGCTGCTCGAAGAAGGCACGCCGATGCACCTCGTCTGCATCGGCCACAGCGCCGATACCGCCGACGATGCCTACCTCGAAGAGCTGCTCGAGGCCGGCTGCTACCTCTCGATGGACCGCTACCCCGGCAACCCGCAGCGGCTGCAGTGGCAGGAGCGCAACGCCACCGTGAAGCGCCTCGTCGACCGCGGCTGGGCGCCACGCCTGATGCTGGGCCACGACTGGACGCCGCCGCCGGTGCTGACGGGCGTCGAGTACGGCCTGGATGAGAGCCCTACCCGCTACACCTTCCTCAAGCGCATCGCGATCCCCGCCCTGATGGCAGACGGCGTTAGCCAGGAGCAGGTCGACCTCATGACAATCGAGGCGCCGCGCCGCTTCCTCAGCGGTCAGGCGCCGCTGCCGCGCCAGGAGGCGAAGTAGATGCCCTCGCTCAGCCGTCAGTTCGCCGACTGGGCCGCCGGCCTGACGTACGAAGACCTGCCCGAAGACGTATGCGACCGAGCCCGCAGCGTCACCCTGCACGCGCTGTCGTCCGCCCTCGTCGGCTACGCCCGCGACGAGGTGAAGCAGTCGCTGGCGATGATGAAGCAGGAGGAAGGCGGTGCAGCCGGCAACGCTACCGTCCTCGTCGACGGCAGCAGGCTGACGAAGGCGGGCGCTGTCTTCGTCAACTCGGAGATGACCTTCGCGGGCGGCAAGTGGGACACCTACCGCATGCTGACGCACCCCGGCTGCGCCATCATCCCGGCGGCGCTGGTGGCAGCCGAAGAGAAGGGCGCTTCGGGCGAAGCGTTCCTCACCGGCCTCGTCGCCGGCTACGAAGTCATGGAGCGCATGGCCTCCGAGTTCATCCCGACGGTCATGACGCGCGGCTTTCACGCCGGCCCCGTCTTCGCGATCTTCGGCGCCGCGGTCGCATCTGCGAAGATCGGGGGCCTCAACGCGGACCAGATCGAAACCGCGATCGGCCAGTGCGTCAACCTCGCGGCCGGCAACCTGCAGGGCGTCGTCAGCGGCGGCAGAGCGCTGCGTGAGGGCGGGGCCGTACGCAATGCGCTGCTCGCGGTCGCCCTCGCCCGCAACGGCGTGACGACCGGCGACGGGATGCTCGAGGGTCCGGCCGGGTTCTACCACTCCTACGTTGGCAACAATCTCGGCCGCCTGACCTACAGCTTCACCGGCAAGAACAGCGTCGACCTCGCGTCGATCACCGAAGGCCTCGGCAGCGAGTGGATGTTCCTCGAGACGCTGTTCCGCATCTACACGACGCCCGGCTACAACATCGCTCACGTCGACGTGACTGCGGCGCTCTGCGAGGAGCACGACATCAAGCCCGAAGACGTCGACCGTGTCGAGGCGGTAGTGAACTGGCTTGAGACGATGTACCCGAGCCCGGCCTTCCCCGTCCGCTACCTCGACCTCGAAGCGCGGCCGGAAACGCCTCACTACTACGTCGCGTACGGCGTCGTCGAGCGCGGCTTCCCGCTGACCAAGGACCGCGCCCGCAACCTCGGCGAGCCGGACAACCCGGCAGTGCTGGAGCTGATGCAGCGGGTGAAGGTGATCGGATCGCACCGCCAGACCCTCTTCGGCCCGACGATCACGATCTACCTCAAGGACGGCCGCAGCTATTCGAAGGCGGGCACCGGCAGGGAGTTCATCTGGGACTTCGCCGAAGAGACGCGCCGAATCCGGGGCGTCCTCCCGAACATCCCGATCCCGGCAGATCAGTTCGAGCAGCTCATCGAGGCCTGCAGCCAGATCGAGACCCTGAGCGACGCCGCCCGCACCCTCATCGACCTCACGGTGATCCCGCCGCTGCAGGTGAATTAGCGCAGAGGGCGTCGAATTGTGGCCTACACCGTAGCCTCGCCGCCGTAGCCGAGGCGTCCCCGCCTCGGCGGCCGTATGGGCAACCCCAGCTCAAATACGCAAGCGACGTGGCTAGAGGCGCCGTCTTGCGCTTGATGCCGAGGCTGGAAAGCCTCGGCTACGGAGTTGCCCCAACGTGGGTCGCCCTTCGTGTCTTGAGACGCCTCACGCGCATGGACGCCGGGACGAGGACGTCCCGGCTACGTCGATAGGATGTGCCGGGACCGGGTCTGTGGCTACGTGCTAAGGGGGAGACGGAGGACGAAGACCGCGGAAGTGTCGGGCGGGCTCTCCAGCTCGAGGCTGCCGCCGAGGCGCTCGGCGAACTGGCGCGACAGGTAGAGGCCGATACCGAGGCCTTTGCGGGGACCGCTGCGGGCGCTTCCTCGGTAAAAGCGGCTGAAGAGCTGCTGCCGGTCCTCGGCAGAGATGCCCTCGCCGTTGTCACGGATGCTGAGTTCCGCCCGGCCGTCACGGCTGGCCGCCGTCACCCAGATCTCAGGGGGACTGCCGCCGTACTTCAGAGCGTTGTCTAGGAGGTTCGCCAGCACCTGGCGCAGGCGGCGCACGTCCGTCTCGATTGGCAGCTCCGCGCTCTCAAACGCCCGGTGAATGACCGCCTCCGGGTTCTTCGCTTCGAGGCGGACGAGCTCATCGTCGAGTACTTCGACGAGGTCGGCCTCTTCGACTTCGAGCTCGATCTGCTGCGACTCGGCACGGGCGAGGTCGAGGAAGGTCTCGAGGATCTCAGCCATGCGCCGGCTTTCTGAGCTGATCGTACGAAGCGAGTCTTCGGTGTCCTCGTCCAGGGTGAGGTCGCCCATGTCGATGCGTCGCTCGAGGAGACGGGCGAAGCCGAGGATGCTGGTTAGAGGGTTTCGAAGCTCATGCGAAGCGAAGGCGAAGAGGTCTTCCTTCTGCTGTTCTGCCTGCTTGCGCTCGGTGATTTCCTGGCAGGTGCCGGCCATACGCACCGTGTTGCCGTTCGCGTCCTGGAAGCAGGTGCCGCGTCCCGAGACCCAGCGAATCGAGCCGTCGGGAAGCACGATGCGGTACTCGATGTCGAGCTCGGAGCCGGTCTCGCGCGCGTGACCGATTGCGCTGAGTACGCGCTGGCGGTCCTCCGGGTGCATGTCCGCGAGATAGCCCTCGAAGGTGCCGCCGAAGCTTCCCTCGGGCAGGCCGTGCACCGCTTCGACGCCGTCCCAGATCAGCTCATTCGTCGTGACGTCCCAGTCCCAGGTGCCGAGGCGCCCGGCCTTCTGGGCACGACGCAAACGGTCTGCCGTCTCTTCGAGGGACCGCTGGTCGAAACCGTTGCTCGCCAATGTTATGCCGTTCTCGCTAGGTGCAACCCGGGACATCTCGAGTATAGATGCTCAGACTTTCACCCTTGCATGGCCTGCCGTATAAGTCACGTTTCAGCTTCGACCTGGCCGCGCACGGAGCCGCCGGGCTTCATCTCGATCTTGCCGTCGAACTGGGCGCCGTCCTCAACGACGAGGCGGCGGGTGCGGACATCGGCGCGAATGCGGCCGGGAGGCAGCAGGTCGATGCGCTGCTCCGAGTCGATCTGGCCCTCGAAGGAGCCCGCAATCACGACGTAGGCAGCGTGAATGTCGCCCTGCACTTCGGCGCCGCTCGTGATTTGCAGCGTCCCGCTGGTCGTGATTTCGCCGCTAAAGCTGCCATCCAGGCGGATGCTGTCTTCCACGACCAGCGAGCCCTCGAAGCGGGCGCCTGCGGCGAGGAAGTTCTGGCATCGCTCCGGCGGCGTCGGTGCTCCGCTGCTGATCGGGGCGTCTTCACTGCGGCGAGCGGGCCGATCGCGCAGAAATGGGCTTTCGGGTGTGGTCATGGGGATCCTTCTAAGGGCAGCCGCCGGGCAGAGGCCACCGGCGGTCCATGCGCGGAGCGAGGACTCGCCAGTATGCCATGTGTTCCCGCACGGAGGAATGTCGAAGCGCTATCGAATGCATTCCAGCGCTTCGTGTAACAGGAAGGCGGCCCAATAGCCGCACTCCTGTTCACTATCGCACGCTGTCGCTATGGCGCAAGGACGTGAAGGGTCGCCCGCATACCGTACGCCTCATGCCCCGGAAGGTGGCAGATGAACTCGTAGTCTCCCGGGTCAACGAAGGTCAGTGTCGTTCTGCGTATCGAGAGTGCAGGGACCGTGACCTCGCTCGGCACCTGGTCGTGGTAGGGCTCGGTGCCGCGGCGGTGGCGCTCATGAGTCTCAGCGTTACCGACGATCCACTCGTGCTCGATCGGGTCCTGGTTGTCCAGCTTGAAGGTCACAGGCACACCTGCCTTCACCGTCGTGTCACCGCTGGCGAAGCGTGAGAAGCGAAAGACCACCGTCTTCTCCCCGTCGGCGCTGCCTTGCTTCGCCGCGAAGCTGTACCCCGCAGCGCCCACGGCGACCGCGGCGAAGAGGACCACAAGGCCGGCTTGCCACAACCGCCTCCTCATCGCCCTAGATCCTCCCGAGACGGCGGCCGGTGACGACAGCTGCCGCGGTCGCGACGGCAGCAATGCCGATGACTGCCCAGCCGATCTCGTCTCGGCGGTCATCGCTGGTCGTCGAGAGCGGCGATGCGAGCCCTGCAGCGACCTTCGACGGCTCACCGCGGCCGCTGGCGTCAACGGCGAGGTCGTACTGGAGCTCGCCGGCCGTGGTATCGAGGTCGATGCGGGTGAGCCAGGCGCTGGCCGGCACCCACGCCATGCCATCGTCCGCGCGCAGGTCGTCGAGCAGCGTCTTCGTTGCCTTCGCGCTGTGGGTGACGTCGAGGCCGCTGCGCTCACCGGGCAGCAGCGATGGCAGCCGGTCGGTGAGGAGGAAGACGTCAGCGTTGACCGCGTCGTCTGCCTTCTTGCCGAGGCCGAGGATGCGCAGCGGCACCCATGGGTTTTCGGTCGGGATCGTGAGGTGAACCGGAGTCCCATCGCCGATCTGCTGGCCGCGCGCTTTCGCCGCCTCGCCGTCGAACACCGCCGCCATGAAGATCGGGCTGCGCTGGGCGTAGAACTCGAGGACCTCAGGCGCGTCGGGTGAAAGCCGGAAGCCGTGCTCCTGCGCCCAGGCCGCGACGTCCGCGGAGCCGCCCTTGAGAATCGTGATGTCGAGGGCGTCGATGCGCACCTCCTGCAGCACTTCGGCGCCGGAGGCCGCAAGCGCGAGGGTCTCCTTCGCGCTGGCAGCACGCTGGGGCGTCGTCTCTTTGACCAGCCGCTGCAGGGTCCAACCGCCGCCGCGCTCGACCTGCGAGGGTACGCCGGGCAGCGGGATGAGCGTGCCGAACTGGCCGCCGCCGCCCTGGAACTCGAACGCCGTCACGTAGTGCTCGAGGCCCTCGTGATACGCCGCGAGCGTCGTCGTCGATCCGAGGTTCACGGCGCCGTTCGAGCCGATCAGGCCGGCACAGGCGTCGGCACTGGTCGGGCTGACCATCAGGCCTCCGACTGCCAGCGCCCCCAGGAGCATCACTGATTTGATGAAGCGGCCCATTGGAGTCCTCCTGCGAAACGGCACTATCCGTCTCGTGAATCAGGACGCTGGTTGCCGCGATTTGGTTCCCGGCAAATCAAGATGCCACGAATCGCAATAATCGCTATTCTTTGCAAGAACATGAGGCAACGCGAAGCAACGGAGGAGCTGATCGAGCTGCGGGCCGCGCTCGATGCGGCCAACGCGCAGGTCCGGGAGACCACGCGTGAGCTCGCTGGATTGCTGCGCGTCTCAGCCAACCTCGCTGCCCAGCTCGAGCTGGAGCCGCTGCTGGTCCTCATCATCGAAGAGGTGCAGGTCATCGCCGACTACGGGCGCGCCTCCATCTACCTCGCGGAAGAGGACAGCCTGAGGCTTCTCGCATCTCGCTCCAGCAACGTCGAGATCAGCGGGCCGCCGCCGTCGTACTCGATGCCGAAGCTCGCCCTGGGGCCGCTCTGGGACGAGATCGCCGAACGGCGGCCGGTGCTGATCAACGACATGCACACGGACACCCGGTTCGTGCCGGCGATGCGCTCATCCCTCGGTGACCGCGTCGAAAATGCCCTTCGCAACGTTCACTCCCAGCTCGTCGTGCCTCTCGCCCTCAAGGACAACGTCATCGGCATGCTCACGCTCACGCACGAGCAGCCCGCCTTCTACACCCCGCATCACGCCGAGCTCATCACCGCCATCGGCACGCAGGCGGCAATCGCGATCGAGAACGCCCGCCTCTTCGAGCAGGCCCAGAACGCCGCCGCCGTCACCGAGCGGCAGCGGCTGGCCCGTGAGCTGCACGACTCCGTCTCTCAGGCCCTCTACGGCATCGCCCTCGGCGCCCGCACCGCCCGCAAGCTCCTCGACGAGGACCCGTCGAAGGCGGTTGAGCCGCTAGATTATGTCGTGTCGCTGGCCTCAGCCGGCCAGGCAGAGATGCGCGCGCTGCTGTTCGAGCTGCGGCCGGAGTCGTTGGCGCTGGAGGGTCTCGTCGTGGCCCTGGAGAAGCAGGTGGCTGCGACGGCCGCCCGCTACTCGCTCCAGGTCGATTCTGAGTTCTGTCCCGAACCCGAGCTCTTGCTCTCGGAAAAAGAGGTCTTCTACCGCATCGGCCAGGAGGCGCTCCACAACATCGTCAAGCACGCTCACGCGACGAATGCCTCGCTAAGGCTGACCGTCGATGAACACGGCCTCGCACTCGAGATCCGCGACGACGGCGTCGGTTTCGAGGTTGGACAAGGCTTCCCCGGTCACATGGGGCTGGTATCGATGCAGGAGCGGGCGAGCAGCATCGGCGGTGTCTTATCGGTCGTCAGCACACCCGGCAGCGGCGCGACCGTTCGCCTGCACCTGCCTCGGGCGATGAGCTAATCACCGGCGGCAGCGTCGTCCACCGGCTCCGCCAGCACCGCGTCGGCGTCCGGGAGATGCGGTCCGAACATGGTCACGAGGTCGCGGGGATGGCGGGCGATGATGACGCCGCGGCGGTCGTAACAGACCACTTCCTTCCCCTTCACCTCGGCAGAGACGCCATCCGGCACCTCGATGGTCGTGCCATCCTTCATGATCACCTGGATCATCGTCAGTCTCCTCAACTCTCCAGCAGCATGAAGCATCCCTGTTTTCGGCCTGCTTGCTGGAGAAAAGCCCGGCATCTAAGCGGCATTTCTTCCTGTCTTATCTCAAGGGTTGGTCGCGATTCGATGGCGTTGAAATTGAACTTGGGGCAATCGCGAAGCTTATGTTAGGCTAGCCTTCGCCGATGGGTATCTGGAACTCACTGACCATTCAGGGCAAGCTCGCGATAGCCGCCGCAATCCTCGGCGGGCTCTTCCTTCTCAGCCTCGCCTATGGAGACACCGGCGGCGGCTCGAAGAACAACGATGGCCCCGGCTTCTCGGGCACGGTCGTCAATTCGCAGGCAGCCTTCGCCACGAATACGCCGTCCTTCAGAGTCGACGTCCCCACCGCAGTTCGAACGACAACCGCCGGCGCCGCGCCCAGCGTTACCGCCGCTCCGCCGGGGGCGACCGATACGCCCGCGGCAGCGACGGCAACCCCTGCGGCCGCCTCACCGACACCTGCAGTGGCGAACACGCCCCGCCCGCCCACGCCTACACCGGTCGTGGAGGAAGAGATCATCCCAGAGGACACACCCGTCCCGCCGCCGCCTCCAACAGCCGTACCGACCGCGACCTCGGCGACGGGATGCCGCGTCTCCGCCAGCGTCTCCGGCGTCAGTACGGTCACGGGAACAATTACCTGTGGCAGTGCCGTCGGTTCGGGCGTGCCGATGAGCGCGACCTTCAACTTCGCCAACCTGAGCAGCGGCTGCTCCGGCATCGCCAACGCCTCCGGCACTGCCTCCTGCACTGCCAACCTTGGTTCGGCCACGCCGGGAGAGCTGCGGTCCGTCGACGTCTGCATGACGTCCACCAGCGGCCGCGTCTGTACCACCACCAGATAGCCGAGACGACGCCCTACGAAGCCAGCTTCGGCTCACCGTGGCGGTTCGGCTCGCCTTTTGCGATGTCTTTCGCCACGGTCTTTGCAGCGGCTTCCGGCGTCTCGCGATTCGCAAGGATTGCATTGACCTCGGCGGCGACCAGGAAGATGAAGCTGCTGAAGTAGATCCAGACGAGCAGCACGACGACGCCGCCCAGCGTGCCGTAGGTCGCGTTGTAGGAGCCGAAGTTCGTCACATACAGGCCGAAGAGATAGGTGAAGGGCAGCCAGACGAAGACGAAGGTCACCGCACCCGGGCTGATCAGCCGGAACGGCAGGTCGATCGCCGGCGCCGCCCAGTAGACGAAGCCCACCGCGATCAGCAGCAGCACCGCGACGACGACGTAGCGCAGGAGAATCACCGCCGTCGCCGCCGCCGCGCTCAGCCCCAGGGCGTCTGTGATGTCGCGCCCGAACGCCTGCCCGGCAACCAGCAGCACGACCGAAGCCATCACGAACAGACCGCCGATCACCGTCAGGCCGACGCAGATCGCATAGCGCTTGAACATCGGCCGGTCCTCGCCGACCTGGAGGATCCGGTTGAGTGCCTTCGAGACGGTGCCGATGCCGCTGGAAGCCGCCCAGATCGAGCCCAGGATACCGATGGAGAGAAGCGCTGGATTGCTGCTGTCGGTGACGTTCTCGAGCTGCGTTCGGAGCAAGGACTCGGCGTCGGCGGGCAGCGAAGGGCCAACCTCTTCCATGATCTGGTCGACCGGATTGTCGATGCCAAAGACGTCGGCGGCGAACGTGCCGGTGGCGACGAGGAAGATCATGAACGGGAAGAGGGCGAGGAAGAACTTGTACGCCATCTCGGCGGCGCGACCCGAGAGGTCGTCCTCACCGATCTGCTTGATTAGCTTTCGACAGAACTTGAAGAAGTGCCACCAGCCCATGCGATCATCATAGGGCGATGGTCGATTCAGGACTCGCTACGCCCGGGCGCCGCCGCCTTTAGTCACCGTTTCGTGTCGGCTAGTGCCCGTGCTCGTAACCGCCCTCATAGCCGAGGGCAGCAAGCAACTCGTCCTCGCGCACCTTCATCTCTTCGCCCTCAGCGTGCTCCTCGTGGTCGTGACCGAGGATATGCAGCAGGCCGTGGACGAGGAGATGGGCAATCTCGCCGGTGACCGCCCTGTTTGCGGCGGTGGCCTGCGCTTCGGCCACGGGTAGACAGACGATGACCTCGCCCAGCGACGGCTCTTCGTCGGGGGCGTCCATGAACGCTTCGCCCTCCGAGGCGGCGAAGGAAAGCACATCTGTAGGCTCGTCTCGGCCGCGGTACAGGCGGTTCAGCTCACGCACCGTGTCGGAGTCGCCGATGACGACTTCGGCGCCGACGTTCTTCGCTACGTCCTCCTGGTCCAGGACATAGGTCGCGATGCGCCGCAGCTCGGGGACGCTGATCCGGCCGCGGCAGCCGGGCATGATCTCGACGGGGAGCTTACGGGGCATCGGTGCCTCCCCCAGCGACCGGCCGTACGCGCGCGGGCCTTCGCAGGGTCAGCAGCTTCAGCCCTGTCCCACGAGCGCTGGCGGCCATTTCGAGGCGATGGGTGTTCTCTTGCACGTTTGCCAGTTTGACCGTCTGCCCGCTACTTCGGGAAGACGGCCGCAGCCTCACGCGCGGCGTCAAGCAGCGGCGTCGGCGCGATGCCGATGACGAGGATGCCCGCCACGGCCACGCCGAGCGCGAGCTTCAGCGTCGCAGGGACCGCGATCGACCGGGCATCGGCAGGCTCGCCGGTGAACATGAGGCCAGTGATCCGCAGATAGTAGAACGCAGAGATCACGCTGTTGAGCACGGCAATGACGACGAGCCAGATCAGATCGCTCTGGACGGCGGCGTTGAAGATGTAGAGCTTGGCGATGAAGCCGGCCGTCGGCGGGATGCCCGTAAGGGAGATCAGTGCGAGGCCAAGGCCAATCGCTAGCATCGGCGACCGCTTGGCGAGACCGGCGTAGTCGCTGATCTCATCCGAGCCCGTCTTGCCGGAGATCGCGATGATCGCCATGAACGCGCCGAGGTTGGTGAAGGCGTAGCTGGCGATGAAGAACAGCACACCGCTGGCGCC
>JBFWZE010000039.1:10790-23689 GCA_050185685.1 Dehalococcoidia bacterium
ATGATCGCCGCAGCAACGCCGCAGAAGATGAACACGAAGAAATAGCTCAGGTCATCGAGAATGACGGAGTTCGCGAAGCTCCAGCCCGTCTCATCGTTGAGGCGCAGGCCGAGGGCCCAGACTGCAGCCCCGATCGGGGCAAGCATCGAAACGATAAGAAGGGCCTTGCCTCGGGCTGCGGGCAGTGGCTTACCAGAGGGCAGCGCGTCCCAGACAATGATCGCCGCGGCAACCACCGCCATGACCAGGACGGGACCGATTCGAGTCAGGTCGTCGAGCATCGGTTAGCCGCCCCCCAGCGTTCGGGCAACGCCGCTCTCGAGTACTTCGACAATCGTCGCCGGGTAGACGCCGACGCCGATGATGATCGCCGCGAGGCCGGCCATGCAGACCATCTCCCACCATTCGGTCGTGTCGGTCAGGTTCGCCCAGCGCTCGTTCTTCGGGCCGTAGAAGACACGCTGCACTGTCCAGGTGATGTACCCGGCCGAGAGCAGGATGCCAATGACGGCGAGGATCGTCGGAATCATGAAGTCATCGAAGCTGCCCAGGAAGACGAGCAACTCGGCGACGAAACCGGACATCGTCGGCAGACCCAGCGAGGCGAGACCGGCAATCACGAAGAACATCGAGGCGAACGGCATCACGTGCGCGAGGCCGCCGAGGTCCTGAATCTGGCGCGTGTGGGTGCGGTCGTAGATCAGACCGACCATCACGAAGAGCAGTGCAGTGATCGTGCCGTGGGTGAACATCTGCAGCGACGCACCGGTAACACCGACCTCGCCGAGCGCGGCAACGCCGAGCAGGACGTAGCCCATGTGGCTCACCGACGAGTACGCGATCAGCCGTTTGAGGTCCTTCTGCTGCAGCGTCAGGACTGCGCCGTACAGCACGCTGAAAGCAGCCAGCGCCGCCAGGTAGACGTCGTAGCGAGCGAACTGCTCGGGCAGGATGCCGACGAGGATCCGGATCAGCCCGTAGCCGCCCATCTTCAGCAGCACGCCGGCGAGGATCACTGAGACGGCGGTTGGCGCGTCCGTGTGCGCGTCGGGCAGCCAGGTATGCACCGGGAAGACCGGCAACTTGATCGCGAAGGCCGCAAGGATGAGGAAAAACACCGCGTTCAGCGAGATCGCCGCGCTCGTGATGTCTGCCTCGGCCAGCTCCTGCATGTCGAAGGTACCCTGCGAGAAGCCGATGACAAGGAAGCCGACCAGCATCAGCGCGGAGCCGGCCAGCGTGTAGAGGACGAACTTCATCGCCGAGTACTCGCGCCGGCCCGTACCCCAGATTGAGATCAGGAAGTACATCGGGATCAGCTCGAGCTCCCAGAACAGGAAGAACAGGATGAGATCCTGCGCCAGGAAGACGCCCATCACGGCGGTCTCGAGGGCGAGGATCCAGGCGAAGTACTCGCGCGTCCGCAGCGAGACGTTCCAGGACACGAGCGACGCGACGACGAAGAGCAGACCGGTCAGCAGGACCATTGTCACGCTGAGACCGTCGACGCCGACGACATACTGCACGTCGAAGCCGGCCTGGGAGGCATCGATCCAGGTCATGCGCTGCACGAACTGCATCGCCGAGTCGTCCCGGTCGAAGGAGACGAAGACGATGATCGCCAGCACCATGTTCACCGTGGTGATAAGGGCGGCGACGACACGGGCGTTTCGCTCCTGGCTCTTGGGCAGCAGCGCTACGGCGATGGCGCCGAGGATGGGTAGGAACAGCAGTACAGACAGCAACCGCTTCTCCTACAACGGGTTCAAGACCAGGACGACCACGGCGGTGACGAGGAGGCCGGCAAAGCCGACGGCGCCGTAGGTCTGGAACTGGCCCGACTGGACGTACTTCAATGTGGCGCTGGCCTGGCGCATACCGCGGCCGACGCCGTTCACCGCTCCGTCAACGACGAGGCGATCGATCTCTGTAAGCGCACCACCGAGGCCCTTCATGAACACGGTGCCAACGATGACCTTTTCGTACAGGACATCGAGGTAGTAGCGGTTCTCGAGCAGTGCGTGCAGGGGCTTGAATACCTTCTGCAGACCGGACGCAGGGATCGCCTTCGCCTGGTAGATGATGTAGGCCAGCGCGATGCCGATGAGCGGGATCACGGTCGAAACAATCGCGACGTTCCAGCGGAACACCGACTCCTCTACCTCGATGCCCTCTGGCAGCGCCCCGACTAGCAGGTGCTCGAGGTCCTTATCGAAGTTGGCGAAGCCCGCAATGATCGCCGGCACCGCAAGGACGAGCAGCGGCAGCGTCATCAGCGCCGGTGACTCGTGCGGGCCGTGGTGAGCCGCTGCGCCGTGGCCGTGGGCGTCGTCTTCATGAGCCGCGTCACCGCCACCGTGCGCTTCGGCCGGGGCGCCACCGCGGTACTCGCCGAAGAAGGTCATGAAGATGACGCGCGCCATGTAGAAGGCGGTAATGCCGGCGGTGACGAGCGCGATCCAGAACAGGTACGGCTCGTGCTTGTAGGTGTCGCTAAGGATTTCGTCTTTGCTCCAGAAGCCTGCGAAGGGAAAGAGGCCCATGAGGCTGATCGTGCCGATCAGGAACGTCCAGAACGTCACCGGCATCGTCTTGCGCAGGCCGCCCATGAGCCGCATGTCGAAAGTGTTGGTCGAGTGGTTCACGCTGCCGGAACCGAGAAAGAGCAGCGCCTTGAAGAACGCGTGGGTGAAGAGGTGGAAGATCGCCGCGACATACGCGCCGGAGCCGAGCGCCAGCATCATGTAACCGAGCTGGCTGATCGTCGAATAGGCAAGGACGCGCTTGATGTCGGTCATCACCAGCGCCGTCAGCGCGGCTGTTATCGCAGTGATGCCGCCGATCGCGCCGACCACCGCCATCGCGTCGGGCGATTCGTGGAAGACGGGGAACATGCGGGCGACGAGGTAGACACCGGCAGCGACCATCGTCGCGGCGTGGATCAGGGCAGAGACCGGTGTCGGGCCCTCCATTGCGTCCGGTAGCCAGACGTGCAGCGGGACCTGCGCCGACTTGCCGGCAGCACCAGCGAACAGACCCAGCGCGAACAGGGTCAGCGTCGTGCCGCCGATCGCACCGGTGAGGGCGAGCTCCTGGATCTCGGGGATGTTGAACGTGCCACCCTCGGTGTAAATCAAGAGAATTGCCAGCAGGAAGCCGATGTCACCAAGGCGCGTGACGAGGAACGCCTTCTTCGCGGCGGCCGCTGCGGCCGGACGGTTGAACCAGAAGCCGATCAGCAGGTACGACGACAGACCGACCATCTCCCAGAACACGTAGATCAGGAGGAGGCTGTCGAACATCACGAGGCCGATCATCGACATGGTGAACAGGCTCATGTAGGCGAAGTAGCGCCACTCGCCCGGGTCGCCCTTCATGTAGCCCATCGAGTAAATCTGGACCAGGAACGACACCGACGTCGCGACGACCAGCATGATCGCGCTCAGGCCGTCGATGCGCGGTGTGACGAAGATCTCGACGTTGCCGACGTGCAGCCACTCGCGGCCGCCGATGCCGATAGCGTGACCGTGCTCCTGCAGCGCCGTGTCGAGGCACCACAGGCAGAGCAGGAAGGTGGCGCCAATGAAGGCAGCCGAGACGTAACCCGCCTTATCGCTCTTCTGGAAGGCGAAGAAAATCGTGATCAGGGAAATCAGGGGCAGAAAGAAGATCGCCCAGACGGCCGCATCCGGCACGGTACCCAGCACTAAATCTTCCTCATGATTTCAGCAGCGACGTGTGTCTTGGAGTCGGGCACCCAGATATCGCGCGGCTCCGTCAGCGAGTGCTGCGCGTTCAGGGGCGGGTCGACGCGGCACGCAACACCCTCCGCGTCGTAGAGGTTCTTCCAGACTCTCGCCACGTATCCGTTCTTGACGGTCATCAGCTTAGCCCACATGCGCGGTCACCATTTCAGCAGGTTCAGCTTGTCGATATCGATGCTCTGGCGCAATCGGTAGACACTTACCGCCAGGGCGAGTGCAACCGACGCCTCGGCGGCCGCAACGGTGATCACGAAGACGGCGAAGACCTGGCCGTCGATCGGGTTCGGCGAGTCGATGAACCGCGAGAAACCGACGAGGTTCAGGTTGACCGAGTTCAGCATCAACTCGATGCCCATTAGCACGCCGACCGCGTTTCGCCGCGACAGCGCCGTGTAGAGCCCGATGCTGAAGAGCAGGCCGCCGACAACGAGGACATGTTCGAGCCCGATCATCTACGACTCCTCCTCATTCGCCGGCTTGACCAGGATGATCGCGCCGACCATGGCGATGACCAGGAGGATTGAGGCCACTTCGAAGGGCAGCACGTAGGGGTCGAGGAGCGCGTTGCCGATCGCGCGGGCGGTCGAGCCGCTGACCTCGCGGTCGACCTCCTGCCACTCGGTGCTCAGCGCAACGAACAGGATGACGGCGCCGATCAGGCCTGCGATGGCGCTAACGGGCGCGGCATACGAGACGGGCTCGTTGTCACGTCCAGAGCGCGGCGTCAGCAGAATCGCAAACAGCATCAGAACGGAGATCGCGCCGGCATAGATCAGGATCTGCGCCACCGCGACAAAGTCGGCCGAGAGCGTGATGTACAACCCCGCCACGCCGATGAATGAGAGGATCAAGAACAGCACCGCATGTACGAGGTCGCGGACCATCGAGACCATGAACGCGCTGACGAGCGTGATGATCGCCAGCACGTAGAACGCAACAACGACCGCGGCGTCATCCATGGACGGCCTCCGGCGAACAGGCAACCGGAGGGACGTGCAAGCCGGCAAGCACAGCCTGCCTGCCTGCATACAGCCCTGCATTGCCCACTTCTTCGCTTTGCACGTTCGCTCGTCTGCTCGTCTGCTCGTATCTCAAGGCTGCGTCACCGGTCCAGGCGCGGGCAGAGACGGCACTGCGAGGTCGGCGTCTTTGACCAGTCGAACGCGCGTCGGCATCCGGTAGAAGCCCGCGGTCAGCATTCGGTAGAACCAGCCAATCAGAACGCCGGCCAGGGCCAGGTTCACGACCCCATACAGCACAAGAATCCAGCTCGTCAGCTCGAGCTCCCGCCAGAGCAGGACTTCGAGCGCAACAACGGCAATGTTAATGAGAGCGAGCGGTATGAGCATCTTCCAGGCAAACGCCATCAGCTGGTCGATGCGCAGGCGGGGCAGCGTGCCTCGCAGCCAGATCAGACCGAAGTAGAAGACGTAAATCTTGGCGATGAAGATCGCCCATGGTGGCACCCAGCGGTCGAGGCCGAAGAGCGAGTACCCGCCGAAGAACAGGCTCGCCATGATGCCCGATACGGCCAGCGAGTTGATCAACTCAACCGCGTAGAACAGGCCGAACTTCATGCCCGAGTACTCGGTGTGGAAACCGGCGACAATCTCAGACTCCGCCTCGGCAATGTCGGCCGGCGTGCGGTTCAGCTCCGCGGTCGCTGCGAAGGCGTAGATCAGGGTGGGTAGCGGCAGGATGAACGCAATCCAGGTGTGGTCGCGCTGCCACTGCACGATTTCCGGGATGTTCATACTCCCGGCAAGTAGCACCGGCGCCAGCAGCGCCAGGACGAGCGGGATTTCGTACGAGATCGCCATTGCGATCACGCGCATCGCGCCGAGCAGCGCGTACTTGTTGTTCGACGACCAGCCCGCGACGAAAATCGCCAGCGACGTCACCGACGACAACGCAAGCAGGTACAGCACGCCGACATCAAGGTCGGCGTAGACCATATCCGGCGCCCAGGCGAAGACGGCAAAGGTCAGCATCGCCGGGATGAACACCATGATCGGCGGCAGGTTGAACAGCTTGTTGTCGGACGCTCGCGGCTGGAGCATCTCCTTCTGGATCAGCTTGATCGCGTCGGCCACGGGCTGCAGGATGCCTCCCGGACCGACGCGGTTCGGGCCGCGACGCACCTGCATGCGGCCGATGATCTTGCGCTCCAGCCAGACGTTCGCCAGGGAGCCGATACCGACAAAGGTCAGGATCCCGACCGAGCCGATCAGGGCTGCCACGATGTAACCCGCCTCAGATCCGACGTGATCGTTCAGCCAGTCGTACAGCTGATCGAATGGGTAGGAGTACCAGGTCGACAGGACCGGCAGGCTCATCGGTCGATCTCCCCGACGTTGATGTCGAGACTACCGAGAGTCACGATCGCGTCTGCGATCGAAAGGCCCACCGTCAGCTCCTTGAGGACGCTGAGGTTGATGTACGAGGGCGACCGGACGTGGAAACGGTACGGCGAAGGGCCGCCGTCGCTCACGAGGAAGAACCCGAGCTCGCCCTTCGGCGACTCGATGCGCGCGTAGGCTTCACCAACCGGCGGCCGCAGCGACAGCGGCACGGGCGTGGAGACAGGACCACCAGGCAGCTGCGCCAGCGCCTGCTGGACGATCCGCACGCTCTGGCGCATCTCCTCGAGACGCACGATGAACCGGTCGTAGCAGTCGCCGTTGTAGCCGACGGGAATGTCGAAGTCGAAGCGGTCATAGACGCAGTAGGGGTCCGCCTTGCGGATGTCCCAGGCGATACCGGTGCTGCGCAGCAAAGGACCGCTGGCCGCGGCATTGATCGCCACGTCCGGCTTGAGGACGCCGATGTCACGCGAGCGGGCGAGAAGGATCTCGTTGTCGAGGAGCAGCTCCTCGTACTCGGCGATACGGGCGGGCATTTCTGCGATCAGGGCGTTGACCGCCGGATACCACTCCGGCGGCACATCGTAGGAGACGCCGCCGATACGCATGTAGTTGGTCGTCAACCGGGCGCCACAGGTCATCTCGAAGAGGTCGAGGATCTTCTCGCGCTCGCGGAACATGTACATCAGGGGCGTCTGCCAGGCGCCGCAGTCGTTCACGAAGGTGCCGTTCGCCATGCAGTGGGAGGCGATGCGCTGCAGCTCGGCGAAGATGACGCGCAGGTAGCTGCCGCGCTCCGGCACTTCGACGCCCGCCAGCTTCTCCGCCGCCAGGCAGTAGGACAGGTTGCCAGTCATCGCCGCCAGGTAGTCCATGCGATCCGTGAACGGGATGTTCTGCGTGTAAGTGCGCTCCTCCGCCAGCTTTTCCATGCTGCGGTGGAGGTAGCCCAGCACCATCTCCGCGTCGATGATGCGCTCGCCATCGAGGGTGACACGCATGCGGAAAACGCCGTGGGTCGAGGGGTGCTGCGGCCCGATGTTGATGACGTATGGCGGTGTCTCGATCTCGCTCACGGTGTCTCCCCATCGAGGACGTCGCCCTGGACTTCGCGGTCGTTCACGTGGTCGCCCGGGCGCTTCGCCGTGCCGCCGGCGTGGGACGGGTCGTTGCCGGCGCCGGTCACCTGCTGGCCGAGGCCTTCACCCCGCGTCGGGTCGCCGCTTTCACGGACGATGCGCGGTACTTCGGGCGCCACCGGTGCATCCGTCTCTTTCAGGCTTTCGTAGCCGCGCTGGCCCTGTGGGAACTCGTAAGGGAAGCGCTGCAGGCCCGGTTTGAAGCCGCCGGGCAGGGCGAGGAAGTCTTTGCGCAGCGGGTGCCCCGGAAAGCCGTCCCAGAGGAAAATCCGCTTCATCGCCGGGTGGTTTTCGAAGAGCACACCCATGAGGTCGTAGGCCTCACGCTCCTGCAGGTTCGCCGCCATCCAGACCGCCGTCACTGACTGCACGATCGGGCGCTCGTGGTTGGCGCGCGCCTTCACCGTCAGCGTGTGGTTCTTCGCCAGCGACGACAGGTGATAGGTCACGTCGAAGTGAGTGAGCCAGTCGACCGAGGCGAGGCTATTGAGGAACTTGCAGTCGAGGACGTCGTCGTCACGAAGGAACATCGCGACCTCGAAGATGCGGTCGGCCGGGACCACGGCGTGAGCCTCGGTCGCCTCCACGACGGTGCCGGGAAAGGCCCGCTCAATGCGGTCGGCGACTTCGAGACCGGAGATTGTGGCTGTGCCTACCGCCACTCGAGCGCCTTCTTCCGCCAGGCGTACATGTATCCGATGACCAGGATGCCGATGAAGGTCAGGGCCTCAATGAAGCCGATCAGCAGCTGGTCAGGGAAGGCAACCGCCCAGGAGTAGAGGAAGATCACCTCGACGTCGAACACGACGAAGATCAGCGCGACGAGGTAGTAGCGGAAGTTGAACTGCACCCAGCTGTCGCCCTCAGTCTCCACACCACATTCGTACGTGTCGGACTTCACCGGGTCGGGCATCTCAGGGCGGATCTTGAGAAGACGGAACAGGAAGCTAATCGCCAGCGGCAGCGACGGAAAAATCAGCGCAAAAACCAGCAAAACGGTGATGTAGCCGAACTCGTTTAGCACGAGGCCTCCAGGGCTGCCCAGATTGTGAATTATCTCCCGAACGGCAGCGCCAATATAGCAGTTACCCCCATTAGAGCAAAGCTATTTCGGGCCGTCAGCGGCAGCGCTGTATACAAAATATGCTGCGCCGCTTTGGCGGTAAACAGCTTCGCCTGGATGGCTGGAAACCGCTACGCTCACCACCGAGTCTGGTTGCCCACAGGGAGTCCTCCGGATCGTTCGGAGGCCCAGCGCCCCGTCGTCAGCTCTTTAGCGGGGTCTGGGGTTTCCCCGGCTTCAGTGTAGGAGGACAGGATGCCTGAATCTTGGATCGTGGCAATGGGAGGCGGCGCCTTCGCCGATGAGCCGAGCAATCCGCTCATGCACAACTACATTCTCGGCCTCACCGGCAAAGACGACCCTCGCGTCCTCTTTGTTCCCACCGCCACCGGAGACAACGACGCCCTCATCGCGCGCTTCTACCGCATCTTCACGCCGAAGGCCTGCCGACCCAACCACCTCGGCATCATCATGGACCCGCCCGAGGATCTCGACGGGCTGATCATGGCCCAGGACGTCATCTATGTCGGCGGCGGCAACACGGCGGTGATGCTCGCTGCCTGGCGCCTCCACGGCCTCGACAAAGCCCTCGCGAAAGCCTACGAGGCGGGGAAGGTCTTCTGTGGCGGCAGCGCCGGCGCGATCTGCTGGTACGAAGCGGGCACCACCGACTCCTTCACGAAGAACCTCACCGCCCTGACCAACGGCCTCGGCTGGGTCAAAGGCAGCTTCTCGCCCCACTACGACGCTGAGGCGAAGCGACGCCCGCGCACGCACGAGCTGATCGGCTCCGGCGAGCTGCCCAACGGCGTCGCTGCCGACGAAGGCGTCGGCTTCGTCCACCAGGGCGGCAAGTTCGTCGAGATCGTGTCGTCGCGCCCCACGGCAAAGGGCTACAGCGTCGAGCGCACCGCCGGCGGCGTCATTGAGACAGCGCTGCCGACGCGCTACCTCGGCGCCTGATCAGGCGACTCGTTCGACCTCGTCTACCGGTGCCACACCGGCTCGATGCCTTCTTCGCCGGGTCGAAGGTAAGGAATCTTCCACATCGGCCAGAAGCGGCAGTGCTACCGAGAATACTGCTCCGCCATCGGGATGGTTTTGCGCCCAGATGCGGCCGTTCATCGCCTCGACAAGCCGCCGGCAGACGGTGAGGCCAACCCCCATGCCGGGAATCGCCGAGACGTCGCCGCCGCGGTAGAAGGGCTGGAACACCGCCTGGAGCGCTTCGTCGCGGATGCCCCGTCCCTGGTCGCGCACTGAGACGATCGCCGCATCGCCTTCAACGCCCAGGCTGACGAAGATGGTCGAGTTCTCGGGACTGTACTTGGCGGCGTTCGTGAGCAGGTTGAGGATCACCTGCTCGACCGCAGTCGCGTTGGCAAGCGTGAGCAGCCGGCCTGCACGCACGTCGACCTCGATTCGATGCTGGCCAGGTACGCGCGGATGATCGGCCGCCTTGCGAGACAGGCCGGCGAGGTCGATTGGCTCGAGCTTGATGCGCTCACCTCGCTCAGCGCGCGCCAGCAGAAGCAGGTTCTCGACAATCGAGGTCAGCTTTACCGCCTCGGCGTAAATGATCTCTGAGTTCTCGATCATCCGTTCGGTGGTTTGACTCTCGCTGCGGTGAGCCATCGACCAGGCATTGCCCATGATCAGGGTCAATGGCGTGCGCAGCTCATGAGAAATGAGCGAGAGGAACTGATCTTTTGCCGTGAGAGCCTGCTGGAGCCGTTCTTCCGAGCGCTTCCGCCCGCTGATGTCGCGATTGACGCTGACGTACCCGCTGACCGCCCCCTCGTACCCACGAAAGCAGATCGTCGTCGCCTCGACATCGACGAGCGAGCCGTCACGCCGGTGCTGTACGTACTCGCCTCGAAATTCTCCCTCAGCCTGGACGGCTCGAAGCGCCTCCTGCTTGACGTCTTCGGTCATCTCGGTCCGCAGGACTTCGCTGACCTTGCGGCCGATGACCTCATCCGCGCGCCAGCCGTAGATCGACTCGGCCGCAGGGTTCCAGCTGGTAATAAGGAGGTTCTGGTCCGTCCCCACGATTGCGTCGCGGGCGCTCTCGACGAGCCGGGCCTCAAGTGCGGCCTTCCAGACAGACTTCCGGTGCTCGAGCTCAGCGGCCGCGCGTATCGCCGCGAGGCGAAGCGTGAGTTCGGACGCCATGTCGGCGAGGAAAGGCTTCGTGTCGATCACCGCGACGTGGCCGATAACCTTGCCCGACCCGTCATAGACCGGCACCCCCATGTAGCTCTCCGCATTCATGCTCGCGAGCCAGGCATCCTCGGGAAACACCTCTTGCAGGTGCGATGCGATGTGACAGAGGCTGCCGTCGATGACCTGCTCGCAGGGAGTACCGCCGGCTATGTACTCGATGCCCTCCGCAAAGTCGTTCCCTGCCCAGTGAGTGACGACCCGAGCCCGCCGAGGATACCCCTCAACCAGCTCGCAAATGACTGCGTGGCGCACGCCGAGCGTCTTGGCGAGATTCTTCGCCATCGCCGGCATGATCGAAACATCGACCGAGCTGAACGAGCGGCTGCTGGGGTTACCGGGTAGCTGAAGCCGTTGGCTCGGCGAGACCATAATCTCGCGATGACACACGACGGCACCGTGGAACTCAGCCGTCAATGGGCTCGCGGTGAGGGAATACGTACGGTGCTCACTCGGGCTGGGGCAGTCGTAGGTCATCGAAAACTCGCGAGACGTGCCGGCAAGGACGCTGCTGATGCCATCGAACGCCTGCTGAGCATCGCGGTCACCCGCGGCGGCCGATCGCCGGCACACGTCCAGATAGTTGTCCCCGACATCGCCTGCGCAGCTCTCAAGGTCGGATGCTCCGTCGCTAAAGCTGCGCCATGCTTTGTTCGTGGCGACGATGTCTCCCTTCTGGTCGAGCACGACCGTCTCGTCGGATAGCGACTCGAGGATGCCGTCGTCCGCGACGCTGGAACGGTTGAGAGCTTTTCGAGCCTCGGCAAACGCGAGCTTCGTCATGATGGATACCTCTGTCTCTGGTCGAGTTACGCATCGGATCGTAAGGAGGCACCAGATCGTCACACAGTGCGAAAACGGGTACTCTTGATCCGCATTTCAGGTTCGGCGCCGGCTGCGCCTTACCTTATGTCCAGTTTGGTAGCTGTCGCCGGAGGTCTCACAGGCCGAACGGCCCGTTTTTGGTAAAGAAAGAATCTACGCGTCGTGGCGGTCGAGAAGCGCCTGGCCGCGCGGCGATAGCTCGTACCCAGACAGCAAGCTGATCGTCAGGCCGAGCGCCTTCAGCTTGCGAATGTCGGCCTTGAGCTCGAACCGCTCGCGGTTGAGGTTCTCTGCGAGGAAGGTCGATACAAGACCGGGATTCGCGCCGATCTCACGCAGCGTGTCCCACGTCCATGGTCCGTGGCTGCTGCGCGCGTCCATCGCGTTGAGCTTCGCGGTGAGCGCAGCCGCGTCCTCGTCGCTCAGCGTCTCCGTGTCCGGCCCTTCGCGCGCAGGCACCGCACCGTAGCGAAAGGCGACACGGTAGAGAACCTCGGGATACGCGAGACCCTCAGGCCGGCGGTAGGCTGCTGCCTTGATCAGTGCCTCGCGGCTCACGTAGCCGGCCGCGCGTGCGTCTTCGTTCGAAATGGACGCGGCGGCCACCGGCTCACAGGCGTCGACCAGGATCGACCCGGCCCCAACTCGATAGCGCTCGCCCATCCGCACCCGCGGCGACTGCCAGGCGCGGTAGGTCACGCCGATCTCGCCGGCCTCGACGCGTCGCTGTTGCTCGCTGCGAAAGAGGACCATGCACCGATTCTACGGGAGCAGGTGGAACTCAATACGATGGAGGAGCGTATCCGGCCCGACGACACTTCCCGTGTGCTCGCCGGCCAAGCGCCAGACTTCCTCAACGCTTCGGAAACCCGTCCTCGAGAGGTCGTCAGATTCGAGAGCGGCTGCAGGAAGCAGCTCGACGCCGTCGATGAACGCAATGCCCGCCGGAGTTGCGTACGTCTTCCCTGCTTTGACCTGCGCCGTCTTCCAGAGTCGGTACGTCACTGTGATTTCGCCCGAAGCGACACGGCCGCGGTCCTCGCGTCGAAACTGCAGCGGCATAGCGGTACAATAGTAGAAGTCAGGAGGACGGGCGGCCGCTCCGGTTTCGACTGGAGAGGAAAGTCCGAGCTCTACCGGGCAGGGTGCTGGGTAACGCCCAGGCGCGGCGACGCGACGGCAAGTGCCACAGAGACAGACCGCCGGGACGTTTACGTCCCGGCAAGGGTGAAACGGTGCGGTAAGAGCGCACCAGCGGCCGGGTGACCGGCCGGTCCTTCCGCGAGGAGGGATCCTTCAGGGCGAAAGCTTTTGAAGGACTGGGTAAACCCCACCCGGAGCAAGACCAAATAGGGGGACATTGGGGCCCGTGCCCGTCCCCGGGTTGGTCGCACGAGGCCGTGAGTAATTGCGGTCCCAGATGGATGGTCGCCGTCCTCTCGTTCGCGGGAGGATACAGAACTCGGCTTATAGTCCTGCTGGCTAGACGCCCTTCTCTTCGGAGAAGGGCGTTTTTCTTGGC
>JBFWZE010000040.1:0-7905 GCA_050185685.1 Dehalococcoidia bacterium
GCCGCGGTTATTGCCTTCGTCGCGATGCCCGACAAGGCTCATGACGACGTTGAAGAGTTCGTCCTCGAAGAGGAGGGCGACAACGAGTTTGGCCTGCTCGCGATGGGGGCGGCCGACTAGCTGGCACTGCCAGACTCTCCTTCCCCGGGGCCTCGTCTCGCTGCAGTGACGAGGCCCCTCCTTTTTGCCCGACATAGCGCAACTAGAGAGTTGCATATTTAGCAGGGCGCCTTTACTATGCAACCAGGAGGTTGCACAATGATTGACATGAACACCGACCGAATCGAAAAGACCCTGGAGCTGCGAGCACCCCGCTCGCGCGTCTGGCAGGCAATTACCAACGTCGAAGAGTTCAACAACTGGTTTCAGGTCGGACTCTCCGGCTCGTTCGCGCCCGGCGCACGCCTGCGAGGCAGTTTCCGGATCGAAGGGCATGAGGACCAGACGATGGACATCACCGTTGAGCGCATGGAGCCCGAACATTTCATGTCCTGGCGCTGGGTGCCCGGCAACGGCGATGTCGAAAACGACCAGACGACGCTGGTCAGCTTCGAGCTCGAAGAGACGAAGGAGGGCACCCGCCTGACCGTGGTCGAGAGCGGCTTCGACGCCCTGCCGCCGGAGCAGTACGAAAACGCCTACCGCGGCAACACGGACGGCTGGGCCTGGCAGATTGATAACCTGCGCCGCTATCTCGGAGAGCTCGCCTGACCGCGGAGCCTGCACCGCTGTTCGCAGCGCTCGGCGACGAGACGCGGCTCCGTATCGTGTCGCGTCTCATCGCCGGGGGGCCGCAATCGATCACCCAGCTCACAGCCGGAGAGCCGGTCACGCGCCAGGCAATAACGAAGCACCTGCAAGTGCTCGAGGACGCGGGCCTGGTCAGCGACAGCCGCCGCGGCCGCGAGCGGATCTGGCAGCTCGAGCCGCAGCAGCTGGCCGCCGCCCGACGCTACCTCGACACGATTTCGCAGCAATGGGACCAGTCCCTGGAGCGCCTGCGCCGCCACGTCGAAGAAACCTGACGCGAACGCGAGCCGAGAACGGCTCTGTGGCCCGCCCTCGTTACACCGAGCATTCAGGTTACGCCGCTAGCGCGCGGATGGTGCAATGGGTCGACCGAGCAGTCCGTTCGGGAATCCCTTCCCAGGAGTCAACCATGCCAGACGTACCGATTGACGTTGTCGTCGCCGCGTTCAACGACGAGCAGGGCGCGAGCACTGCCCTCAACGACCTCAAGACCGCGCACAAGGAGGGTCTGATCAACGTCAAGGACGCCGCCGTCCTCCGCCGCGACATGGAGGACAAGCTGCACATCACCGACACCACCGACAAGGGCTTCGGCCGCGGCGCCATCCTTGGCGGCATCGCCGGCGCCGTCGTCGGCGTCGTTGCCGGGCCGATCGGCTGGATGACTCTCGGCGGCGCGGCTGTCGGCGGGCTGGCGGCGAAGCTGCGAGACGGCGGCTTCCGCGACAGCCGGCTGAAAGAGGTCGGCGAGAACCTCAAGCCCGGTTCCTCCGCGATCATCGCCGTCGTCGAAGAGCAGTGGGTGCGCGAGGTGGAACGGATGATGCGCCAGGATGCGGCCGACATCGCCACCGAAATGATCTCCGCCGACATTGCGACACAGCTCGAGATGGAGGGAGAGCGGCTCCAGACCGGCGACCAGGGCCAGACGCGCGCCGCCTGAGACTGGGGCGCTAGCGGGCGTCCTTCGCGACGTGGAGGACGCCCTGCTCGATCAGTGCGTCGATCTGGTCATCGGTGAGGCCGGCCTCGCGGCAGACCTCCCGCGTGCGCTCGCCGAAGACGCCGGGGGCGGTCCGGACCGAGCCCGGGGTGCGGCTGAGCTTCACCGGGATGCCGATCGCCTCATCGCCCGGCAGGTCCGCGATCATCTTGCGGTGCTTTGTGTGGGGCGCCGCCAGCACTGCGGGGACATCAAGAATTGCCCCCGCCGGCACGCCCTCCTCGATCAGGTGCACGGCGAGCTTCGCCGCGTCGTGCTGCAGTAGCACCGGCTGCAGGAGATCGTGAAGCGCCCGCCGGTTGCGCACGCGTTCCGCGTTGGTCTTGAAGCGCTCGTCTTCGAGCAGCTCACGGCAGTCGAGAAGCGCGCAGGCTTTCGCGAACTGCCCGTCGTTGCCGACGCCGAGGAACATCGGGCCGGTCGCCGTGTCGAACTGCTCGTACGGCGCGATCGTCGGGTGCTCATTCCCGGTGCGTACTGGCACGGCGCCGGTCTGCAGGTAACCGGACGCGTGCGGATGGAGAAACGGCAGCGCGCAGTCGTAGAGGGCAACATCGAGCTTCTGGCCGAGGCCGGAGCGTTCACGTTCGATGACCGCCATCAGGATTGCGGCAACCGCGTGAAGGCCGCTGCCGATATCGACCACCGGCACGCCGAGGCGCGTGGGGCCGCCCTCCGCGGTGCCGGTCACGCTCATGATCCCGGACATCGCCTGGATCACGGCGTCATAGCCCGGCAGGCCGCCCAGCGGCCCGTCATCGCCGAAGCCGGTAATGTGGCAGTAGATCAGCCTCGGAAAGCGCTGCGAGAGCACCTCGTCGTAGCCGATGCCCCATCGTTCGAGCGTGCCCGACTTGAAGTTGTGCAGCAGGACGTCGGCGTCTTCAAGGAGCGTGAGCAGCAGCTCGCGACCCTCCGGCTTCGAGAAGTCGATCGCCGCGTTGCGTTTGTTCCTATTGATGCCGCTGAAGTACGCGCTCTTGCCGTCCTTGAACGGGCCCCAGTAGCGCGTCTCGTCGCCCTGTGGCGGCTCGATCTTGATCACGTCGGCGCCGTGGTCGGCAAGGTATTGCGCGCAGTAGGGACCACCGAGGACGCGCGAGAGGTCGATGACGCGCAGGCCGGCGAGAGCGCCGTGTGAAGTCAGTGTCGTAGTCATGGGCCTCGTATATTCGCCGCTGGGCGGGTAGTCGGCCGATCGTAGGCTCCGAGCGGCTTCCCGGCAAGCATGGCGGCTGGATGCCGGCCTCAGCTGTCGATGCGATCGCTGACAGCGCCGAGGACACCGAGGACGGCCTCGTGCGAGCATCCGAGCTTCCGTGCGATCTCAGCCGTCCTTTGACCGCCGAGGGCTTCCCGCGCTACGGCCAATTCCAGCTCGGTGAGTTGCTGGTGCCAGCTTCCCTGCTCGACCTGCTGCAGCCAGGTAGCAGCCATTGGCGATGGGAACATCGCACCGTTCGAAACTTCAACGATGCTGCTCACGATTTCCTCGGTCTTGACCAGCCGCGTCACAAAGCCGGCGGCGCCGGCCATCCCCGAGCGCAGCGCCTCGCGCTCGTTCGGGTACGTCGAAAGAAAGAGCAGCGACGTGCCGGCATCGAAGAGGGAGCGCCACTTGAGGAGGCTGCTCGAGTCACGTGGCGGCAGAAAGCCCAGGGCGACGTCCACGCGCGCGCCACCGGCTGCATCGACCGCCTCGTCGATATGGGCGAACGTGCCGACGGACTGAAGCCATGGCCTCCGCGCGAAGGACGCGTCGAGGACGTCTCGGAGGGCCGCGGACCCTGCGATCGTCGCAACGGTGATTGGTGACTCGCTTCTCCCCAGCTCGTTCATCCATTGAGTATCCGGCCCGACCAGAGCAAGGCATATGGCCGAACGACCCGTTCCTGAAGGGCCGTTCAGGGTAAGAAAGCCGCCATCGAACGCCCAGAAAAGGGGCCGTTTAGCCGCACGCGGACGGGCTCCCTGGACCTGCATCCGGACAGGGCTCCACCCCGATAGTTACAGAGGACACAAAACGAGGCGGGAGCCCAGCGCCACCAGCCTCCAGACCGGTCCAACAATCTCACCCGATTACAGATTGGAGCCCCTAGATGAGTCGCAAAACGCTCGATATCGCTCTTGCCGGCGGCGGAGTCCTCCTGGCAGGACTTCTCGTCATTCTCGGCCTCGTCCTGGCAGACCAGGCAAGCTTTGCGCGGTCCTATGTGAAAGACCAGCTCGGCGAACAGAAGATCGTCTTCGCCAGCACCGACAAGCTCACCGAAGAAGAAAAGACGTGGAAGCCCGGTTCGGTCTGCCTCACAAAGTACGCCGGCGAGACCATGGAGACCGGCAAGGGCGCTGAGTGCTACGCCAACTTCTTCATCAAGCTGCACATGGAAAACTCCGCGGAAAAGGCCGGTTACGCCGGTGAGACCTACGCCACGCTTGGCGGCATCCAGACGCAGCTCCGTGCGGACATCGCTGCCGCTAACCAGGCCGGGAACACGGCTGCCGCCGCCGACCTGCAGAAGAAGCTCGACTCGGCCACGTCCCTCCGCAGCACCCTGCAGACGGGTGAGACGCTGCGTGGCCTGCTGCTGACCTCCTACGGCTTCAGCATCTTTGGCGAGAAGGCTGGCCTGGCAGCGTACGTCGCCTTTGGCGCCGCCGGTGTCCTCGCGGTCCTCTCCGCAGCCGGCTTCGTCCACGCTCTCGTGACGCCCGCTGACCGCCGCGTCTTCCGGACCCAGGCAACCCAGAGCTAGCAGCCTGCAACAGCGAACCAGAGCGGCCCCTCGATGGAGGGGCCGCTCTTCTGTGTCCGTCAGACCACGCGTCATCTAGGATTCGTGCAGCAGTTGCATAGCAGGAAGGACCGAAGACATGGCTGAGCTGAGCGGCAAGGTCGCGCTCATCACGGGAGTGACATCACCGCAGGGAATCGGCTTCGCGATCGCGCGGCGATTCGCCGCCGGCGGCGCGTCGCTGTTCATCGTCGATGCCAACGGCAATGAGCTCGAGGAGCGCGCCAACGAGCTGGCCGGAATGATCGAACCCGAGGCACGCGTCATCGCCGCCCCCTACGACCTCTCAGTCGCGGGACAGCCCGAGGCGATGATCGCGGCGGCGGTTGCCAGCTTCGGCCGCGTCGACGTCCTGTGCAACAACGCAGCGGTTCGCCGTAACAAGCTCTTCGGCGAGTACAGCTACGACGACTTCGACGCCTCGGTAGCAGTGAACTTGCGCGCTCCGTTCTTCGCCAGCCAGGCGGTTGCGCCGGTCATGCGGGAGCAGGGTGGCGGACGCATCATCCACACCGCCAGCCAGCTCGGCCTCGTCACCTACGACACGCGCGCCGTCTACGGCCTGACGAAGGCGGCGCTGATCCACCTGACGAAGTCGATGGCGTACGAGCTGGCGAAGGACAACATCCAGGTCAACGCGATCAGCCCCGGCCCCGTCTACACGCAGCCGATCATCGACCGCGAGTCTCAGGACCCGGACGGGACGCGGCAGCGGATCCACGACTACGTCCCCGCGGGGCGCTACGGACGGCCGGACGAAATCGCCGAGGTCGCCTTCTTCCTGGCGACGACGCCGGCGACCTACCTTCAAGGCGAGAACATCGTCATCGACGGTGGCTACGTGACGCACTGACGCGTCGGCGGCACGGAGCTATTTGCCGACGTAGGCCGCCAGGTGCTGACCAGTAAGCGTCGACTTCGCCGCGACGAGGTCGGCGGGGGTGCCCTCGAAGACGACACGGCCGCCGTCGTGACCGGCGCCGGGACCGAGGTCGACGATCCAGTCTGCGTGCGCCATCACCGCCTGGTGGTGCTCGATGACGATGACCGACTTACCTGAATCGACGAGGCGGTCGAGCAGGCCTAGCAGCTGCTCGACGTCGGCGAGGTGCAGGCCCGAGGTTGGCTCGTCGAGGACGTAGACGCCGCCCTTCTCCGCCATCTGCGTCGCGAGCTTGAGCCGCTGGCGCTCACCGCCGGACAACGTTGTGAGCGGCTGGCCGAGGCGCAGGTAGCCGAGTCCAACGTCTGCCATGCGCTGCAGGATGGCATGCGCGGCCGGGACTTTGCCGTCGCCCGCCTCGAAGAACGCCGCCGCTTCTTTCACCGGCAGGTCGAGCACTTCGGTGATGTTGAGGCCGCCGAGGTGGTACTCGAGCACCGCGGCCTGGTAGCGCTTGCCGCCGCAGTCCTCGCACGGCGTCGACACGGTGTCCATGAAGCCCAGCTCGGTGTAGATGACGCCGGCGCCGTTGCAGGTCGGGCAGGCGCCTTCGGAGTTCGCGCTGAAGAGCGCCGGCTTCACGCCGTTGGCCTTGGCAAAAGCACTGCGGATCGGGTCGAGCAGGCCGGTGTAGGTCGCCGGGTTGCTGCGCCGTGAGCCGCGAATCGCGCTCTGGTCGACCGCAACGACGCCCTCGCGGTTCGACACGGAGCCATGGATCAGCGAGCTCTTGCCCGACCCGGCAACACCGGTCACGACGACCAGCACGCCGAGCGGGATATCGACATCGACGTCCTGGAGGTTATGGGCGTTGGCGCCGCGCACCTCGAGCGCGCCGGACGGTTTGCGCACCGACGGCTTCAGCGTGGCGCGGTCGTCCAGGTGACGGCCCGTGACGGTGTCGCTTGCCCGCAGCCCCTCGACACTGCCCTCGAAGACGACTTCCCCGCCGGCCGTACCAGCGCCCGGACCGAGGTCGATAACGTGGTCGGCGATCTCGATCATCTCCGGCTTGTGCTCGACGACGAGGACGGTGTTGCCCTTGTCGCGAAGCTGGAGGAGCAGGGCATTCATGCGCTGGATGTCGTGCGGATGCAGGCCAACCGTGGGCTCATCGAAGACGTAGGTGACGTCGGTAAGCGACGAACCGAGGTGGCGAAGCATCTTGATCCGCTGCGCCTCACCGCCCGAAAGCGTGCCGGAGGGCCGCTCGAGGCTGAGGTACCCGAGCCCGAGCTCGACGAAGGAGCCGAGGTTCTCGCCGAGCGCCGACAGCAGCGGCGCCGCGGACGGCTCATCGAGACCTCGAACCCATTCGGCGAGGTCGGTGATCTGCATCGCGCAGGCGTCGGCGATGTTCACCCCGTGGATCTTCGAAGACAGCGCAGCCTCTGTCAGCCTCGTACCGCCGCAGTCGGGGCAGGTGGCGAATGTCGCGATCCGCTCCACAAAGGCACGAATATGGGGCTGGAGCGAATCGACGTCCTTCGAGAGGAAGGACTTCTGAACCTTCGGGATCAACCCCTCATACGTGAGGTTCATGTTCTCGAACTTGATCTTCGTCGGCGCCTTGTAGAGGAAGTCGTCGAGCTCCTTCTTCGAGTACTTGCTGATCGGCTTGTCGGGGTCGAGGCCGGCGCCGGCGAAGATGCGCACCTGCCAGCCGTCTGCCGTGTACCCGGGGACCATGATCGCGCCCTCGCTGAGCGACTTCGAGGCGTCGTAAAGCTGCGTGAGGTCAATGTCCGAGACGGTGCCCCGTCCCTCGCAGCGTGGACACATTCCGCCGAGGTAGACGACGTCTCGCACGACACTCCTCTCCGTCCTGCCGGCCTTCTCGGTGCTCAGAACACCGCTGGCCTTGCGGGTCGGGATGTTGAAGGAGAACGCGGTGGAAGGACCGATATACGGCTTGCCGAGGCGACTGAAGAGGATGCGCAGCATCGCGTTGGCATCGGTCACCGTACCGACCGTCGAGCGCGGGTTGGCGCCGAGACGCTCCTGGTCGACGATGATCGCCGTCGTCAGCCCATCGAGCACGTCGACGTCCGGGCGGCCCAGCGAGGGCATGAAGCCCTGGAGGAAGGCGCTGTAAGTCTCGTTGATCAGCCGCTGCGACTCGGCCGCGATCGTGCTGAAGACGAGCGAGCTCTTGCCGGAACCGGAGACACCGGTGAACGCGGTCAGCCGGCGCTTTGGGATTTCGACGCTGACGTCCTTGAGGTTGTTCTCGCGTGCGCCGTGGACGCGAATCAGGTCGTGGCTATCGGCAGCGTGCACCGCCGGCGTCTGCGAGTTCGTCCTCGTGGTCATACGTCTGTCTCCCCTTCGCCGGCGACAGCCCACCGCGGCTCCGCCTCCATCCATTAAACCAGCATCGGCGGCCCTCCGAGCCTCCGGCAGTCGAGGGCCGA
>JBFWZE010000040.1:8005-11099 GCA_050185685.1 Dehalococcoidia bacterium
GAGGCCGACGATGCGGTGCAGGAGGCCTGGCTGCGGCTGAGCCGCTCCGACACCAGCGAGGTCGAAAACCTTAGCGGCTGGCTCACAACCGTCGTCTCCCGCGTCTGCCTCGACATGCTGCGGTCGCGGAGGACAAGGCGAGAGGAGCCGCTGGCACAGGACGGCGACGCCATCCCGGACGCTGCCGACCCGGAGCGTGAGGCCATGCTGGCAGAATCGGTCGGCTTCGCGATGCTTGCGGTCCTGCAGCGACTCGCCCCGGCCGAGCGTGTCGCGTTCGTGCTTCACGATGTCTTCGGCGTCCCCTTCGACGAGATCGGCGAGATCGTCGGCCGAACCCCTGTCGCCGCCCGCCAGCTCGCCAGCCGCGGCCGGCGCCGGGTACAGGGCGAGTCCGACGAAGGCAGCGCGGAAGACGTGGCCCGTCATCGCGACATCGTCGAAGCGTTCTTCAGAGCCTCACGCGGCGGCGACTTTCAGGCCCTGCTGGCGGTGCTCGACCCCGACGTTGTGCTCCGGCCCGACGCCGAGGCGCTGCGGATGGGCACGCGCACCGGCTGGATCACGTCGGACCTGCACGGGCCGGAGGCGGTTGCGACCCGCTTCAGCGGCCAGGCGGAGGCCGCGCAGGTGGCCCTCATCGACGGCGTCCCGGGCGCGGTCTGGATGGCGAACGGGAGGCTGGTCATCGCCTTCGAGTTCACCGTCCACGACGGCCTCGTGACCGAAATCGACCTGATTGCCGACGCGGATCGTCTCGGCGAGACGCAGATCGAGCTGTTGTCGTAAGAACACAAAGTCGTCGGGAATCGGCGGTCGTGAGCGCGCGGTGCTCCTGTCAGCTACCGCGGGTCACGATTGGAAGGCTCCGAGCATTGAGAGAAGTTATTGAGGCTGCAAGATGCGCTGGGAGGATCTTCATGGGTGAAATTCAAGGTGTTGCCAGGCTCAAAATCCACGAGGGCAAGCTGGAGGAGTTCAAGCGCCTCGCTGCGAAGTGCGACGAGATCGTCCGCACAAAGGACACCGGCACGCTGATCTACGAGAGCTACCTGAACGCCGACGAAACCGAGTGCGTCGCCATCGAACGCTACCGCGATGAGCAGGCCCTTCTCGAGCATTTCGCGAACCTTGGCGACACGATGGACGAGATCCTGAAGACCTGCACCGGTGAGGGCGAGCTCTGTGGAGACGTGAGCCCGGAGTTGGAAGAGAAGCTGAAAGACGGTCCCGTCCGGCTCTTCCGGCCGATCAGGACTTCGTAAGCCGGCCGCGCGCTACCCCGGAGGTATGGACCTCGGGACGGCTGCCAAACCCCTGCCGCTTCGAGGCTCTCGCAGTGAACCGCGTCACTTCTATCACGACAGTGCTTGTCGATATCCGCTGGCGCGAAACGTTGCCGAACATTAACGTATAGTCGCCTCAGATAGAGCGACACAACGCGACGTTTGAACCTTTCGTTGAGTCGCATCTCGCTACCGATCCAGAGCAAATTCAGGGAGTACGTATGAGAAAGTTTCTGACCCTGCTAGTAGCAGCGGCGCTGGTCTATGGCGTCGCTCGCACGACCGGCAACGAACTCGCCGCGAACACGGCCCAGGCAGAAGCCCCAATCCAGATCGGAGCCCTCCTGCCCTTGACGGGAGCCCTGGCCTCCTACGGCGAGGCGAGCCAGTTGCTTCTGGACGAAGCGGTCAGCTCGATCGAGAACGGCGGCGGTGAAGTGCTGCTGAGAGTCGAGGACACGAACTCGAGTCCCCAGTTGGCGCTGCAGCAGCTCAAGGCAATGCATGGGTCCGGCATCCGGATCGTGATCGGTCCTTACTCGAGCTCCGAGGTTGCCGCTGTCCTCCCGTTCGCGAACGAGAACGGCATCATCCTCATTAGCCCTCTCAGCACGGCTCACAGCCTCGCAATCGAGAGTGACAACCTCTTCCGCTTCACGCCGGACGATGTCGAGGAGGGCGTCGCCGTCGCGAACCTCGCCTGGAACGATGGCGTCAAGGCGCTGATCCTCGTGAACCGAGATGACACCGGTAACCGCGGCCTGACCACGGCAATGCGTACTGCCTTCCCCAAGCTCGGCGGCATGGCAGTCGATGGCATTGTCTATGGTCCAAACGAAACCGACTTCAGCGACGAGATCGCGCGCCTCGAGACGATCCTGGCAAGCACCTCAGTGCTGGAGGGCGAGGTCGGTGTGTATCTTGCGGGCTTCGGTGAGGTCGGCAACCTTCTCACCGCGGCAGCACAGAGTGAGTCGCTGTCGTCGCTGAAGTGGTACGGCAGCAACAGCGTGGCCCTGAGCGGCGAGCTGCTGCAGAACATCCCGGGTGCAGCCTTCGCCGTCAAAGCGGGCTACCCGAACCCGATCCTCGGCCTGCGGTCCCAGGACGAGCCTCAGTGGGGTCCCATTTCGAACCGGGTGTCGAACGAGCTCGGCCGAGCTCCGGATGCCTTCGCCCTCGCTGCCTACGACTCGCTCATGATCGCCTACGAGGCTGCGGAGCATATCGGCGACCGCCTCAACAGCGAAGAAACCGCCCCGGCCCTGAGGTATCAGCTTCCGGTGCTGGCGAACATGACAACCGGGCTAACGGGGCCGCTGCACCTCAACGCCGCGGGTGACCGCGACGAGGCAAGCTACGACTTCTGGTCCGTCTGCGAGCGGGGAGCCGGCGTATTCACGTGGGTGAAGTCGGCGACCTACTCTGCCGGCGACGACGTGAAGAAGCTACCGACGTTCTGTTGATAGCAGTCCAGTAGGAAGCCAGGAGGGCCGGGTACCGCTGAAGGTCCCCGGCCCTCTCTTCTTTGGTGAGCCGATCCGCTGTCCGAAGTTCGGCGAAGCCATCCCCATCAAGTCCCGTCCATGCTTCCCAACGGAGGATGGCGGGCAAGCCAAAGGAGTATGGCGTCCCTGGAGGGATTCGAACCCCCGACCCGCCGCTTAGAAGGCGGCCGCTCTATCCACTGAGCTACAGGGACGCGTGAAGAAGCGCTGTCAGGCGGCTACTGCAGCCGGGTCGGCGGCGACGCGTCTGGTGGTGACCCGGTGCATGCGGCCATCGGGACGCGTCTCGATCGAGACGAT
>JBFWZE010000040.1:11199-12435 GCA_050185685.1 Dehalococcoidia bacterium
ATCTTCAGCCACGCGCTCGAAGTCGTTGCGTACCAGGAGAGGACGCCGGTACCACCGTTCGTCACCTCGACGATCTCGACGCTGGAGCCGCCATCGGCCGAGACGCCAACGGAGACGTCGTTGCGGCTGATGCCCATCGAGGGTGAGCCGAGGATCTGGCTGCGAAGCGAGGAGTTCGGCTTCGGCGTGGTGTCCTGGTGGAAGGACTGCGGCGTGGGGATGTCCATGCCTGCGTACGGGAAAACGAAGTTCTTCAGGTCCAGCTTGTCCTTGAAGGAAGGGTGGTTGAGGTCAGGCAGTGAGACGACCTGGGAGCCCCAGAGCGCCTTGCCCTCGACCACAGGCGGGTTGACCGCGCAACCGACGACGAGCTCCTGGTATGGGTAGTTTGCGCGGTTGTGGCCTTTGCCATCGCCAGTGGAGCCACAGGAGTAGCCGGGACGCGGCCACGTGCCGAAGACGGGGTCCATCGGGTGGTTGCTGCGGTTGGCGCCGGGACCGGTGAAACCGTTGTAGCTCCAGACTGCGTAGTACCAGTTTTCGAGGAGAAGCGGGGAGCCACCCGTGTCGGTGCCGACGATCGGGCGGTCCTCCGGCGCCTGGTTCCACTTGTCGACGAGGATGCGGGCGCCGCGGGCGATGTTGTAAGCGAAGTTCGTCGCAACGAGCGCCTGCTGCGGTGAGCCGCGGCCGCTCTCGCCGTTCGGCACCGTCATGCCCGTGGTCACCTGCGTGACGCCGTGGCCGCAGTCGAACGAAATCAACGACGGACCGATCGAGCCGAAGGGAGTAGGCACGTCGCCCTGGGTAATGCTGCTCTCGATCCAGGCGATCGACTTGAGCAGCACCGGCGGGACCTTCGCGGCCTCGGTCTTGCGCGAGGTTCGAGGCCCCGTCTCGATCTGGCCGAGGCCGAAGTACGCGTCGCCGGGGAAGAGCATGTCGAAGGAGGCAAGCTCGATCGTGTTCAGGAAGAGCTGACGGTTCTTGAGGTCCTCATACGAAGTCGGCGTAAATGGGAAGGCGCAATCCGCGTCTGCGGTTTTTGGCGTGCCCGGCTGGAGCGCGAGCGTGACGCCAACGGCAGCCGCGACGAGAGCGGCCAGGAAGCGCGGGAAGCGGGCAAGCCTACGGACTGATCCAACCAAGGAAGGTAACCTCTTCAGAAGTGATTTCACGGCGGATACCGTCGGGACCCACCACGACGAGCGATGCTCGTCCGGGATTGTTGATGTT
>JBFWZE010000040.1:12535-22626 GCA_050185685.1 Dehalococcoidia bacterium
CGCACCTGTCGTCGATGTGACCCAGAGCTCGGCCGGGGCGTCGGGGCCGGGCGCCGGCGTGCTCGGGGGCAGGACAAGATAGGCGACGCTGCGCCCATCCGGCGACAGCGTCGGGATGATGCCGTACTCGGGAGCGTGCTCGATCGTCAGGCCCTTCGCACGCTTCGACGGCGCCTTCGGGTCGGCGAGCCAGAGCGTGTCGGCGTTGCGATCGAAGGCGAAGTAGGCGATTCGGCTGCCGCTCGACGCGATGATACCGGAGCCGCTGGTGCCGCCGGACGAGGAATCGAGGAGGGTGATCGGAAGAAGGCTCAGGAGCCCGACGCCCATGAGGACGAGGGCCCAGAGAGCCAGGTTGCTGCGGCGCTGCGGAGCTGCTGCGATGCGTGCCATATTCGTCCTGCGACCAAAGGCCCTGTGCGACATAGCCCTGTCGCAACGCGGACCAACCCCCCGCCATAGCCGGCGCGCTCAGGCCTCAGGTACGAATCTTGTCCGATCCTCCAAGGGACTGACGGACCTGGGTGAAGACATACCAGCCACCCAGAACCACCAGAATGACTGCGACGATGATGTCGGCGGGGCCCATGTAATCGCGCAGTCGCTCGTAGTTCTCACCGAGTTGATAGCCAAGGAACGCCAGGAAGGTCGCCCAGAGGACCGACCCCGCCAGCGTGTAAATGACGAAGACCTTGAGGTCCATGCGGGCAAGGCCGGCCGGGACGCTGACAAAGGTGCGCACCAGCGGCACGAACCGCCCGAAGAAGACGGCGAACGTACCGTATTTCTCGAAGAACAGCTCCCCCTTTGCGAGGTCGTCCTCCGAGATGAAGAAGTACTTACCCCAGCGCGCGACGATCGGTCGCCCGCCGAGATAGCCGACGTAATAGAAGAGGAGCGAGCCGAGCGTGCTGCCGATGCCGCCAAGAAGGCCGGCAAGCAGCAGCCATTCGACGCCGAGGCCCTTGTCTTTGACGAGGAGCCAGCCGGCGAACGGCATGACAGCTTCACTTGGGATCAGGAAGATAACCGTCTCAAGCGCCATCAGCACGACGACACCCGGCCAGCTAATCAGGTCATACACGTTGCGGACGAACTCGAGGAGCTCGTTCTCGATTCCATGAAGCAGTGGTTGGCTCCCGTCACCCCGCCAGATGACCGTCTGAGTCTATCAGAGGGCCGGTTCGACGTGTCAATTCTCAGCAGCATACAGTTCGGCTTCCTTGTTCGGGTGCAAAGCTTCCTTATAATTAGCTTCGAGCCCAGACTGGTCTCGAGGTGGGGATGGCAGCAGAAACGGCATTCGACAGCACGCCGCGGCGGGAGCTCTATCTCGACCGTCGCGTCTGCACCATCACCGACCGGCGCATCGACATTCACCCGGCCCGCAGCATCGTCATCCTGCCGTTGATCACCCTGATCTTCGGCCTGCTTGCTTTCCCGGTGATCTTCTTCTGGGGGGGCTCGCTCTCGATCGGCCTGCGATTTGCGCTCACGATTGCGGCAGTGATCA
Source organism: Dehalococcoidia bacterium (assembly GCA_050185685.1). GTDB lineage: Bacteria > Chloroflexota > Dehalococcoidia > DSTF01 > WHTK01 > WHTK01. The sequence continues at coordinate 14,049 of JBFWZE010000040.1, forward strand.
TCGTCCCGCTCTCCGGCCTCGGCGTCGTCTACAGCATCGCCGGCGCCCACATCGTCGTCGAGCGCCACAAGCAGTCAGCGGTGCTCCAGCAAGGCTTCCTCGGCATGGGCGTCGGAACTCAGGAGCTGATCCCGTTCTGGAAGTTCGACAGCATGATCGTCCGTGAGCTGACGCCGCACGACTACCGCGGCCACCACGAGGACTTCGCACAGTACGAGATTGCGATCAAGAAGGTCAGTGGCCGGGAGATCGCGGTAGGAACTGTGACAGTTGCCCGCGCGGAGGCAAAAGAGGGGCTGGCACGGGCACGCGAGATCGCTAACATCATCGCTGACATGGCAGGGAGCAAGGTACACGTCGAGCGGACGAAGATCGGTCCCGGCGCCACCCGATGACGATCGAGGCGCCGCACCTTTCGATCGTTGTCCCCGCGTACGACGAGCAAGAGCGGATCAAGGAATCGCTGCGCCGCCTCGGTCACTTCCTCCTCAGCCTGGGCTACAAGACGGAGCTGATCGTCGTCGATGACGGGAGCCAGCCCGCCGGACGCAAAGCGGCGGAAGAAGCCCTGAACGAAGTGCCGGCGGCGGTCTCGCGCACCTTCATTCAGCACGAAGTCAACCGCGGCAAGGGCGCCGCCGTCCGCACCGGCTGCCTCGCTGCAACCGGAAGCTACGTCGCCTTCATCGACGCCGACCTCGCCTCGCCGCCGGAAGACCTACTCGTCCTCCTCACCGCGCTCGATGCCGGCGCCGACATCGCCGTCGGCATCCGCAACCAGGGCGACGGGTCCGACATGCGTGACCGCCGCGGCCTTGCGCGCCGCCTCGCGGGGCGGTTCTTCGCCTTCGCGATGCGCACGCTGCTCCTGCCGGACATCGGCGACAGCCAGTGCCCGCTCAAGGCCTTCAAGCGCAGCTCTGCCCAGCGACTTTTCCGCCTCCAGCGCATCGACACCTGGTCGTTCGATGCGGAGCTGCTCTTTCTCGCCCACCGCCTCGGCCTGCGGGTCGCAAAGGCGCCGGTGAGCTGGCACGCGGTCGAAGGGTCGCACCTCAAGCTGAACATGAAGAGCGCCATGGAGGTCTGGAACCTAGTCCGCATTCGCTGGCAGCACCGGGGTGTCAACGCGAGGACCCTCGCAGAGGCGCCAAAGCTGGCATAATAGAAGTCGTGGATTCTGAAACGCCGCAGCCCGGCGACATCATCTATATCAATTCCTCCCTCTTCATCTCTCACGGCGAAGACGACGTTACCGGTGGCCTCGCCACTGTGATTGAAGTCGAAGAACGTCCCTCCCAGGGCCGCCTCGTCCCCTTTGTGCGCGTTGAGGAGGACCCGGACTCCTGGTACAACTGGGAGCACCTTGAGCCGCAGCAGGAAGAGCTGGAGAACTACTTCGGCGAATCGTGGGCCTACGCGGAGCCGGACTACCGCCCCGAATTCAACCGCTGGGACTAGCCCCCGGCGCAAATCTTCGCCCGATTTGAGAAACGGCTCGCGTCTCGTTAGAGTGACATGACGAGATGGAAGAGCTGGAGCCGCGCATTGCCGCGCTCAAAGCGCTGATCGCCTCTCCGGTCACGGAAGGTACCCTCGGCTGGCGCTTCGAGCGCGAGGTCGATTCTCTCCTCGAGCAGTTCTACGACGACATCGGCACGGTGAAGCTCGTGTCGCTGCGCAGCATGTTCGACCTTTTCCTGATCAAGGTTATGTACATCGGCCGCGGCCAGCACGACGTTCCGGTGCTCGACTACTTCTCGGAGATGCTCAACCGCTTTTTGCTCAGCCGAGAGCTCGTGCGGTTCAGCGCCCAGTACCACTTCCTCTACACCCTGCTCGACGACATCAACGAGCGCGGCAAATTTCAGAACCTCTTCGAGGCCTCGCGCCAGATGGCAGACAACGCGCTCTTCGTCACGGGCGTCTTCCCGCCGCAGCACGGCCGCCGCCGGCGCGGCATGCTCCGCCCCCTGCGCTTCGACCGGGAGCACTTCATCGAGATCGGCAGCCGCTACTACCGCGTCGCCGCTGAAGAGGAGCTGGCAGCGGTCGTCGGCCAGCGCGAGGTTCTGCTGCGGATATCGCAGGGCTTCCGTGATTATGTCGAGACGCTGAACGAGGTCAGCAATCGCTTCATCCTCGGCTTCGACATGGAGCTGATCTCGAACAAGATGCTCGACGCCTTCAACCTCTACCGGCAGACCGGCGACCCGAAGCACATGGAGACGGCCCAGAAGTACGCCGCCCTCTTGAAGGTAGACCGCAGCTTCCGCGGCTTCCACACCCGTCCTCGCGGCCGGATCATCGACCTCGGCGCATTGGGCTGACGCTCGTGTACATGAGGCTCGTGTACACCGTTCGCACGAGGTGCCGCCATGAAGAACATCACGTTCAGCGCAGATGAACGTCTGATCGAAGAAGCCCTTGCTCGAGCGCAGGAACGCCGAACCACGCTCAATGACGCATTTCGGCTATGGCTTCTTGAGTACAGCGGCCGCCAGGAACGCAAAGAGCGTGCCCTTGAAACCCTCAAGCGGCTTCAAAAGACCGTGAAGACCAAGGGCCCATACACACGCGACGAAATGAATGAACGCTAGCTTTCTGGATTCAAACGTCCTCGTCTACCTGTTCGACGCGGATCCTACAGAGCCCAAGCGAAAAGCCGCCCAGGAACTTCTGACAGATGGTCTTGAGGGAAAGGCCGTCATCAGCTTCCAGGTGGTACAAGAGGTACTGAACGTCCTGATGCGGGGCGAGACACCAGGGGCAACTCCAGACGAAGCTACTGAGATACTTCGTGACATCCTCGTGCCCCTGTGGGAGGTCGAACCGAGTACCGCGCTCTATGCGCGCGCCTTATCGATCCGCGGACGCTACCAATACTCCTTCTACGACTCTCTGATCATTGCCGCGGCGCTTGAGGCAGGATGCACGCGCCTCTACAGCGAGGAACTGCAGCACGGGCAGCGCATCGAGCGCCTGACCATCGTCAACCCCTCCGCCTGAAATCGCGCGGTTACCAGCGCCCACTTCCTGCCATCCGGCTCCTCTCCTCAGGACGTCTGACCCTCGTTGCCGCGACGCCGGCAGTGCACGATTGCGCAGACACCAGCTACGAGGAGACACATGATGCCCGAGAACCCGATGGCCGTGTTTCAGCAAGAAACGCCGGCGGTCGCCGAGGCCTTCAATGGCCTGATCGGCGCCCTTGTGGCGTCACCAGGGCTCGACGCGAAGACAAAGCAGCTGATCTACATTGCGATGAAGGCAGCGATAGGCGACGACACGGCGGTGAAGTTCCACGTACCGATGGCGAAGGCCGCCGGAGCCACCCGGGCTGAGGTGGTCGACGCGCTGCTCATGACGCTGACGGTGTCGGGCATTCGCGGAGTCGCCCTCTGTCTGCCTGAGGCCCTTGCGCACTACGACGCGTAAGTGTCTACCGGTTCGCGGCCACAGCGTCACCCCGCGCCGGTGAGCCTCGCCGGTTAGCCCCGCCTCTCCTGTACACTCAGCGCGATGACGAACGCGGACGGACTGCGAGAGCTAGCGGAGGCGGAGGAGCCCCGCGCCGGGATGCAGACGGCGGGCAGTCTCGGCGGCGTGCTGCGGCCGGGCGGCGCCGACGTCACTGAGGTCCTGCTGATTCGTCACGGCCAGATGCCTGCGACAAACGACACCCGCAGCGATGAGCCGCTCACGGAGCTGGGGTTGCGCCAGGCAGACGTCCTCGGCCGTTTTCTCGCCTCGAAGCCGCTGCACGGTCTGTACGCCAGCCCCGCCTACCGCGCCATCCAGACCGCAGAGGGCATCGCGCGCCACAGCGGCCTCGAGGTCCAGGTCATCGACGACCTGCGCGAGATGGAGACCTACATCCCCGAGGGCGTCGATTGGGAAGCGCTGCGCCAGAGCGACGAGTACAAAGCGATGAACGATCGCTTTCAAATGGAGCGGCGCTGGGAGGCGTACGGCGACCTCCGCGAAAGCGGCGCCAGTATCCGCAAGCGCATCACCGCCGCCGTCGACGAGCTCGTCCCAAAGCACAAAGGCCAGCGCATCGCCCTCGTCACGCACGGGCCGGTGATCAGCTGCTACCTCGCCGCGATCCTCGACTCTCCGTACGACTCAATCGCCTCAACCCAACTCACCGGCGTCACCACAATCCTCGCCGCGGACGACCGCCGCCGCATCCTCAACGTCAACTCGCGGGCGCACTTCGGGGTCTGAGGCCCTACGGCACGACGAGCCGGAACGTCGCGATCGAGCCGGCCTGCAACGCGACCGATGGAGGAATCGTCGGAGCGGCGCCACCGCCCGTCGAGAACGCCAGTCTGAACGTCACCTCGACTTCGCCCCGGACGGCGGGGAAAGTCACTTCGAAATCACGGTAGCCCTCACCGAACCCGAGGCGGCAACCCTTGAACCGCTGTGGAACGCCGTCCGGCAGAAGCCGCAGCGAGTCCACCGGGCAGGTCAGGTTCTGGATCGCCGCCGGCGGGAGCTCCTCGAAGTGTCCGTGAATCCTCGTCCCCTCCGGGAGTTGCGACACCGCATCGAGATGAATCCGCCCGCCGCCGAAGGGTAGAGGCGCAGTCCGAATCGCGACCTTTCCCGTACCGTCAATGCGGCCGTCCCAGAGGAAATGAACCTCCCAGTTGGTCGGTATCTCACGGAGGCTCGTTGGGTCCGATGACCAGCCGAGACGAATCGAGCCAATGTGCAGGGCCAGGGCTCCTTCATCGGCAGGAATCGCCGGAAGCAGGAGGGTGCCGCTGCGTCCATCCTCGCCGCTGCGACTCTCGCGGCTCATCAGAAGCTTTCGCGTGCCGTCGATGAGGAACGGATTCGGACCAAGCTGGACGAAATCGCCGTCTGACTCCCTACCGGTAACACGCCAGCGGAGCTCTGTCGCCGCCGCGGTTGCCTCGAACGCGGTGATCTCGAACCGAAGCCCCTCTCGCGTCTCAGAGACAACCGTCGAGCCGGCCGCGCTGATGTTTGCCAGATCACCCTGGACAACCGAGCCCGGCGGCGGCACTTCCCCAGCCCGCTCACCATTCATGCGCAACGCCATCACCCCGAAAATGCCGACGACAAGGGCAGCAGCGACAGTCGTTGCTACCCAGTGAGCCTTGAGCGCTGAGCCAAACCAAAGAAGGCCCGGTGCCGCTCGACGCGAAGCCCGATGCGGCAGAGCAGTCTCGACGGCCTCCTGTCGAGTTGTCACACCGAGCTTTGTGATGATCTCCGAAACATGGAATTTTGCGGTGTTTGCGCTGATTCCAAGCCGGGCCGCGATCTCGGGATTGCTGAGCCCCTGGTCGATGAGCTCGACGATCTCCCACTCTCGCGGAGTCAGAATGTCATTGTGCCTGGGCCGGCCGCGTCTCATGGGCCACACGATATCAGCGGATTCGAGGAATTTGCCTACCCGGCTGCAGCAGCAACAAACACTTTGAGCAAATCGTCACAATTTGCCTCGTAGACACTAGATCGTAGACCCTCGCAGACGTAGGGTTGACGTGCTCAGGGAAACGGACAGCCTGAAAGGTCGTGGTCCGATGGCGTTCCTCGTTCGCAGCATTCATGTCGGCTCCGTCACGTTTGTCCTCGGCGGGGCACTCCTCCTCGTTCTCATCTTCTATCTCAACCGCTCGACGCCTCTCTCTTCGACCGAAGTGCTGCTCAAGCTCATGGAGGCGTACGAGTACGGCTTCTGGGCCGCGACTGGCCTCATCGTTGCGACTGGCATCGGCAATATTGCTCACTTCGGCGATGGGCTGCCCGGCGTCGACTCGACGTGGGGCGGCCGTTTCGCGCTCAAGCTTGCGCTGGTCGGCGTCCTCCTGGCGCTCTCTGCCGTCCGCGTGCTTGCCTTACACCTCGTCAGTGGCATGCCGCCGGAGCTTCGAACCGGTACGCGAATCGCGAACCTGCAGGGCCTCTACGGCGCGACCGCCGTGATTGCTACCGGCGCCGGGGCGCTGGCGATTGCGATGGCGCACTTCTAGTCGACACAGGATGTAGCCATGCTCCGACGTCTGCGTGACCTCTTCAGCCTCCCACCCGGCATGCCTGCATTCCTCGTCTGGGGGCTGGCGAGCTTCCACGCCGCCACTCTGCTCTTCGTCGCCGTCTTCTATCTCCACCTGAGCGCGGGACTTCGTGGCTTCTTCAGCGACGGCGGGGACGCCGGCACGGTAATCGGCCTCATTGCCTTCGCTGTCCTCTGGCTGGCGAGCTATGCCGGCACTGCGCGGGGTCTCGAGAAAGCAGGCCCGGGCAGAATCGAAACCAGGCCGGCGATGACGCTGGTCAGCACCGGGGCGTTTGGCGGCTTCGTCACGGGCGTGACATTTCTCCTCGTCGGCGCTGTGGTAGTACTATGCGCCGGCCTCGTCCAGGCAATCATCCTGGGGCCGGTAGAGGACCTGCCGCCTTTGCTCGCGCTCACAGTCGTCGCCGTTGGATTCGGCAGCTTCTTTGCCACCATCATCGGCGCCCTTCTCGGCCTCATTGCAGGCGTTGTGGACACCGCGCTTCTCAAGGCCGCTGTTGCGGTCGTTGGGATGCCGCAACCCACCGGCGCAGACGCAGAGACGCCCGCGACCTGACTCGAGGCCGCGGGCGTCATCAGGAGACCCTGCGTCAGACGATGCGATTACTTCCGAAGCCACTCCGCCGGAATCTGACCGAGGCGGCCGGCGTGGTAGTCCGTCATCGCCTGGTAGACCTCTTCGCGCGTGTTCATCACGAAGGGGCCGTAGAAGACGACGGGCTCGCGGATCGGGCGGCCGCCGAGGACAAGGACGTCGAGGTTCGGCGAGCGGTCGTCCTGCCGCGCATTCGCCTCGACGCTGATCGCGTCACCGCCGCCGAGCACGACGAGCTGTCCTTCCTTGAAGTCGACGCCCTCGAGCCCCACCTTGCCGCTGCCGTTCAGCGCGTAGACAAGCGCGTTGTATTCCGGGTTCCAGGGCAGCTGGAGGCGAGAGCCCGGCGTCAGCGTGGCGTGGACGTAGGTAATCGGCGTCCAGGTCACGCCGGCGCCCTGGTGACCGTCGATTTCGCCCGCGACGAGGCGCACGATTGTCGCTCCGTCGTCGGAACTCAGCAGCTTCACTTTGTCGGCGTCGATGTCCTGGTAGCGAGGCGGCGTCATCTTCAGCTCGCGAGGCAGGTTCACCCAGAGCTGCACGCCGTGGAAGAGGCCGCCTTCCATGATCAGCTTCTCGGTCGGGACCTCGTCGTGAAGGATGCCGCCGCCGGCCGTCATCCACTGCGTCGAGCCGTTGGCGATCAGCCCGCCGCCGCCGGTCGAGTCGTGGTGCTCGAAAGCGCCGTCGATGATGTAGGTTGCCGTCTCGAAGCCGCGGTGCGGGTGCCAGGGAGCGCCCTTCGCCTCGCCGGGCGCGTACTCGACGGCGCCGAGGTGGTCGAGGAGCAGGAAGGGGCCGGAGTCGCGAAAGTCGGCGTTCGGGAAGGCGCGGCGGACCTGAAAGCCCTCGCCCTCGAGCTGTGTGGGCGCAGTGACGACCTTCTTGACGGGGCGGAACTTCGCGGTCGCCGGGTCGGGCCGTGCGATGCGGGGGAGGATGAGGATGTTGTCGGTGGTTGCTGCAGGCATTTGGGCGATTCCTAACTAATCTTTTGTAAGTATCTGCGCATACATTAGCACGCCTGGCAAGTCTGTCAAGCGGGGAAATGCAATCGGGCAGTCTGGCAATCGGGCAGGAGTGACCTCAAGCCCTGTGGCCGCGGGCTGACACCATTCGCACCTCGGCCGAAGCAAGTGCCTTGCCCGATTGCCAGACTGCCCGATTGCGCGAGGCCTTACACATCGTCAGCGGCTTACTGCTACAATAGAAGTCATGGACGAAGCGCCACACGACTTCAGTCACTACTGCCCGAAGTACGAAGAGGCCATGGCGGTCCTCGGCAAGCGCTGGACCGGCCTCATTTTGCGGGCGCTCTTTAGCGGCGCCTCACGTTTCTCCGCCATCTGCGCGTACGTCCCGGGCCTCAGCGACCGTCTGCTCTCAGAGCGCCTCAAGGAGCTGGAAAGCATCGGCATCGTCGAGCGCCGCATCTACCCTGAGACGCCCGTGCGTATCGAGTACCAGCTGAGCCTCAAGGGTGAGGACCTTCGTCCGGTGCTCTCCGCGATTCAGAACTGGGCGGATACCTGGATCATCGCTGCCGAGACCGCCGAGCAATTCGAAGAGGCAATCGAGCAGCTCCGCTAGACAGGCCCCTTTGAGGGCCAGCCCATCCGCCTCAACCCTTTACCCGAGCATCAACTACGAGCCCCTCGATTCTGCTGGCGCGTGTCGGGTCAGTGGAGCCTCTTCTTCTGGGTGAGCGTGCCGCTCGTGTTACAGATGGGCGGCCAGCCGATCGCGTCGCGCCCAAAGGACGCTTGCGGCTTGGCTTGATGTTTGAACTGGGGACACCCCAGACCCCGGGAGGGACTTCGTCCCTTCCAACCCTGATCTAAGACAGCGGCGCTTTGCGCGGGAATGACCCCAGAAGTACGACGAGTGCTGCTGAATGCTCGCCGCGCAGTGCGAGACGA
>JBFWZE010000041.1:0-22354 GCA_050185685.1 Dehalococcoidia bacterium
ATACGGGCATGCGCATACACCCCTGTGGCAAACACATCTCTTGACAGTCATATGACCAGATAGGCATGCTATCCGTCATGAACACGTTCGAGGTGCTGGCTGACCCGACACGGCGGCGGATTATCGAGCTCGTGGGGAGCCATGAGTGCTCCGTCGGCGAGCTCGTTGACCGGCTGCAGATGAATCAGCCCGCGGTGTCGAAGCAGCTCAGCGTCCTTCGCGGGCACGGCTTCGTCGCGGCGCGCATCGATGGGAAGCGGCGGCTCTACCGCGTGCTGCCCGGGCCGCTGGCGGAGGTTGATGCCTGGCTGGCGCCGTACCGCCACTACTGGGCGAACCGCCTTGACGCGCTTCAGGCGCACCTGGACAGGAAGGACTGAGACCATGGCATCAAGCGACCTGGGCACCCTTCGAGAAGTCGACAACGGCTACGAGCTGCGCTTCGAGCGGCATTTCGAGCAGCCCGTGGAAGAGGTATGGCAGGCAATCACCGAGCCCGATCATCTCGCCGATTGGATTGGAGCCTCCGAGGTGGACCTCCGCCCGGGCGGCCGCATCAAGATCGACGACGCCGGTGGCGCCGGTATCGACGGCGAGGTGCTTGAGGTAAAAGAGCCGGAGCTCTTCTCCTTCAAGTGGGACTCGAAAGAATGGGGCGATGGCGGCCCGGTCCGCTTCGAGCTCTCCGAGGACGAGGGCGGGGGCACGCTGCTCGTCTTCACCCACGTTGCCCCGGCGGCGGGCTTCGAGGCGTACCGCAGCAAGACGCTCGCCGGCTGGCACTACCTGCTTGACCTCCTGGGTTCAGCTATTGCCGGTCCCTCCCGAACATTCGCCATAGCCGAATGGCAAGCAGTTCATCTTCGCTATGCTGGTAGTACCGTCGCAGTGGCGACTCGCAGTTAGAAGGAAGCACCCGTGAACCCACAGCAATTCCAGGCGATCATTCCCCACGTCGTCGAGACGACCCCGCGGGGCGAGCGTTCCTACGACATCTACTCGATGCTCCTCAAGGAGCGCATCATCTTCCTCGGCACCGAGATCTACGATCAGGTCGCGAACAGCATCGTGGCCCAGCTCCTCCACCTCGAGCGTGAGGACCCGGAGCGCGATATCTCGATCTACATCAACAGCCCTGGCGGCGAAGTCCACGCTGGGCTCGCGATCATGGACGCGATGCACCTGAACCGCTGCGACGTGGCGACCTACTGCGTCGGCGTTTGCGCCTCGATGGCCACCGTCCTGCTCAGCTCCGGCACTCAGGGCAAGCGCTACGCCATGCCGAACAGCACCATCCACATGCACCAAGTCCTCGGCGGCGCCCAGGGTCAGGCCTCCGACATCGAGATCGAGGCGCGTGAGGCGATTCGTCTGAACGAGCTGCTGCGCCGCATCCTTGCGACCAACACCGGCCAGGACGAAGAGCGCATCCGCCGCGACGCCGACCGCAACTACTACCTCACCGCCCAGCAGGCTGTCGAATACGGTCTCGTCGACGAGATCCTGCACAATCCGACGGCGATTACCTAGCAGGTAGCCGTCAGCAGACAGCATTCAGCTTGAAGACAGGGGCGGTTCCTTCGGGAGTCGCCCCTGTTGCGTGTCAGGCTGCTCGCGCGATGCTCCCTACGAGCGTTTCAGGGCGGCAGGGCATCGTTTGGTCAATAACGTCTCGAGTGTCTCCAGGTACGAGTGGGGTTTCTCAATGCAACTCCGTGGTCCGGCGTACCCTGAAGCACTGCGCCTGCGCCGGCTGGTCTGATATGATGAAGCGGTCGATTTCCCGCAATCGCCCTCCGGGTTACGGCGGCCCTCCGCGCCCTTGTAACCTCGTTGACACACGTAGCACCCGCTGGTATCGTCTCCTTTTGGCACGTCCCTGCGTTCGTCGTAAGTACGCTTACGTTCGAAGGTCGAGAAGACCGAAAGTGACAACGGTCAGCCGCTCTCCTTCTTTGTGAGGAGACACACGTCTGTGTGAGGTTGATTGGCTCAGAAATAGGCAATCGGCCTTTATCTGTGCCTTCCGCGGGACGTATTTGAGAAGAGGACTTCAGCAGTGCCGACAATCAATCAGCTGGTACGCAATCCGCGGCAGAAGCCGACGCGCAAGACAAAGGCGCCTGCTCTGCGCTGGCGCTTCAACGCGCTGCACAACACGCACGAGTGGACCAAGGGCTCACCGCAGAAGCGCGGTGTCTGCGTCCAGGTCCGCACGATGACCCCGAAGAAGCCGAACTCGGCGCTTCGGAAGATCGCGCGTGTCCGTCTGACGAACCAGATGGAAGTGACCGCCTACATCCCCGGTGAAGGTCACAGCCTCCAGGAGCACTCTGTGGTGCTGATCCGCGGCGGCCGTGTGAAGGACCTCCCGGGCGTTCGCTACCACATCATCCGCGGCGCGCTGGACTCTTCCGGCGTCGCAAACCGCAAGCGTGGTCGCAGCAAGTACGGTGCGAGGAAGGCGTAGTCATGGCACGAAGAGGACGAGCACCCAAGCGAGAAGCAATGCCGGACGGCAAGTACCACAGCCGTAACCTGCAGATGTTCATCAACAAGGTGATGGTCGGCGGCAAGAAGAGCACCGCCGAGGGCATCGTCTACGAAGCCCTCACCCGCATCGAAGAGCAGTCCGGCCGCCCGGCGATCGACATGTTCGACCAGGCCCTGCGCAACGCCACCCCGGCGATCGAGGTCAAGCCCCGCCGCGTCGGTGGCGCCACCTACCAGGTCCCGGTCGACATCCGCGCTGAGCGCCGCATCTCGCTGGCCATGCGCTGGCTGGTCCGCTCGGCGCGCAGCCGCCGTGGCCGCTCGATGGCTGAAAAGCTCGCTGGTGAACTCGCTGACGCAGCGAGCGGTCAGGGCGCGACCGTGAAGCGCCGTGAAGACACACACCGTATGGCTGAGGCGAACCGCGCCTTTGTCCATTACCGCTGGTAGGAACTTATGCCCCGTACTCATTCAATCGAGAACGTACGCAACATCGGCATCATCGCCCACATCGACGCGGGCAAGACGACGACGACTGAGCGTGTCCTCTACTACACCGGCCGAACCTACAAGATCGGCGAAGTCCACGAAGGCACTGCCGTCATGGACTGGATGGCCCAGGAGCGCGAGCGCGGTATCACCATTACCTCCGCCGCCACCACCGCTGAGTGGAACGGCCACCAGATCAACATCATCGACACTCCCGGACACGTCGACTTCACGGTCGAGGTTGAGCGCTCCCTGCGCGTCCTCGACGGTGGCGTTGTCGTTTTCGACGCCGTCGCCGGTGTCGAGCCGCAGTCGGAGACGGTCTGGCGCCAGGCCGACCGCTACAACGTGCCGCGCATCTGCTTCGTCAACAAGATGGACCGCACCGGCGCCGACTTCTGGCGCACGGTGTCGATGATTATCGACCGCCTCGACGCGAACCCGGTGCCGGTGCAGGTGCCGTGGGGCTCCGAAGCCGACTTCAACGGCCTCGTCGACCTCGTCGAGATGAAGGCCTACTACTTCACCGGTGAGCGCGACGACGCGCCGCAGGAGCGAGAGATTCCCGCCGAGCTCGAGACGATCGTCAAAGAGCAGCGCGACAACCTCGTAGAGAAAGTCGCCGAGCAGGACGAGCAGATCATGATCTCGTACCTCGAAGGCCACGACATCTCGACTGCCGAGCTCAAGAAGGCAATCCGCCGCGCAACGATCGCCGGCACGATTACGCCGGTGCTCTGCGGCTCCTCCCTCAAGAACAAGGGCGTTCAGCTGATGCTCGACGCCGTCGTTGACTACCTCCCCTCGCCGGAGGACATCCCGCCGGTAACGGGCACCAACCCGAAGACCGACGAGCCTGAGACCCGCAAGCCGGAAGACACCGAGCCCTTCGTCGGCCTCGTCTTCAAGATCGTGTCGGACCCCTACGTCGGCCGTCTCGCCTACATGCGCGTCTACTCCGGTAAGGCGACACCGAGCATGCAGGTCACGAACACGACCCGCGGTCAGAACGAGCGCTTCGGCCGCTTGATGCGCATGCACTCCAACCAGCGCGAAGACATCACTGAGGTGATGGCCGGTGACATCGTCGCCGCCGTTGGTCTCAAGAACACGCTGACTGGTGACACGCTTTCAGACACGTCCCGGCCGATGCTCCTCGAGCAGATCAAGTTCCCGGAGCCGGTCATCTCGGTTGCCATCGAGCCCAAGTCGAAGTCCGACCAGGACAAGATGGGTGAGGCGCTCAACAAGCTCGCTGAAGAGGACCCGACCTTCCGCCTTCGCTTCGAAGAGGAGACTGGTCAGACTCTGATCTCGGGCATGGGTGAGCTTCACCTCGAGGTCATCGTCGACCGCATGCTCCGCGAGTTCCAGGTCAACGCCAACGTCGGCCGGCCGCAGGTCGCCTACCGCGAGGCGCTGCAGAAAGCAGTGCGCGTCGAAGGCCGCCACGTCCGCCAGTCCGGTGGCCGCGGCCAGTACGGTGTCGTCGAGCTGGAGGTCGAGCCTCTGGAGCGCGGCGCCGGCTTCGTCTTCGAAAACAAGACGGTTGGCGGCTCGGTGCCGAAGGAGTACGTCGGCCCGACCGAGCAGGGCGTCAAGGACGCGATGGAGAACGGTCCTGTCGGCGGCTACCCCGTCGTCGACGTCCGGGTTGCCCTCGTTGACGGGTCGTTCCACAACGTTGACTCGTCGGAAATGGCCTTCCGGATGGCCGGTATCGAAGGCATGCGCAAGGCGATGGCCCAGGCCGACCCGGTCATGCTGGAGCCCGTCATGAAGATGGAAATCCGTGTGCCAGACCAGTTCTTCGGCGATGTTCTCGGTGACGTTAACGCGCGCCGCGGCCACGTCAACGACGTCGAGACCTTCGGCACGCTGCAGATTATCAAGGCGGAGATTCCCCTGGCAGAGACGTTCGGTTACACGACCGACCTTCGCTCCATGACCCAGGGCCGCGCCACTCACACGATGGAATTCGACCACTACGAGCCGGTACCTCCGCACGTCGCGGAGAAGATTACCGGCCGCGGCGGGCCGCGACGCGGCTAGGGAAGCGAGAGAACATGCCGAGACAGAAGATTCGCATCAGGCTTAAGGCGTTCGACCACCGCATTCTCGACCAGTCTGCAGAGCAGATTGTCGAAGCGGCGGAGCGAACCGGCGTCTCCGTTGCCGGCCCTGTCCCGCTGCCGACCGAGATCAAGAAGTTCACCGTGAACAAGTCGCCCTTCGTCGACAAGGACTCGCGTGAGCAGTTTGAGATCCGCACCCACAAGCGGCTCATCGACATCATCGAGCCGTCCTCCCGGACCGTAGACACGCTCATGCGCCTGCAGCTGCCGGCCGGCGTGGACATCGAGATCAAGCTGTAACCATGGAAGCGATTTTCGGCCGCAAGCTCGGCATGACCCAGGTCTTCTCGCCTCGCGGTGAGGCGTACGGTGTAACCGTGGTCGAAGCCGGCCCCTGCGTGGTAGTCCAGATCAAGACGACCGAGACGGACGGCTACAACGCCATCCAGATCGGCTACGGCACTCGCAAGAAGGTCAACGACCCGATGCGTGGCCACCTCAAGCGCCTGGGCCAGTTCCAGGTGCTGAAAGAGGTCCGCGTCGACAACCCGAACGAGTACGAGGTTGGTCAGTCCCTCGGCGTCGAGCTGTTCGAGGCCGGCGACATCATCGACGTGACCGGCACCTCGAAGGGCCGCGGTTTCGCCGGTGGCGTTAAGCGGCACCACTTCGCCGGCGGTCCCAAGACCCACGGCCAGTCTGACCGCCACCGCGCTCCCGGTTCGATCGGCTCGGGCACCACGCCCGGCCGCGTCCGCAAGGGTCTGCGCATGGCCGGCCACATGGGTGACGACCGCGTCACCATAAAGAACCTGACGGTATTTGAGAGCAACGCAGATCGCGGCCTGCTTCTGATCGAGGGCTCAGTCCCGGGCGCGATCAACGGCCTCGTGCGGCTTCGCAAGACCGGACGCAAGAAGAAGGGCAGCTAAGCCGCCATGCAACTGAAGGTTTACGACGTCACAGGCGCGGAGGTAGACACGATCGAAGCGGACGATTCCGTCTTCGGTCTGCCGCCGCACCACGCCGCCATGCGGCAGGCCCTGCTCGCGCAGCTGGCCAACCGCCGCGCCGGCAGCGCCAACACGAAGACCCGCGGTGAAGTCCGCGGCTCTACTCGCAAGATTCGCCGCCAGAAGGGCACCGGTGCTTCCCGCCAGGGCGCCATCCGGGCGCCGCACCACCGCCACGGTGGTATCTCCTTCGGCCCGAAGCCGCGCTCCTACAAGCAGGCGCTGCCGAAGCGCATCCGCCGCCTGGCGATCCGCTCGGCGATTTCTGCGAAGGTCGAAGACGGCGAGCTGAAGGTCATCCAGGGCCTGCAGGTCGACGCGCCGAAGACGAAGACGATTGCCAACGCCTTCCGCGGACTCGACTTCAGCCGCTCTGTCCTGCTGGTTACCGGCGCGCCGGACCGCACGCTGCTCCTGAGCGCGCGGAACCTGCCCGGCACGAAGACGATGTCGGCGGACTACCTGAACGTTGTAGACCTGCTCTCCCACCGCGGCGTCGTGATGACGGTCGAAGCGGTGCGCCGGGCAGAAGCCCTGTGGGGCGGCGAGCGCGTCAACAAGCGGATCGCGCCGATTCCGGAGGTGACCCGTGGTTGATAAGTCGATTAGCCCGTACACGGTAATCGTTCGGCCCGTGATCACGGAGAAGAGCACCGACCTCGCCGCGGCGAACAAGTACATCTTCGAAGTGGACATCCGCGCCAACAAGCCGCAGATCAAGCAGGCGATCGAGACCGCCTTCGAAGTGACCGTGGTCGAAGTGAACACGATGGTCATGAAGGGCAAGCCGCGCGGTAACCGCCGCTTCGGCCGCAAGGTGACCTACGGTACCGACTGGAAGAAGGCCATCGTCACCCTCGCCGCCGACGACAAGATTGAACTGTTCGAGGGAGTCTAGGCATGCCGATTAAGCAGTTCAAGCCCACTTCGGCCGGCCGGCGCGGTGCCAGCGGCTACACCTTCTCTGAGATCACGAAGTCGACGCCTGAGAAGGCGCTGACCACGTCGAACAACAAGAGCGGCGGCCGCAACAACCGCGGTCTGATCACAGTTCGCCACCGTGGCGGCGGCTCGCGCCGCAAGCTGCGGATTATCGACTTCAAGCGCGACAAGCCGGGCGTTCCCGGCAAGGTCGCATCGATTGAGTACGACCCGAACCGGACCTCGCGCATCGCTCTGATCCACTACGCGGACGGCGACAAGCGCTACATCCTGGCGCCGGTCGGCCTCGAGGTTGGCGCAACGGTGCAGGCCGGACCGAATGCGGAGATCCGCGCCGGCAACGCCCTGCCCCTGCGCAATATGCCCTCGGGCACCATCGTCCACAACGTGGAGCTGCTCGTCGGCCGCGGCGGCCAGATTGTCCGCAGCGCCGGTGCCTCCGCCCAGTTGATGGCGAAGGAAGAGAAGTACTGCCTGCTCCGCCTGCCCTCCGGTGAGATGCGCCGCGTTCCCGCGGACTGCATGGCCACCGTCGGCCAGGTGAGCAACCAGGAGCACGGACTCGTCAAGCTCGGCAAGGCCGGCCGTAACCGCTGGTCCGGCAAGCGCC
Source organism: Dehalococcoidia bacterium (assembly GCA_050185685.1). Lineage (GTDB taxonomy): Bacteria > Chloroflexota > Dehalococcoidia > DSTF01 > WHTK01 > WHTK01. The sequence goes on from JBFWZE010000041.1 coordinate 7,623, forward strand.
CGACGGTGCGTGGCTCGGCGATGAACCCGGTCGACCACCCGCACGGTGGTGGTGAGGGCAAGGCGCCGATTGGCCACGCGAGCCCGAAGACCCCATGGGGCAAGCCGACCCTCGGCTACCGCACCCGTGGCAAGAAGCAGAGCGATCGCCTGATTGTCCGGCGCCGCTACGAGTCTTAGGAGAAAGACATGTCGCGCTCGACAAAAAAGGGCCCGTTCATCGAAGAGAAGCTGCGAAAGCGCGTAGAGGCTGCCGCCCGGACGAATGCCCGCGGCGTCATCAAGACCTGGTCGCGCCCTTCGCAGATCATGCCTGAGATGGTCGGCATGACCATCGCCGTCCACGACGGCCGCCGCCACGTCCCGGTCTTCGTGACCGAGAACATGGTCGGCCACCGCCTGGGTGAGTTCGCCCTCACTCGGACCTTCCGCGGTCACGCGGGCCGGTCTGAGCGGACGACCGCGGTCCGGAGGAAGTAAGTGGAAGTCCAGGCGAGAGGCAAGAACGTCAAGATTTCGCCCCGCAAGGTGCGTCTCCTCCTGCAGCCGATCAAGGGCCGCAAGATCGACGAGGCGGTGGCGATTCTGCGCAACCTGAACATCCCGGTCGCCCGCAAGGTCGAAAAGATCGTGCGCTCGGCGGCTGCGAATGCGGAGAACAACCACCAGCTGGACGTGGACGACCTGCGGATCAAGGCAGCATGGGCGGACGAGGGCACGCGCCTTCACCGCTTCCGCGCCGGCCCCCGCGGCCGCGCCAAGCCGTGGACGCGCCGCTTCGCGCACATCACCATCGTCGTTGAGGATAGGGGCTAGATATGGGACACAAAGTCCACCCAATCGGTTTCCGTCTAGGGATTCTCTACCCCTGGCAGAGCAAGTGGTACGCCGGCCGCAACTACACCGAGTTGCTGCACGAGGACCTGAGCATTCGCCGGATGATCCTCAAGCGCCTCTCTGACGCCGCGATTTCGCGCGTCGAGCTGGAGCGCAACGCAAACCAGGTGATCGTCACCATCCACACCGCCAAGCCCGGTATCGTCATCGGCCGCGGCGGTCAGAAGGTCGACGAGCTTCGCCAGGAGCTGGAGAAGCTGACCAGCCGCCGCGTCCGCGTGAACATCAACGAGATCCGCCAGCCGGAGCTCGACGCCTACCTGGTCGCCCGCAGCGTCGCCGACCAGCTGGAGCGCCGCGTGGCTTTCCGGCGGGCGATGAAGCAGGCAGTCTCGCGCACCATGCAGCGCGGCGCTCGCGGCGTGAAGATCACGGTCGGCGGCCGCCTCGGTGGTTCGGAGATGTCCCGCCGTGAGACGGAGAAGGAAGGCCGGGTGCCGCTGCACACGCTGCGCGCCGACGTTGACTTTGGCCAGGCCGAAGCCGCGACCACCTTCGGCCGCATCGGCGTGAAGGCGTGGATCTACCGTGGCGACATCGTCCCGGAGCGGCGCCTGCCCCCTGAAGAGACCGACGGCGCCTCGGCGCCCAGCCCGGCGACTGCACCGGCGGCGGAGGCCTAGAGAAATGCTGCAGCCAAAGCGAGTCAAGTTCCGTAAGCAGCACCGCGGTCACCGCCGCGGGATGGCGATGTCCGGCAACGAGGTCTCTTTCGGTGAGATCGGCCTTCAGGCGACTTCGGCCGCCTGGGTCGACAGCCGCCAGATTGAGGCCGCCCGTCGCTCGATTACCCACCACCTCCGCCGTGGCGGCAAGGTGTGGATCCGGATCTTCCCGGACAAGCCGGTTACCAAGAAGCCGGCTGAGGTCCGCATGGGTTCCGGTAAGGGCCCGCACGACCGCTGGGTCGCCGTGGTGAAGCCCGGCCGCATGCTCTTCGAAATCGCCGGCGTCCGCGAGGAAGTTGCGCGCGAAGCAATGCGTCTGGCCTCCCACAAGCTGCCTTGCTCGACCAAGGTGGTCGAGAAGATCCACGAGGCCGTCTAGCCATGGCAAAGAACAACCCGAAATCGCAGGAGCTCGTGGCGCTGGACGACGCCCGCCTGGCGAAGGAGCTGGAGGACACCTATCGACAGCTCTTCACGCTGCGGCTGCAGGTGGCCACGCGCCAGCTTCAGAACGTCAAGACGATCGGCGAGACCAAGCGCAAGATCGCTCGCATCAAGACTATTCAGCGCCAGCGCGAGCTGGTCGCCGCAGGAGGTGGCCGGTGACGCAAGAACGAGGCCGGCGAAAGACGCTAGTTGGCGTCGTCGTCAGTAACAAAATGGACAAGACGGCGGTGGTTTCCGTAGAACGGCGCCACCCTCACCCGCTGTATCACAAAATCATTCGGACCACGAAGCGCTACAAGGCGCACGACCCGAACAACGCGGCACAGCTCGGTGACGTCGTCCGTCTCGAGGAGACCCGCCCGCTCTCGAAGGAGAAGCGCTGGCGGATCGTCGAGACGATGACGCACGGCAACGTCGCCGACATCGCCCCGCGCGAGATTGGCGTCCCGACGGAGCCGGCTGCGCCTGTCGCTGCCGCTGCTACCGAAGCTCCTGCCGCTACGGCGGTCGCCGAGCCGGTGGCTGAAGCTCCGGCGGAGGAGCCCGTCGCCGAGGCTGCTGCTGAAGAGCCCGCTGGTGATGCCGAGCCCGAAGCCGAAGCCGCTGCTGACGGCGAGGAGGAGAAGAGCTCGTGATTCAGAAGTTCTCTCGCCTCCACGTCGCAGACAACTCGGGCGCCCGCGAGATCATGTGCATCGGCGTTCTGGGTGGCACTGGCCGCCGCTACGCCAGCGTTGGCGATGTCATCGTTGCTTCGGTGAAGCTGGCCCAGCCCGCTGCCGCGGTGAAGAAGGGTGACGTGGTCAAGGCGGTGGTCGTTCGGACGACGAAGTCCTTCGGCCGCCCCGATGGCTCCTACATCCGCTTCGACGACAACGCGGCGGTCATTCTTTCCGACAAGCAGAACCCGCGTGGTACCCGCATCTTCGGACCGGTTGCCCGTGAGCTGCGTGAGCGCGCCTTCATGAAGATCGTTTCGCTGGCGCCGGAGGTCATCTAAGAGATGTCGACGATCCGACGCAACGACACAGTCCTCGTGATCGCGGGGAAGGACCGGGGCAAGCAGGGCGTTGTACGCCAGGTGATCCCGAAGAAGACCCGCGCGATCGTCGAAGGCGTCAACATGATGAAGAAGCACCAGCGGCCGACCCAGGCGAACGGTGTGCCGGTTCCCGGTGGCATTGTCAGCCGCGAGGGCCCGATTCACGCCTCCAACCTGATGGTCATCTGCAAAGAGTGCCAGAAGCCGACCCGCATCTCTCACCGCTTCCGCCAGGACGGCGTGAAGGTGCGCGTCTGCAAGAAGTGTGGGGCCGACATTGACTAACGCGACCCTCACCCGGGTACAGGAGCAGTACGCAGAGCAGGTTGTGCCGGTACTCCAGCGGGAGTTCGGCTACAAGAACCCGATGGAGCTGCCCCGGCTGCAGAAGATCACGCTGAACATCGGTCTCGGCGAGGCGCGAGAGAACCCGCGTGCGGTGGAAACCGCGACGGCTGACCTTGCGACGATTACCGGTCAGAAGCCGGTGGTCACCCGCGCCACCAAGTCGATTGCAAACTTCCGTATTCGCGAAGGCATGCCGATCGGTGTCATGGTGACGCTGCGGGGCCAGCGCATGTACGAGTTCTTCGACCGCCTGGTCAACGCCGCGCTGCCGCGTATTCGCGACTTCCGCGGTCTGCCGACCAAGGCCTTCGACGGCCGCGGCAACTACAGCCTTGGTCTGCGGGAGCAGCTGGTGTTCCCGGAAATCGAGTACGACAAGATCGACCGCATCCGGGGGATGCAGATCAACATCAACACCACAGCCAAGAGCGACGAAGAAGGTAAGCGTCTGCTCGAGCTCCTTGGCATGCCGTTCGCCAAGAGCCAGGGGAATTAAACGTGGCCAAGACATCGATGATCGTCAAGAACAACCGGACGCCAAAGTTTCCGGTTCGTCACCGCAACCGCTGCCGCCTCTGCGGCCGCCCGCGCGGCTATATTCGCATGTTTGCGCTCTGCCGCATTTGCTTCCGGAAGCTGGCCCTCGAGGGTCAGATCCCGGGTGTGACTAAGTCGAGCTGGTAAGGAAAGGGAGGCAGCATTAATGTCGATGACCGATCCTATCGCCGATATGCTCACGCGGATCCGGAACGGCGTATCCGCAAAGCACGACAGCGTTCTTATGCCGTCGTCCAAGATCAAGGTGGCAATCGCCGGCGTCCTCAAAGAAGAGGGCTTCATCCGCGATTTCACGATTGAGCCGGACGGCAGCCGCTCCATGCTCAAGATTGAGCTGAGCTACACGGGCCGCAAGGAGCCGGTGCTCAGCGGAATCAAGCGAGTCAGCAAGCCGGGCCTGCGCGTCTACGTGCAGAAGCGGGAAATCCCGCGCGTCCTCGGTGGCCTGGGCGTCGCGATTCTTTCGACACCGGAAGGTGTCATGACCGGCCAGCACGCCCGCCAGAAGAGCATTGGCGGCGAAATTCTCTGCTACGTGTGGTAAGCCATGTCGCGAATCGGTAAGCAGCCAATCCCAGTCCCGTCCGCCGTCAAGGTGGACATCGATGGCCGCAACGTGAAGGTCACGGGCCCGAAGGGTAGCCTCGAGCGAGAGGTCGTCCCGGAGGTCCGTCTCCACCTCGAAGACGGCAAGCTCGTCGTCACCCGGCCGAGTGACGCGCCGCGCGACCGCGCCATGCACGGTCTGACCCGCGCCCTGCTCGCCAACATGGTGACGGGAGTCGACACCGGCTTCCGCCGCACGCTCGAGCTGGTCGGCGTCGGCTACCGCGCCCAGATGAACGGCAGCAAGCTGGGCCTCGCGCTCGGCTTCTCTCACCCGGTGGAAATCGACCCGCCGGCGGGCGTCAGCTTCACCGTTGAGGGCCCCCGCGTCCACATCGATGGCATCGACAAGGAAGCCGTCGGTCAGGTCGCAGCGAACATCCGCAAACTCCGCCCGCCGGAGCCCTACCTCGGTAAGGGCATCCGCTACCAGGGCGAGATCGTCCGCCGCAAGGCCGGCAAGTCAGGTAAGGGCCGCTAAACGATGAAGAGCTCGAAGACTATGCGTGCGGCGCGCATTCGCCGCCACATTCGCGTTCGCAAGCGGGTGAACGGTACGCCGGAGCGCCCGCGTTTGACGGTGTTCCGCAGCCTGTCGCACATCTACGCACAGGTGATCGACGACGTCAGCCGCACCACGCTTGTCGCCGCTTCCGACATGGAGCCGGCGGTCAAGACGAAGGCGTCAGGCAAGACCAAGTCGGACGTCGCAACGCTGATCGGCGAGCTGGTCGCGGAGCGTGCGAAAGACAAGGGCGTCACCAAGGTCGTGTTCGACCGCGGCGGCTATCCCTTCCACGGCAGGATCAAGGCTCTGGCCGAAGCGGCACGTTCCGGCGGCCTGGAGTTCTAAGACGAGGATGAGTATGAACAAGGGCGGTCGCCGATGGTAACGTCTGTTGGACAGCGAGTAGAAGCCGGCGGCCTGGAGCTGCAGGAGAAGGTCGTCTTCATCAACCGCGTTGCGAAGGTCGTCAAGGGCGGCCGCCGCTTCAGCTTCACGGCGATCGTGGTGGTCGGTGACCACAACGGCCACGTGGGCGCTGGTATGGGCAAGGCGAACGAGGTGCCGGACGCGATCCGCAAGGGCGCCAACATCGCCCGCAAGAACCTGATTCGGGTTCCGCTGCGCGACGGCACCCTGCCGCACGAGGTCCACGTCAAGTTCAAGGCGGCCCAGGTGCTCATGAAGCCCGCCGCGCCCGGTACCGGCCTGATCGCCGGTGGTGGCGTGCGCGCCGTCATGGAGATGGCGGGCATCCACGACGTCCTCGCCAAGTCGCTCGGCAGCTCGAACATCATGAACGTCGTCCAGGCGACGATTGACGGGCTCGTGAGCCTGAAAGACCCGAAACAGGAGAGGTCGCGCCGACTTTCGGCTGCCGGCCGGTAACCCACTATGGCAAAGCTCAAGGTAACCCTGAAGAAGAGCCCGATTAGCCAGAAGCAGAACCAGCAGCTGACAGTGAAGTCGCTGGGCCTGCGGCGGATGCACCAGACCGTGGTCGTCGAAGACAACCGCACCGTCCGGGGCATGATCCACACCGTGCGCCACCTGGTCGAAGTTGAAGAGGAAGGCGCGGACTAATGCACATCAGCGACCTGCGCCCGGTCCCGGGCTCCGTCCACAAGAAGAAGCGTGTCGGCCGCGGTAACGCCAGCGGCAAGGGCACGACCGGCGGCCGCGGCACGAAGGGACAGCAGTCCCGCAGCGGCCCCGACCTCCGTATCCACTTCGAGGGTGGTCAGAACCCCCTCGCCCGCTCGCTCTCACGACTGCGCGGCTTCAACAACAAGTGGCGCGTCGAGTACGAGCCGATCAACATCGCCGACATCGCCGACCTCGCCGCCAACTCGGTGGTGACGCCTGCGAGCCTCCGCGCTGCCGGTATCGTCAAGTCGACGAGCATGCCGGTGAAGATCCTCGGCGACGGTGAGATCAGCGTTGCTCTCGACATCTCTGCCGAGCGCTTCTCTGCTTCTGCCCGTGCGAAGATCGAAGCGGCGGGCGGCAAGGTCACCGAGCTCGCGCCGAAGGTCGTCAGCGAGACCGGTAAGAAGGCGGGCCGCCGCCAGGCCGGCGCAACGGAAGCCGCGTCGCACACCGCGACGGCTGCCGAAGCTCCTGCCGCTGCAGAATCCACCGAAAAAGAGGCTGAAGACTAACAATGTCGCTGGCATCCCGCTCCCAGCCGCAATCGCGTCCGCGCCTGCTCCAGGCCATGATCGATTCCTGGGCTCAGCCGGAAATCCGGATGAAGCTCGGTTTCGTCATGGCCATGCTCGTGATCTTCCGTTTCGTTGCCCACATCCCGATCCCGGGTGTGAACGCGGCGGCGCTGGACCAGATCTTCGAGAGCAATAGCGCGACCGGCGCCTTCCTCGGCACGTTCGACGTGTTCAGTGGTGGTGCGCTGCGGCAGTTGAGCGTGGCGTCTCTCGGCGTCTACCCGTACATCACCGCCTCGATCATCATGCAGATCCTGATTCCGCTGGTCCCCAGCCTCAACGCACTCTCGCGTGAAGGCGAGTCGGGCCGCAACAGGATTCAGCTCTACACCCACTGGCTCGCAGTACCGATGGCGATTGTCCAGGGCTACAGCCAGCTGCTCATCATCAACCAGGCCGGTAACAATGCGGTGCTTTCGCACCCGATCGGCCTGACCGGCGACTCGGCCCTGCCGACCTTCGCCGCCGTCATTTCGATGACCGCCGGGACGATGTTCCTGGTCTGGCTCGGTGAGCTGATTACGGAGAAGGGTATCGGCAACGGTATCTCGCTGATCATCTTCGCCGGTATCGTCTCGGGCATCCCGTCGCTGCTGCCTCAGGTGCTCGACTCCAGCGTGTCGTTCTTCGGCATCTTCATCCTTGCCGCCATCGTCGTTGTGACCATCGGCGCGATCGTCTACTTCCAGGAAGCACAGCGCCGCATCCCGGTGCAGTATTCCCGGACGCAGTTCCGCGGCGGCCGTCAGTACCGCCAGCAGGGCTCGACGCACATCCCGCTGCGGGTCCTCAGCGCCGGCATGATTCCGATCATCTTCGCGTACTCGATCATGCTCTTCCCGGCTTTCCTCGGTGAGACGCTGGCGACCTCGAGCGGCGGCTTCTCGAACGACGTGGGCAACCTGCTCGTCGACATCTTCGGCCAGCGCAACGTGCCGTACTACATCATCGTGTTCCTGTTCGTGGTGGTGTTCACGTTCTTCTACTCGTTCGTGACCTTCCAGCAGCAGAACCTTGCAGAGAACCTCCAGAAGCAGGGTGGCTTCATCCCCGGCATTCGCCCCGGTAAGCCGACCTCTGACTTCATCACCCGTGTCCTCTTGCGCATCACCTGGGCCGGCGCATTCTTCCTGGGTCTGATCGCCGTCCTGCCGTACTTCGCGACGGTGCTGACGGACGTGCAGGCGCTGACCATCAGCGGCACAGGTCTGCTTATCGTCGCCGGCGTCGTGCTGGACACGATGAAGCAGCTCGAGGCGCAGCTGATGATGCGCAACTACTCGGGGTTCATTCGATAACGAAGCGGCAGGGGCTCCGGTCCCTGACCACTTGCAGCATGTGGTTCGCGAAAGCGGCCGCAAGGAGTATCTGACGTGCACCTGATCCTGCTCGGCGCCCCTGGTACCGGTAAGGGCACTCAGGCCAAGATCCTGGCCGAGCGCTACAACTGGCTCCACGTCTCCACGGGCGACATGCTGCGCGCCAACATCGCAAACGGCACCGAGCTCGGCGCGAAGGCGAAGGAGTTCATGGACCGCGGTGCTCTCGTCCCGGACGAGCTGGTCATCGACATGCTGGTGAAGCGCATCGCTGAGCCGGACGCCGAGGCGGGCTTCGTCCTTGACGGCTTCCCGCGGAACCTGAACCAGGCGAAGGCGCTCGACGAGGCGCTCGGCCGCGAAAACAAGACTATCGACATGGCGCTGAACATCTCAGTGCCGGACGAAGAGCTGGTAAAGCGCCTCGGTGGCCGCTGGCTCTGCCGCAACTGCGGCGCAATCTACCACGAAGTCACGAACCCGCCGGCGACGGCAGGGAAGTGCGACAACTGCGGCGGTGAGCTCTACCAGCGCGATGACGACCGCCCGGAGACGGTGCGGGCCCGCCTGGAGCAGCAGAAGCCGCCTGCCGACATGATCGAGCACTACCGCGAAGGCGGCAAGCTCATCGACATCGACGGCCAGCAGACGGTCGACAGCGTCACCGAAGACCTCGTGGCGGCCGTGGGCCAGGGAGGCCAGCTGCCATGATCACGATCAAGTCCGACCAGGAAGTGAAAATCATGCGCGAAGCCGGCCGGGTGGTCGGTGAAGTGCTGATCATGCTCGCCGAAGCGGCGAAGCCCGGCGTCGTCGTCAAGGACCTCGACAAGCTGGTGCGCAAAGAGTACGCCCGCCGCGGCGTCACGCCGACCTTCCTCGGCTACGGCTCGCCGCCGTATCCAGCGACGGTGTGCGTCTCGATCAACGACGACCTTGTCCACGGCATTCCGGGCGACCGGGTGATCCAGGAAGGCGACATCGTCAGCATCGATCTCGGTGCGACCTACAAGGGCTTCGTCGGGGACAGCGCGATTACGGTGGGCGTCGGCGAAATCACGCCGGAAGCCCAGCGCCTGATTGACGTAACAAAGGAATCCCTCTGGCGCGGCATTCGTGCGGCCAGGGCGGGTGAGCGTCTGGGCGTCATCTCCAACGCGATCGGCACCTACATCGAGAGCGAAGGCTACGGCGTCGTCCGGCAGTACGTCGGTCATGGCGTCGGCCGCAAGATGCACGAGGAGCCCAACGTCCCGAACTACGGCCCGGCAGACCGCGGCCCAGTCCTCAAGAAGGGTATGGTCCTGGCGCTGGAGCCGATGGTGACAATTGGCGACTACCAGACGAAAGTGCGCGAAGACAACTGGACGGTGGCAACGCTGGACGGCAGTCTCTGCGCGCATTTCGAGCACACAATTGCGATTACGGACGGCGAAGCAGAGGTGCTGACCCTGCCGTAACGCAGATTCGGCCCTTGCGTTTGGGTGGGGCTGAAACGGTAGAATAGTAGGAAACGTTCACGCGGAGCGAGGAGCACCGGCCCCCTCAAGGGCCTACATGCCAAAGAAAGAAACGATTGAAGTCGAGGGAGTGGTAAAAGAGCCGCTGCCGAATGCGATGTTCGGAGTCGAACTGGCAAACGGACACCGAGTTCTTGCCCATCTCTCCGGCAAGATGAGAATCAACTACATCCGTATCACTCCCGGCGACCGGGTCCTGGTGGAGCTCTCCCCCTACGACCTCACCCGGGGACGGATCACCTACCGGCTTCGCTAGGCGTCGGTACCAAGGGGACTGGATATGAAGGTTCGGGCTTCAGTAAAGCCGCGCTGTGAAAAGTGCAAGATCATCCGCCGCCACGGCGTGGTGCGGGTGATCTGTGAAATCAAGCGCCACAAGCAGCGCCAGGGCTAGGAGAGAAACATGGCACGTATCGCCGGCGTAGACATTCCGCGGGAGAAGCGGGTCGACATTTCACTGCGCTACATCTACGGCATTGGGCCGAAGCGCGCATCGACGATCTGTGAGAAGACCAGCATCGAGCCGGCGACGAAAGTTCGCGACCTGACCGATGAAGAGGTCGCCCGCATCCGCGACATCATCGACCACGAGTTCATCGTGGAAGGTGACCTGCGCCGCGAGGTCCGCCAGAACATCCAGCGCCTGATCGAGATCAACTGCTACCGGGGCATCCGCCACCGCCGTGGCCTGCCCGTACGCGGTCAGCGCACCAAGACAAACGCACGCACCAAGCGCGGTGCCCGCCGAACCGTGGCCGGTAAGCGCAAGGCCGCCAAGAAGTAGGCGAGGGAGCTAGCTAATGGTTCAGCGACGAGGTCAGCAGCGAACCCGGCGTCGGGAGCGGAAGTCCGTTCCCCGCGGCAACGCATACATCAAGTCGACCTTCAACAACACGATCATCACCCTGACGGACCCCAACGGGAACGTCCTCAGCTGGGGCAGCGCCGGCACCGCGAACTTCAAGGGCTCTCGCAAGAGCACGCCGTTCGCTGCTCAGATGGCTGCCGAAGGCGCCGCCCGCCGGGCTATGGACCACGGCCTGCGCCAGGTCGAGGTCTTCGTCAAGGGCCCGGGCAGCGGCCGCGAGGCTGCAATTCGCGCGCTCCAGGCCGCCGGCCTCAACGTCATGAGCATCCGCGACGTTACTCCTATCCCTCACAACGGCTGCCGCGCCCCAAAGCGCCGCCGAGTTTAAGACAGCAGGACGATACATGGCTCGATACACCGGACCAGTTTGCCGACTTTGCCGCCGCTACGGCGAGAAGCTCTACCTGAAGGGCGACCGCTGCTTCAGCCCCAAGTGCGCGTTCGACCGCCGGCCGACCCCTCCCGGGTCTGCCAACCAGCGGCGCCGCAAGGTGTCTGACCGCGGCCTCCAGCTCCGGGAGAAGCAGCGCGCCCGCGTCTACTTCGGCCTGCTGGAGCGCCAGTTCCGCAGCTACTACGACGAAGCGCTGCGGAAGACCGGTGTCACTGGCGATACTCTCGTACGCATCCTCGAGTCGCGGCTTGACAACGTCGTCTACCGCCTCGGGTTCGCCGACTCTCGCAAGCAGGCGCGCCAGCTCGTCCGCCACGGCCACGTGAGCCTGAACGGCCGCAAGACTGACATCCCGTCTGCGATGCTGAAGATCGGTGACCAGATCGGCTTGACCGCCCGCGGCTCCAAGTCGGAGTACGCGAAGAACCTGCAGGAGACGATCAAGTCGAAGCAGGCGCCGGGCTGGCTGTCGCTGGACATCGGCGGCATGAAGGGCCGGATCATCGCCGAGCCGACGCTCGAGGGCGCGACCGCATTCTTCGACCCGAACGTGATCGTGGAGTACTACTCGCGCTAGACAGACTGCTAACTTCCTGGACGCTCGACGGGGCGCTCCAGCCGACGACTACATTGGACAGGACCGCTACCGGCTGTTTCAGCCGGTTTTCCTGTCCCGGGAGGTGCCTTTGGTGACGATGGTGAATTTCAACGCAGAAGAGAACCCTCAACTGACCTTTGAGGAAGAGGGAGACGAGACGTACGGCCGCATCGTAGCGGAGCCGCTCGCAGCGGGCTTCGGGACGACGGTCGGCAACGCTCTGCGCCGCACCCTCCTCAGCGCCCTTCCCGGCACGGCAATCACCGCCGTCCGAATCGAAGGCGTCGAGCACGAGTTCACGACGATCCCTCACATGAAGGAAGACGTCGTCGAGTTCCTGCTCAACATCAAGGACATCCGCATCCGCTCACTCACCGACCGCCCGGGGAAGATGTTCCTCGACGTTGCCGGTGAGGGCGTCGTTACCGCCGGCCAGATTCAGCCGACGGCCGACTACGAGATCGTCAACCCGGACCAGCACCTCGCGACCCTGGAGTCGACCGATGCCCGCCTCTCGGTGGAGCTGACGGTGGAGCCGGGCCACGGCTACGTGCCCGCCGGCACCAGCGACGGCCTCTCGATCGGAGTCATCCCGGTCGATGCCATCTACTCGCCCGTGCGCCGCGTCAACTACAAGGTCGAGCACACGCGCGTCGGCCAGGTCACGAACTTCGACCGCCTGATCCTCGAGGTCTGGACGGACGGAACGCTGACTCCCAGTGACGCCGTGAGCAACGCCGCCGAGATCCTCTCGGAGCAGTTCCGCATCTTCGCGGCAATGGGCCGCCCGCAGGCTGCCGTTGTCGGCCGGGGCCTCGGCTCCGGTGCTGCACTGCCGCCGGACCGCTACAACACGCCGATCGAGGACCTAAACCTCTCCGTCCGTGCCTACAACTGCCTCAAGCGCAGCGGCCTCATGACCGTTGGCGCCGTGCTCGAGAAGAGCGAAGAGGAGCTGCTGGCGCTGCGGAACTTCGGCCGCAAGTCCTACGATGAGCTCAAGGACAAGCTGGTCAGCATGAACTTCCTCGCCCCCGGCGAGATCGATGAGGACAGCGCCTCTCTGCCCCTGCACCAGGCCACGACCCGCACGGTCGTCGCCGAGCCCGCGGTGGACGATGACGAGGAGCTCGGCCCCGTCGCCCGCGCCCTGCTGGACGCTCTCAAGGAGTCCGGCGCGCAGGACCTGATCCCTGACGACGACGAAGACGAGGACGAGGAGTAACAATGCGTCACCAGATGAAGAATCAGCGGTTCGACAGGCCGACTGATGCCCGCCTCGCCCTCTTCCGCGGCCTCGTCACGCAGCTGCTCCAGCACGAGCAGATCAAGACGACCCAGGCCAAGGCGAAGGCGATCCGACCGCTTGCCGAGAAGATGATTACGCTCGGCAAGTCCGGCGACCTCGCAGCCCGCCGCCGTGCCCTCGGTTACATCTACGACACCGACGTGGTGGCGAAGGTGTTCGACGAGCTCGGTCCGCGCTACAAGGAACGCGCCGGCGGTTACACCCGCCTGATCAAGCTCGGACCCCGCCTCGGCGACGGCGCCGAAATCGTCCAGATCGAGCTCGTCTAGAGCATTCATGGCAGACGCCTCCGCCCCGGCCGGCGTGCCGGGGCAAACCGGTCGCCGCATCGTCCTCCTCCTCGAGTACGACGGCGGCCGATTCGCGGGGTCGCAGCTGCAGAAGAACGCCCTCACCGTGCAAGCAGTCCTCGAACAGGCCATCGAACGCGCCACCAGCGCATCCAGCCGCGCCGCTTTTGCCGGCCGCACGGACGCTGGCACCCACGCGCGCGGTCAGGTCGCCTCGTTCGTCACCGAGAGCCGCCTCGGGCCTGAGACGCTCGTCCGCGCACTCAATGCATGGCTGCCGGAGGACGTCGTCGTCCGCGCCGCTGCCGAGGCTCATGCTGACCTCGACGTACGGCGCCACGCGAACCGGCGCTCCTACCGCTACGTGATCCGCACCGGCAGCGTCCGTCCCGCCCTCGACCGCCGGCGTGCCTGGTACGTCAGCGGCGACCTCGATGTCGCTGCGATGAACGAGGCGGCATCGCGGCTCCTCGGTGTGCACGACTTCGCGGCGTTCGCCGGGCCAATGGAGCGGGCAGACGCGAGCACCGTGCGCCATCTCTACTGCCTCACCGTCCGCCGTCAGGGCGACGACGTGATTCTCGACGCGGAAGCCAGCTCCTTCCTGCCGCACCAGGTTCGCCGTTTCGCCGGCGCGTTGGTCGAAGTGGGGCGAGGGCGGCTGAGCGTTGACAGCTTCGAGAAGCTCCTCCAGGGACCGCCGGCGAGCGCCGGGCCGGTCGCACCGGCGCACGGCCTCTGCCTCATGCGCGTTGACTACGAGAGCCCCCTGTTCGGGGAAGGGCTGGCTTCAAGCCCTGCAGTCTGTTAGGATTTACCTTCGTGAAAACCTACAATTTACGGGCAAAAGACATCGATAAGCGGTGGCGCGTATTCGACGCTGAGGGCAAAGCTCTCGGCCGTCTCGCGACCGAGATCGCCGACGCCCTTCGCGGTAAGGACAAGCCGACGTTCACGCCCCACCTTGACATGGGCGACTTCGTCATCGTGACCAACGCCGAGAAGATCAAGCTCAGCGGTCAGAAAATGAGCCAGAAAACCTACGTCCGACACACCGGCTACCTCGGCGGTCTCAGGCAGACCAGCATCGTGGAGCAGCTGGAGAAGCACCCGGACCGGGTCATCCGCGCCGCCGTCTGGGGCATGATCCCGAAGGGCCGCCTGGGTCGTCAGCAGATCAAGCACCTCAAGGTGTACAAGGGTCCTGACCACCCGCACGAGGCCCAGGTGAACGCGGGTACGGGCAAGAAGACCCGGGGAGGCAGCTAACTCTTGACCAGCCAGCAATACTTCGCGGGCACCGGCCGCCGGAAGACCTCCGTCGCGCGTGTTCGTCTCTACCCGGGCTCTCAGGAAGTGGTCGTCAACGGCCGCAGTCTTGAAGATGCCCTGCCGCGAATCACCCTCCAGGAGATCGCGATGCGCCCCCTGACCGTCCTCGGCCAGACGTCGAAGTTCGGCGTTCAGGTCAAGTGCGAAGGCGGCGGCACCACCGGTTGGGCAGGCGCCATCTCCCACGGCATCGCCCGCGCCCTCGTCGAGTTCGATGAGACCCTGAAGCCGCAGCTGCGCCGCTACGGTCTCATGACCCGCGACCCGCGCGAGAAAGAGCGCAAGAAGTACGGTCTCAAGCGCGCCCG
>JBFWZE010000042.1:0-12971 GCA_050185685.1 Dehalococcoidia bacterium
CGGCGAGGCTCCCGCCGCTCTTGCCGAAGGCAGCGCGGATCTCGGAGGCCGTGCGGTTGCGGTTGTCGGTGACGGCTTCGACCATCACGGCGGTGCCGCCGGGGCCGTAGCCCTCGTAGACGATCTCATCGAGATTTGAGCTATCGGAGCCGTTGACCGCCTTGTCGATGGCGCGGTTGATGATGTCGGCAGGCATGTTGCCCTCTTTGGCCTTGAGGAGGGCGAGGCGCAGGCGGGCGTTGCCGTTAGGGTCGCCACCGCCGGCCTTGGCTGCCATCGAAATTTCGCGCTGCAACTTGGTGAAGACGGCGGCTCTCCTCGAGTCGGTGACCGCCTTCTGGCGCTTGATCTGCTTCCATTTTGAGTGTCCGGCCATACAGAAAGTCAGCAATCTCCTGAGACGTTTTGAGGTATCGCGACATTTTAGCACGCGCGTTCCCCGGCGAAGCCAAGTGAGACCGATGCCACAAAACAACGTGCTCACGATATATTTGCCGGCAGATATGGATATCTCACTGCATCCCCATGCCGTCGACCGCCTTGCCGAGCGAGGAGTGACCGAAGAAGAGGTGAGAGAGACAGTCGCGGACGGGGAACAATTTGCTGCGAAGTGCGGGCGCCAGGGATTTCGCCGGAATTTCGCCTTCAATGACTCATGGCGTGGCAAGCACTTCGCGACCAGCAAGTTGAGGCCATTGCGGTGTTTGAGGACGGAGGATGGCTTGTCATCACAGTCGTGGCAAAATACTTCTGAGGTACTGCCATGAAGCTCTCGTATGATCAGCGCCATAACGTCGCCTACCTTCGGCTAGCCGAGGCCTCCGCCGAGGTGGAGACTATTCAGGTCAGTGATGATTTGAATGTGGACATCGCTCCATCGGGCAAGATCTACGGCATTGAGCTCCTCAACGCCAGTGAGCAACTCGATGACCTCTTCTCCGGGAAGCTCATCCTGGAAAACGAAGCAACCGGGGCAACAGTAGAAATCGCCCTGCCCTGACGATTACTGCAGCGGCTTCTCGTAGATGAGGAGCTTGAAGTCCTCATACGTGCCGGTGCCGGTCTGGACGAAGCCGTTGCGGGCGTAGAGACCCTGGGCGGCAGTCTGCTGCACCGTCGTCTCGAGGTGCATGCGCGCGTAGCCCATCTCCCGGGCGCGCGACTCGAGGGCACTCAGGATCGCCTGGCCGTAGCCCTTGCGCTGGTGGTCGGGATGGATCCGCATCCGTGTCAGCTCGACGCTATCGTCGGCGGTGCGTTTGAACGCTCCCATCGCGACGATCTCGCCGTCGCAGGTGCCGATCAGGAACTCGCCGCCCTTGTCGTAGTAGGCGCCCTGGACATCGTGCAGATCGGCGAACATCGACTCGCCGGGATTGGCTCCGACGATGTCGAGGGCGTGGTTGTTCAGTTCCCAGACTGTATCGTGGTCGGCGGGCTCCCAGCGGCGAATCTGCAGTTCCATGGCGCCGATTCTAGAGCAGAATTGTGACGCGCGGGTCACTCGCCGAGGGTGATGTTGTCGATCAGGCGGGTGCGGCCGATGCGGACCGCCATCGAGACGAGCACCGGCCCCTCGATACGCGGCAGATCCTCCAGCGTCTCAGGGTCGGCGAACGAGATGTAGTCGATTCGGGCGAGCTCTTCTTCGGCGATATGCTCCAGCATCTTGAGGTAGTACACGCCGACGTCGCGTTCCCCCTCTGCCCAGAGCTCTCGGGCGATCTCCAGAGCCTCGTACAGCACATGGGCGGCCGCCCGCAGCTTCGGCGTGGTCAGGAAGGTGTTGCGGCTGCTCATCGCCAGCCCGTCAGCCTCGCGCACCGTGGGCTGAGGCCGGATCTCGACCGGCACGTCGAGGTCTTTGACCATCTTCTTGATCACGACGAGTTGCTGGGCGTCCTTCTTACCGAAGTACGCCCTGTCCGGCTGCACGATGTTGAACAGCTTCAGGACGACCGTCGCGACGCCGCGGAAGTGCCCCGGCCTCGACGCCCCCTCGAGCGGCTCCGTCACGGGCCCGACCTCGACTGCTGCCTTGAAGCCCTTCGGGTAGATCTCGTCGACGGCGGGCATGAAAACGTAGTCGACGCCCTCCGCCTCGAGCATCGCCAGGTCGCGCTCCGGGTCGCGGGGGTAGGTAGCAAGGTCCTCGCTGGGGCCGAACTGGGTCGGGTTCACAAAGATGCTGACGAAGACGTGGTCGTTCTCAGCCCGGGCGGCGCGCACGAGGGACAGGTGCCCTTCGTGCAGGAAGCCCATGGTGGGGACGAGACCGACGCTGCCCTGGAGCTGTGCGCGGATCTCTCGAACGCCAGCGATCGTGTCGATGACGCGGGTCAGGCGTTCGTCTCCGTCAGCTCTTTGAGCACCTCTCGGTTCATCGAGAAGCTCTCGCGGACTGTAGGGAACGTACCCTGACGCACTTCAGCCGCGTACTGCTCGATCGCACCGCGCATCTGCTCGCCGACGTTTGCGTACTGCTTGACGTGGCGGGGCATGTGCTTCGGCAGGAAGGTCGTCGAGTAGGACAGAAGGTCGTGCCAGACCTGCACCTGCCCATCGCAGCCCGCACCCGCGCCGATGCCGATTGTCGGAATGCGCAGGCGCTTGCTGATCAGGTCGGCGAGCGGCGCCGGGATCGTCTCGATGACTACGGCAAAGGCGCCGGCCTGCTGGAGGGCGACCGCGTCCTCGACCAGGCGCTCCGCTGCTTCGGGCGTCTTGCCCTGGACCTTGTAGCCGCTGAGCTGGTTCACGGACTGCGGCGTCAGGCCGATGTGGCCGACCACCGGGATGCCGATCTGGGTGATCCGTCGCACGGTCTCTGCCATGTGGACGCCGCCCTCGAGCTTCACCGCCTGGGCGCCACCCTCCTGCAGAAGCCGGCCGGCGTTGCGCATCGCGTCTTCGACCGAAGTCTGGTAGCTCATGAACGGCAGGTCGGTGACGACGAGCGGGTGCTCAGACCCGCGGATCACCGCCTTCGTGTGGTGGATCATGTCCTCCATGGTCACAGGGATGGTGCTGTCGTAACCGAGGACGACCATGCCCAGGGTATCGCCGACAAGGATCATGTCGACGCCGCCCTCATCGGCAAGGCGGGCTGAGGGGTAGTCGTAGGCGGTAAGCATGACGATTTTCTCGCCCTGCTGCTTCTTCGCCCGGAGCTCTCCGACGCTGATTCGTGCCACTGTTGTTGCCTCCTTGCCCGTTCGGGCTGGTCGCAGTCCTTGAGGAAGGATCTACGCTAGGGAGCCTGGTTGTTACGCAGTCACCTGCGGGCTGTCGTGCGACACCCGCGTAATCTGATTCTTTTCGTCGACGTAGACCAGAGTCGGCCGCCAGCCATGTGCCTCCGGCTCAGCGACCTGGTCGTAGGCCGTAATCGTCACCAGGTCACCGGCGCCGATCAGCTTCGCCGCGGCGCCATTCAGGCAGATAACGCCCGAACCTCGGGCACCGGCAATCGCGTAGGTCTCGAGACGCACGCCGTTGTCGATGTCAACGACATGCACCTGTTCGAGCCCTAGAAGCGAAGCCGCCTCCAAGAGGTCGACATCGATCGTGATGCCGCCCTCGTTGGCGGTGCTCGCCTCGGTGACGGTTGCGCGGTGGATCTTGCTTTTGAGCATCGTCCTCATCGGGCGCCTGAGTTCTCCTTGTCGTTGTCTGCCGCTCTGTTAGGCGTGAAAAAACCCTTCAGTGCAAAGACTAAAGGGCACAGAGAGGCTTCGCTCTTGCGTTCTCTATGTGCTGTCTCGGTCTCTGCTGGATCCGAGCAGTATGTTGTCGTGTTCTTCCCGATTCGCTGACTGCCCTGACGGGTCAATCGCACAGCAATTATAGCATCGTTTGGGAGGCAGCGTTGCTGCCCTTGCAGGGGTTACTAGTCGAGCCGCGTCAGCATCTCGTATGCATCGACGAGGTTCGGCAGGATGAGGTCAGCGCCCGCATCCTCGAGGGGCTTCTGCGCCGTCGTCCCGGTGAGCACACCGACCGCGATCGCGCCGTTCGCCTTCGCAGACGTTATGTCGTGTACAGTGTCCCCGATGACGAGCATCACGTCGTGCGGCCCGCGGAGGCGTGTGGCGGCGCGAATGCCGTCCGCAATCAGCTCGGCGCGATCTTCAGTACGGTCGCCGTAACCGCCGGCGACGAAGTAGTCATAGAGGCCGTAGTGCTTCAGCTTCATGCGAGCGCCGGCCTTGAAGTTGCCCGTCCCCACCGCCAGCGTCGCTTCCGGATCCTGCTTGAGGCGATCGAGGAGCTCGAAGACCCCCGGGAGGACGACGCCCGTGTTCGCGACCAGGCTCTGGGGCAGACGTCGGTAGTAGGCGCGGCGGAAGCGCCGCAGATCTGCCTCGAAGCGCTCTTCGGCGTGGTTGTTCGATTGGGTGAGGGCGGAGCGGAAGATCGCGTAATCGCTACGGCCGGAGAACTCGATGTTCGAGAAGCCCTCGCGCTCTCGCTCCCAGAGCGCCGCGAATGCAGCACGCATCGCCTTGCCGCCGGC
This sequence comes from Dehalococcoidia bacterium, assembly GCA_050185685.1. GTDB lineage: Bacteria > Chloroflexota > Dehalococcoidia > DSTF01 > WHTK01 > WHTK01. Next base: position 4,517 of record JBFWZE010000042.1, read on the forward strand.
GCCGCCGCTGGAAATCAGCGTCCCGTCGATGTCGAAGAGGTAAAGTCGTCGATTCGCCACGGGCCGGCCTCAGGCCGCGATCATCCTTCCACGCTGCATGCTGAGAGCCGGAGTGACGGCCCGATCAGCACGATAAAGTGGCGCGGTACTTGCGTAAACCGCGCCACTGTAAACGTTCGTCAAATTCTGCGAGCGAAGGGCCGGTTATTCGACGGCGTAGCCGGCCTTTTTCCAGGCTGCGGTGCCGCCCTCCACGTTGTAGAGGTCCTTGAAGCCCAGGGCGGCGGCAAACTCACAGGCGAGGGCGCTGCGGGCGCCGGACTCGCAGATCATGATGATCTCCTTGTCGGATGCCAGCTTGTCCTTCTGGGACACGACCGCCATGTGCGGGATGTTCAGCGCGTCCGGCACGTGCCCGCCGATGTACTCGCCCGGCTGCCGGGTGTCGATGACCTGGACGTTGCCCGCGTCAATCTTCTCTTTTGCCTCAGCAACCGAGATTCGCGTGAAGGGTTCGCGCGGGTCTTTGAACGCCATATGGTGCTTTCTCCTTGACTCGAAACTGCCTGATCTGAGTATATCAGGAGAACAGTACTCGAACCTGAGATCGCGGCAGACGCCGGCAGCGTATCGTGGAGTGAGTATGAGCGCGAACGATTACCATCTCGTCAGCCAGTGGCGCGTCCTCGGTACCGTCGAGGAGTGCTACGACATCATCTCTGCGGCAGAAGACACACCGCGATGGTGGCCTGCTGCCTTCAGCGAAGTACTCACGATCGAAAAAGGAGACGAAACCGGCCTCGGCACGATCGTGCGGATGAAGACCCAGGGCTACCTGCCGTACACCCTTAACTGGCACCTGCGTGTCACCGATGTCATCCCGAACACGAGCATCAGCTTCAAGGTCTGGGGTGACTTCGAGGGCGAGGGCCAGTGGACCTTTACCCAGAACGACGCCTGGTGCGATATCGGCTACGACTGGCGGATCACGGTCAAGAAGGGCATCGTCCGATACCTCTCGTTCCTCGGACGCCCGGTCTTCGTCTCCAACCACCGCTGGGCAATGGCACGCGGCGAGGAGAGCCTCCGCATCGAGCTGGCGCGACGTCATGCGCCCAGCGACGTCGCCCGCGCAAGCCTGCCCGAGCCGCCGCAGCCGAAGCCGGTCTCGTTGGCGGTCCCGGCGGCCATCGGCGCTTCGCTGCTCGCCCTCCTCTTCCTGCGTGGGCGCAGGCGTGACAGAGACGCTTCGTGACGAGGCTCCTTGTTGGCCTCGCCGTTGCTCTGCTCGTCCCTCTTGTCATCGCCTGCTCCGGCGGCGGCAAAGACAGCTCGGAGGCGGACGGCGGCGCGAAAGACCCGCAGACTGCCGTGCGGAACCTCCTCGACGCCGTCATGAAGCAGGACGAGAACGCGATTGAGGCCGCAATCAACCCGATCTACGCCGACAACCCTTCGGAAATCGGCGTCGGCGACCTGATCACGCTCCGAGCCCAGACCAGCGCTGAGCTGAAGGACCTCAAGCTCAACGCCGAATACGACAGCGAACGGAAGAACGCCCGCGTCTTCGTCAACGGCAAGATCGTGACGAAGGACGGGGAAGCAAACCTCGATAACAAGGTGCTGCTTACCTCGATCGAGGGCGACCGCTGGTACGTCACCAGCCCGTACAGCGAGTACTGGTCGGCGCTGCTCCGCCCCGCGCCAGCTGCCTGGGTTCAGGTCCAGGCGGACTCGAGCCCGACGCTCCCCGGCACCTACGTTCCGCCGCACCCCGGCGCCGACGGCGTACTCCTCCAGGGCAGCGACGACCGCGCCCACGTCGCCAACGACCTCCCGATCCCGCTCTGCACCCCGGAGCAGATTGCCGCGAACAACTGGAGCAGCCCGCTCTGCTACCCGAGTAACCCGCCAACCTCCGGCCCGCACGCCGCGTCGGCAGCGCCCTTCCGCGTCTTCAGCCAGCCAGTGGGCAAGGAGTACCTCGTCCACAGCATGGAGCACGGCGGCGTCGTCATCTGGTACAACTCGAACGATCCGTCGGTGATTCAGAAGCTTGCCGCCCTGACTGAGGCGAACATCCAGCGCGGCAAAGAAGTCGTCCTCGCTCCCTACCCGGGCATGGAGGCGAACACGGTGGCGATTACGGCCTGGACCCGCCTCGACAAGTTCCCGGCTGCCCAGCTCGACGTGGACCGCCTGCAGAACTTCATCAACGTCCACGAGCGCCGCTTCAACCCCGAGGGCTTCTGAGTCATTCAAGACGTAGCTGGAGCGCTTTAGCTCTGCTGCGAATTCACAGCGTAGCCACCAAGAGCCCGGGCTGTAGTTCAATTTCATGAACTTGAACTACGGCCCGATCGCTGCTGCCCCATAACAAGAGAGACCCTCACGCTAGAGGGGCTCTCTTTACTGATCGCTGATAGCTGAACGCTGATAGCTAGAAGCTAGTTGCGCCACTCCGTGAGCTCCGCGTAGGAGCGCTGCCGCGGGGGCATCGAGGCCACGAAGTCCTTGTTCGGGTAGCCGAGGTAGACGAAGCCGGCGATCTCATCCTCAGGGGCGAGACCAAAGTGCGCCTTCACCGAGTCGGCGTAAGCGCCGGAGCCGGTGCGCCAGACGGCAGCGAGGCCCTCGGCGTGGGCGGCGAGCAGGAGGTTCTGGATCGCGGCGGAGCAGGCCTGGAGATCTTCGACCGGCGTCGCCTTGATCTCGGGGTCGTGCCGGACACCGACGGCGATCAGCACCGGCGAGCGCAGCGGCTTGCGGCGCTCATCCGCCAGCACGCCCTCGCGGCGCTCCTCGTCCAGGTCTGCAAGCTTCGGCCGCAGCGACTCGGCCACCGCGTCGCCGAAGCGGCTGCGCGCATCGCCGGTCATCACAAAGAAGCGCCAGGGCAGCGTGACATGGTGGTTCGGCGCCTGCACAGCGGCGTCGAGCAGCTTCTCGATGACCTCACGTGAGGGCTCTTCCTGGGTCATGCGGCCGACGCTGCGGCGAGAGTGGATGGCCTCTAGTACGTCCACGATTGCTCCTTATCGCTGCGCAAGACGCCGATTCGGGCAGACGCCTGCGTTCAATTCTGATGTCATGATAGCCGAGAGTGTGACGTTTCTTTTATTAGCTGATGCTAACTTTGGCGGCTATTCGCTGTCAACATCAGGCGTGCTCGCGCACTTCTCTGACCCGGAGCAGGTACAGACCGAGGAAGATGGCCGCGATGCCCAGGACCGTGAACATGATCCGGATATCGACGGCAGAGGCGAGGGCGCCGACCGCGAGATAGCCGAAGGGCCGCACGCCCAGGCTGAACGTGTAGTACGTCGCGGAGACCCTGCCCCGGTCCTCGTCATTTGTCGAACTCTGGAGCATCGTTGTCTGGGCTACGTTGAGGCCGCCGATCGCAATGCCCGCAATCGTCATCGCGGCAAGCGGCACCTGGAAGCCCGCCGGCCAGGCCGCTACCGAGACGACAAACCCCAGGAGAATGATCGAGACGATCGTCAGGATGCCAAGCCCGATCCGTCTCGCAGTCGCCGGAGCAGACAGCGAGCCGATGATCAAGCCAACGAGCAGTCCACCCACCAGCAGCGCCAGATATCCGTCCGCCGCATCCTTCACCTCGCGGATGAACAGAGGCAGCAGCACCTGAATTGGCGCGATGATCAGATTCAGGCTGAAGCCGAGGAGGACAGAAACCTGGAGGAGCTTCCGCTCCTTGATCACCTTCAGGCCCTCTTTGGTCTGAGTGATGACCAGTTCGGTGGCCTTCCTGAATCCTTCGGAAGGCTGTGTTTCGTCATGATTGTGCCGTGCCGGTGGGCGCCAGGTGATCAGGAAGACCATGATCCCGGAGAGCGCAAAGGTGACGCCGTCGATAACGAGCAGCGACGCAGGCCCGAACGCCGCGGCGATGGCGCCACCGGCGATCGGCGCCGGCAGGAACCCGATGTGGCGGGACACCTCCATCAAGGAGTTCGCCGGGCGCAGGTTCTCCGGGCTGACGAGGTTCGGCATCAGGGCGGCACGCGCCGGGTTGAAGAAGTTCGCCAGCGACGACTCGAGGAAGATCAGCGCGTAAATATGCTCGACCGTGAGGTGACCGAGGTAAAAGACCACCGCCGCTGACAGAAAGGCGACGGCCCGGATCGCGTCGACGACGACAATCGTCAACCGCCGGTCCCAACGGTCGACGAAGACGCCGCCCAGGATGCCGAAGAGAAGCATCGGCAGGAATTGCCAGAAATAGGCAAAGCCAAGCTGGAAGGCCGAACCCGTGATGTCGAGCACAAGGAACGGCAACGCAAGCTGCATCGCTCCGTTGCCTATCTCTGAGCCCAGCTGCCCGATGAAGAGCTTCAGAAAATCGCGACTCTTGAGCGCTTCTCGATAGCCGCCGGGGGAATTCGACAGGCCGAGAGGAATCGTATTCTCCGGTGTCGTCATTGGGGAGAACTGAATCGGAGACTCAGCTCTCCTCTTGAGGCACGTAGAGGCGGGATCCAGTGCGTCACGTCGGCATTATACGAGTGTCGTACCTGTGACCCCAGTGCGGCCCGCGTGGATCACGCAGTTGCGTAGGCTGTACGGCGCTCGTCAATCAGCTTTGTAACTTCTTCGAGAGTAACGCTGCCGGGCTGCTTTCGTTCTCGGGCCAGCTGATCGCTCAGCGCCTGGAACACCTCGTTCGCCGGTGTGGGGATGCCGTGCAGCCGACCGAGAAGGGCGATTTCACCATTCAGGTAGTCGCCCTCGCTGCTGCCGGCGCCGCGGACGAGGCTCTGCCAGGTCGACGAGCCGCCTCGGGTGCGGACGACGCTGCTGATGTTGCTCGGACCCGTCGGCGAGGGCAGGACTTCGGCACGGCGGGCCGTGAGCTGCGGGCCCGGGATCCACTCGTAGCCGGCGGCTCGGAAGCACTGCCGCGTCTCATCGCGCACCATGTCCTGCAGCGCGCTCGAGTCTGCATCGTCGCCACAGACCGCGCCGACGGCGTTCGAGACGTTCTGGAGCAGCTTGGTGTACTTCCAGCGCATGATGTCGTCACGGGCGATCGATGCCATCCCGGCGGCATCCCACTCGGCGGCGATCGTTTCTGCCGTGGCATCGACGCCGGCGGGGTAGCGGCCGAGGTCGGCGACACCGACGACAGGCCATGCCGACGCTTCGACGACGCCGGGCTCGAGGTAGGTCGCCGGCATCAGAAGCACCATGCCGTAGACGTTCGCGAACCGGCGAAGGGCCATGCGCTCGTTCTCGATGCCGTTCTGGGCACAGGCGACCGTCACCTGGTCCCCGGCCGCAGCGCGCAGGTCGTCGAGCGCCGCCGCCGTGTCCTGCGACTTCATCGTCAGGACGACCACATCGCCGGCACGAAACTCGATCTGCGATGGGTGGCTGACTGCCGCGATGGGCAGCGTCATCGTCTCGTCAGGGGTCTTGAGCGTGAGGCCGTCCTGCTGGATGACCCGCAGGTGCTCACCGCGGGCGATCAGGATGACCTCATGCCCTGCGAGGTGAAGCTTGCCGCCGCAAATGCCGCCGATCGCGCCGGCGCCGTACATGATGTAGCGCATGGTTGCTCCCATTTGTTCGCCTGCGCCCCTGGCTGGCGCTCTCGTTCCGTCCGCCAGAGTGTAAGCGAGCAGTCGGAAGGCGACCAGACATAGCCGGAGTTATCTGCCGTTCGTATAGTTGCCTGAGACCGGCAGGAACCAGCGCAGAGGGGGAACGACTTATGGACATGCAGCTCGCGAACAGGAAGGCACTCGTCACCGGCGGCAGCCGCGGCATCGGTAAAGCGACGGCGCTGCTTCTCGCCCGCGAAGGCTGCGATGTTGCAATCTGCGCCCGCAGCGAGGGGCCTCTGCAAGAAGCGGCGGCCGAAATCGCGAAGGAGACCGGTCGGAAGGTCTTCCCGATGGTCTGTGACACGATGGACCCGGCGTCGATCAAGAACTTCGTTGACACCTCGGCGCGCGAGCTCGGCGGCCTCCACATCGTCGTCAACAGCGCTGCCCGCGTCGGCGGCACACCCGGCACCGCCGAGACCGTGCTCGACACCGACGTCCTGCGCGACTTTGAGGAGAAGGTCGTCGGCTACCTGCGCGTCTCCCAGGCGGCAATGCCCTACATGAAGGAAGCGGGGTGGGGGCGCATCGTCAACATCAGCGGCGGCGCCGGCCGCAGCCCCGGTATGGCGGTCAGCGGCGGCATCCGCAACATCGGCACGTCGAACCTGACGAAGTCGATGGCAAATGGTCTCGGCCAGTACGGCATCAACGTCAACTGCGTCTACCCCGGCATCACCCTCACCGAGGCAACGCTGGCGAACCACCAGGCGGCCGCCGACCGCGAGGGCGTCAGCCTCGAGACCGTCCTCGGCCGCCTCGCCGACCGCACGACGAACAAGCACGTGCCCACGTCGGAAGACGTCGCAAACGTCGTGCTCTTTCTCTGCTCGCCGCTCTCGATCGCGATCACCGGCGAGACGATTGCGGCGATGGCCGGCACCAGCCAGGACGTCCACGTCTAGGCGGCTAGCAGCCGCGCGCAAATGAGCAGAGCCTGCTACAGGGCGTCAATCTCCCGAATCTCCATCCCGACGAAGGAGGGATCTCCCTCGGAGACGTGACGCCACAGAGACCGTCATTGAGGCACGCGCGGTCCAGTCCTTCGGTAGTCGCCCGGCCTCAGCCAATTCATAAACCACGTCCGCTCGCACCACGCAGCATCACCTGAGGAGGAACTTACTTGGACCTGCAGCTCAACGGCCGAAAGGCCCTCGTCACCGGCGGTAGCCGCGGCATCGGCAAGGCAATCGCCCGCGCTCTGGCGCTGGAGGGCTGCGACGTCGCGATCTGCGCCCGCAGCCAGGAGGCCCTCGACGCGACCGCCGCGGAGCTGAGCGCTGAGACTGGGCGCACGATCGTCCCGCTGGTCTGCGACCTCCTCGACCCGGCGTCGATCAAGAGCTTCGTCGACGCTGCTGCCGAAGCGCTGGGCGGCCTGCACATCGTCGTGAACAACGGCGCGCGCGGCGGCGGCCGGCCCGGCACCGTCGAGACCGCCACGGCCGAGGACGTGCTCCTCGACGTCGAAGAGAAGGTTGTGGGCTACCTTCGCGTCGTCCAGGCTGCGACGCCCTACCTCAAGACGGCCGGCTGGGGCCGCGTGATCAACATCAGCGGCGGCATCAACCGCTCGCCGGGGATGAACATCGCGGGCCCCGTCCGCGAAATCGGCACCGTGACGATGACGAAGGCGATGGCAAACGGCCTCGGCCAGTACGGCATCACGGTGAACTGCGTGACGCCGGGCCTCACCCTCACCGAGCAGAGCCTGGAGCGTCACAAGGCAACCGCCGAGAGCGAAGGCGTGCCGCTCGACACGGTCCTCAAGCGCGTCGCCGACCGCACCGCGATCAAGCACTTGATCACCTCGGAGGACGTCGCCAACGTGGTGACCTTCCTCTGCTCGCCGCTCGCGATCTCGATTACCGGCGAGTCGATCGCGACGATGGGCGGGAGCAGCCAGGACGTCCACGTCTAGCGGCTCGCAGCCGCACGCAAGTGAGCAGAGCCTGCTTCGGAGCGATGACCTCCCAGGTGTCCTCCATCCTGACGAAGGAGGGAGCTCCCCCGGAGACACAGCGTCACAGCGAGCGTCACTGATACGCTAGCAGTCCAGGTAGCCGAGACCTTGCCCGATTGCCTCCTTCTCGGAAGGACCCTGAAAGTACGCCCGTGCAAGCGATCATCTTCGACCTCGACGACACGCTCATCCCGGAGAGCTCTTCGCTCAGGCGAGCGCTGCTCCGCACCGCTGGCGAGGCGCGCAGACGCTTCGGCGTCGACCCCGCCGCATTCTCGAAAGCGGTCCTCCAGCACGCCGGACAACTCTGGGCAGAGGCACCGACCGCGGAGTATTGCGAGCGCCTCGGTATCGCTGCCTGGGAAGGACTGACCAGCGGGTTCACCCACTTCGGCGACCACGACGGTGATGCCGACCGCAGGTACCTGCGCGAGTGGGCACCCAGCTACCGCCAGCAGGCCTGGAAACGCGCGCTAGACGATTTCAACGCCGGCGACTGGATGGCTGCCTGCGTCCTGGCCGAACGCTTCCGCACTGACCGATTCGAGATGCATGTACCCCACGACGGCGCCCACGAGGTGCTCGACGGCCTCGAGCAACGAGGCTACACTCTCGCCGTGCTGACGAATGGCCCCGCCGACCTCCAGGCCCAGAAGCTCGTGAAGACCGGTCTGAAGCGCCACTTCGACAACGAGCGCACCTTCATCTCCGGCGCACTGGGCCTCGGCAAGCCCGACCTCGAGCTGTTTCGCCATGTACTCGAGCGCCTCAGCATCGAGCCGCGCGAGGCCGTGATGGTCGGCGATAGCGTCTACCGCGACATCGACCCGGCGCTTGCCAGCGGGATGAACGCGATCTGGAT
>JBFWZE010000042.1:13071-18569 GCA_050185685.1 Dehalococcoidia bacterium
AGGTAGTGGCCGTAGGGGGCCAGCGTGTTCGCGAGCCAAGCGACGGCATCGGCCGGGTTGCCGATCACGGCAGCGCTGGTCGCGGTGCTGGTGAGGTTGCCGTCAACGTAGAAGTTCATGCCGATGAGCTTCATGTTGATACCGTCCGGCTTGACGCGGCTCTTGCCGAGGACGAAGCGGCCGCAGGAGGCGTTGTCGGCGACCGTGTCCCATATCTTGATCTTCCAGTCCTTCACGCGGCTGTCGACAACCTCGAGCGCCGGGATCAGGTAGGCGGTCGCCTTCATCACGTCATCGGCGGTGACACCGGGGCCCTTGAGGTCGGCGTTGAGCTCGAAGGCAATCTCGGGCTCGATGCGAGACCAGATCATCTCGCCGGTCTTGATCTCCGCGCCTTCGTCGATGCGGGTGTGGTCAAGGAGGTGGCCGAAGTCGGGCTGATCGACGCCGAGCATGTTCTGCACGGCCTTGCTGGTGAGACCGACCTTCCAGCCGATGATCTTGCTCGCGTCGCCGCCGGTGCGCAGGCGAATGCCCTCGAGCTGGATCGCGTAGGCGTCCTCCATGTCGATCTCGGGGTTGGTCTCGCTCAGCGGCGGGATCGGCTCCCGGTTCTGCTCGGCGTCGTAGAGCGCCTTTGCGAGCTGGTTACGGGTCTCTGTGGAAAGTGCCACTTGGGGTTGTCCTCCGGGAGAACGACGGTCACGTCCGTGACGGCGTCAGGCTGAACATCTTTCGATGTGGTCCACGCGCTGCCTGCGGTGTCCGGGAGCATTATACGGGTGCCCAAGCCATACATCCGCAGATCGGAACGCGAGCATGCTGAGATTCCGCCTTCCAGCGATAATACCGGTCTGATGAGCCGAGCAATCGCGATCTCCGGGTTTCTCCTCACCGTTCTTATCGCTGCCGCGTGCGTCTCGCTCATCGCGATCACCTGGGCAGAACCAACGGGAACTGGAACCTCACTACCCCGGCCGATAATGGCAATCGGCTTCATCGCGTCCGCGCTCGTTTACAGCGCCCTTGGTCTGGTGCTGGCCCTGAAACGCCCGGAGAACCTTATCGGGTGGCTCTTCCTCGCCGATGGCGTGCTCTCGTCTCTGGATATCGCCCATGGGCGCTACCAGCTCTACACCCTGATCTACCGACCGGACACTCAGCTTCCACAACTTCTGGGGACCGCGGGCCTCGTGGATGCCCTCTGGATCGCTCCAATGAGCCTCACGGTGCTCACCCTCATCCTCTTTCCTGAGGGCAAACTGGGGCGTGCCCAGAGCCGGGCCGCTGCGGCTATCGGACTCCTGACGATTGCAGCGATCGTCCTCCACATGATTGAGCCCGGCCCATTTAGCCCACCGCTCGACGTCCGCCAGAATCCGCTGGGCATTACTGCGTATGAGGACTTCAGCTTTCTTGCCGATCTCTTGATCCTGCCGATTGCGCTCGCCGGTCTCGTCGCTGCGGGGAATCTTCTTCGCCGGCTGTTCGCCTCCACAGGCGACGAACATGAGCAGATAAAGTGGTTTGCGTACGTGGCCGGCTGGCTGCCCCTGATCGTGGTCGCGTACCTGGTCGTCGGCGTACTGGGCATTACCGACCAGACGACGCTTGACCTGCTGACCGCGTCGACCATTTTGCTGGCTGCGGCCCTCCCGCTCGCGATTGGGATCGCAATCCTCAAGTACCGCCTCTACGACATTGACGTCCTGGTCAACCGCACACTTGTGTATGTACCGCTGACTGCGATTCTCGCCGGTCTCTTCACCGCGACCACCGGGCTCTCTCGCGCAGTCTTCACGGAAGTCTCCGGCGCCGCTTCCGATACCGCGGTCGCAGTCAGCACCCTCGCCGTCGTTGCGTTCTTCACGCCGGTGAAGAACCTGCTGCAGTCGGTCGTCGATCGCCGCTTTAAGGAGACGTCTGACCCGTCGAAGCCTCTGCTGACCCTGGCTTCTGACGCCCGAAAGGTCTTCGGCGTGCTCGATTCAGAGGAGTTCCTGCGGCAGTTCGCGGAGAAGACCACGATCGCCCTCGGGGCGGCGAATGCCCTGATCTACCTCAACGGCCGGATGACTCCCGTAATTGTCAGCGGCGACCCACTTGCAGCGCCCGTGCTGAGCTTCCCCCTCATCGAGTCCGGCACGCACGTCGGACGCCTCGAAGTAGGGCCGCGGACACAGCTACGCGCGTACTCGCCCCAGCAGATTACTGCGGTTGAGAAGCAGACTGACGTGCTCGCGCGCGGGCTCGTGTTCTTCGCGGCCGCGAACGGGCTACAAATCGAACGCCCGGACCAGGGTGGTCCGGGCGTCGCTGATTCGATGATTGGCGCGTTGTAAGCGCTAGTTCGCGCCTGCCTTCGCCCGAAGGCTGAGCTCCTGGGCGATCTCGATCATCGTGTCTTCCTGGCCGCCAACGAGCTTGCGCGCGCCGCACTCGAGCAGGATGTCACGCGTGTCGACACCGAAGCGCTTCGCGGCCCGCTCCGCGTGGAGCAGGAAGCTGGAGTACACACCGGCGTACCCGAGGGTCAGCGCCGGGCCGTCGATCGTCTGGGGCCGCGGCATGATCGGACGCACCGTGTTGTCGGTCGCGTCGACCAGCTTGTACCAGTCGACGCCGCCGATGTCGATGCCCTCGCGTGCGAAGACGGCAGCGATGATCTCGAGCGGCGCATTGCCGGCACCGGCACCGAGACCGGCGCAGCAGCCGTCGACGATCGTGGCACCCTCTTCGACCGCGGCGAGGCTGTTCGCTACCGCAGAGCCGAGGTTGTTGTGGGCGTGGACGCCGACTTCGACGTCGAGGCCCTCACGCAGCAGGCGGACGCGCTCACGGAAGCCGTCGGGCGTCAGGGCACCGGCGGAGTCGGTGACGTAGACGCAGTCAGCGCCGTAGCTCTGCATCAGGCGCGCCTGGAAGAGGAGCTCCTGCGGCGAGATCATGTGCGACATCATCAGGAAGCCGATCGCCTCCATGCCCAGCTCTTTGGCGTAGCCAATGTGCTGGAGGGAGATGTCCGCCTCGGTGCAGTGGGTGGCGATGCGGGCAACGGAGACGCCGAGGTCCCGCGCTTCCTTGAGGTGCTCCCGGGTGCCGATGCCGGGGAGCAGCAGCACCGCCAGCTTCGACTTGGTCACGGTCTCGGCCGCGATCCGAAGCAGGTTCATCTCCGGCTCTTTGCTGAAGCCATAGTTGAACGAGCTGCCGCCGAGACCGTCGCCGTGCGAGATCTCGAGCGTGTCGATACCGGCGTTGTCGAGCGCCCTGACGATGTCGCGGACCTGCTCGGTGGTGAACTGGTGCGCCATCGCGTGGCTGCCGTCACGCAGGGTGGAGTCAATCAGACGTACTTTTCGTTCCATATCTCTTCTTCTTCGGAGATGAGGGCGAGCCCCGTCTCCTCTTAGCTCGCCGCCTCGACGAGCTCGCCGCGCTGCTCGAGCAGGCGCTTGGCGTAGATCTGACCGACGCGGACGGCGGCCGAGGTCTCGATGTCGAGGTTGCCGGCGTACTTCGGCAGGTACGCGCCTGCGCCTTCCACCTCGACGAACACCGTGATGCGGTCCTCGTCGAAGATGGGCTCTGACTTCAGGCGGTAGCCGGGTACATACTTCTGGACTTCGGCGACCTGGTCCTCGATCGAGGCCAGTACGGCCTCACGGTCGGGCCGGTTGACCGCCGCGAAGACGGTGTTCTTCATCATGATCGGCGGCTCGGCCGGGTTGAGGACGATGATCGCCTTGCCCTTGTGGGCGCCACCGACTTCGACCATCGTGCGCGCCGTGGTTTCGGTGAACTCGTCGATGTTCTGGCGGGTACCGGGGCCGGCGCTCTTGCTGGCGATCGTCGCGACGATTTCGCCGTAGGCCACTTCGGTGACGCGGCTGATCGCGTACATGATCGGTGCGGTCGCCTGGGCGCCGCAGGTGCCGAGGTTGATGTTGGGCTGGTCGAACACCTTGTCGATGTTGACGGAGGGCACAACGATCGGGCCGATGGCGGCCGGCGTCAGGTCGAGGGCGAGCTTGCCCAGCTCCTTGTACATCGGTGCGTTGGCCAGGTGGGCGCGGGCGCTGGTCGCCTCGAAGACGATGTCGATGCCTTCGTGCATCTTGCGGAAGCCCTCGGCGCCCTCGTGCGTGGTCGCGTAGCCGTGACGACGCGCAATCGCGAGGCCCTCGGAGTCCGGGTCAACGCCGACTACGAGTCCAACCTCCATGTAGGGGTCGTGGCGAAGCTTGAACAGCAGGTCCGTACCAATGTTGCCTGAGCCGACAATTGCGACCTTGATCTTGCCCAATGTAATTCCCTCCTGCCGCAGCGGCGCGGCTGTGTCTTGTAATCATCCCATCGGCCCTGAGAACGGTCAACGAATCCAGCGGGAACTTCGCGCATTCCCCACAGCCGTGGCCGAGGCGCCTTGTTCTATTCCATGCTTATGTCATCTTTAGGCCATTGATCGCCGCAAGGGCCCGCTGCAGGTGCACCTGCGTCAGCTCGACGACAAGCCTGCTGCCGTCTGCTTCGACGACCTCACGAATCGCCTCGAGGGCGGCGCGGCGGACGAGAGCTTCGAGGTCGGCCCCGCTGAGCCCTTCCGACCCGGCAGCGATCGCCGTGAGGTCGACATCGCCGGCGACCGGCTTGTCTTTGACATGGACCTTGAGGATTGCCTCGCGCGCCGCTTCGTCCGGTAGCGGCAGATCGAGGCGCAGCTCGAAGCGGCCCGCCCGTAGCAGCGCCGAGTCGAGCAGGTCCGGGCGGTTCGTTGCCGCGAGGACGACGACGCCGCGCAGCTCTTCGATGCCGTCCATCTCGGCAAGCAGCTGACTGATCACCCGTTCGGTGACGCCCGCGTCGCTGCCGCTGCGGCGTCCTGCGATCGCCTCGATTTCGTCGAAGAAGACGATGCAGGGACTGGAGAGGCGGGCGAGCTTGAAGACTTCGCGGACGGTGCGTTCGGACTCGCCGACCCACTTTGAGAGCAGCTCAGGCCCCTTGATCGCGATGAAGTTGACGTGACACTCGTTCGCCACCGCCTTCGCGAGCAGCGTTTTGCCGCTACCGGTCGGGCCAGTAAGCAGGACACCTCGCGGCGGCGTCGATTTCGCCTGCTCGAAGAGCTCCGGGTGCTGCAGCGGCCACTCGATGACCTGACGCAGCGCCGTCTTGGCATCGTCGAGACCGCCGACGTCCTGCCAGCCGACGTCCGGGACCTCGGTGAACACCTCACGCAGGGCCGATGGCTCCACCTCGTTGAGGGCGTCCATGAAATCGCTCATCCTCACTTCGAGGCGCGCGAGGAGGTCGAAGGGGATGTGCTCGGCATCAAGCGGGATGTCATCAGCGACGCCGCGAAGGGTCGACATCGCAGCTTCCCGGCACAGCGCCGCAAGGTCGGCGCCGACGAAGCCGTGGGTCATCTCCGCCAGGCGGTCGAGCGAGACGTCCTCAGCCAGGGGCATGCCGCGCGTGTGCACCTCGAGGACCTC
>JBFWZE010000042.1:18669-22118 GCA_050185685.1 Dehalococcoidia bacterium
CTCTGGGTGTTCTCGCGGACGATGCCGTCCATCTGGATGAGGCCCTGGCCGCGGTCTTCCGCGTAGGCAGGCAGCGCCTTCGCGACGGTCGACCGCTTGCCGACGAGACGCACGGTGTCGCCGGTGGTGACGCCAACCGCCGCCATGTCCTTCGGATCGATGCGAACGAGGCCGCGGCCCACGTCGCGGGCAACCGCCTCGGCGACGCGCAGGTTCACAGGGTCCATGAGATTGCCTGAAGTAGAGGGAGAAACGTCAACTCAGCCGGGTGCTCTGACCAGCGACCCACCTCGTCTCTCAAGTATACGCCGTACAAACGAAGAGGCCGCCCTTCTCGCGAAGGACGGCCTCTCGGAAGGAGGAGCTAACTAACGCTGCCTAGACGAACCAGGCGTCGTACTGGTAGTCCTGGCCGGTCAGCGGGTCAACGATCAGGTTCGCGACCTTCTTGTTGTAGAAGAAGGCGAGCTGCTGCGTCACCGCGTTGATGCTGGTCGTGTACTTGTTAAGCGCATCGAACTGGATCTGCTTCACCAGCTTGATGTTCTCTTCGCGGTCGGTCGTGACCTCCGACTTCTCGATCATGGCGTCGAGGGCGGTGTCGTAGAGGCCGACGTTGCTGAACTGGTCGTTCGTGTTCGAGTGCAAGTTGCGCATGGCACGCGCCGGGGTGTCGCCGCCGGGCTGCTGGCCGACCCAGAAGTCGAACTGGCCGGGGGCCATCTTCTGGGGCAGGATCTGCGCGTTCGGCATCGCGGTGATGCGGACCTTGACGCCAATCTGCGACAGCTGCTGCTGCCAGACCTCTGCCGCGGTCGCGTTCGAAGCGTTGGTGTTGGAGACGACGATCTCCCACTCCTTGCTCGAGTCGTAGTTCGCGGCGGACAGCAGCTGCTTGGCGGCTGCCACGTCCTGCTTGAAGAACTTCTCGGTCTCGCTGGCGGAGAGCTGGTAGCTCGGCAGGGCCGCAGCAACGATGCCCGTCGGGACTTCGCCGCGGCTGTCGTACGCCAGGGAGATCCACTGCGCCTTGTTCGTGACGCGGTAGAAGGCCTCACGCACACGGATGTCGTTCCAGGGGCGAGCGCCGCCCAGCTGGACGTTGGTCATACCGTTGATCGTGATCAGACCCGGGGAGAGGTAGTTGACGCTGCCGAACTTCGTCGCGTCCAGCTCGCTGTTCAGGCGGCCGAAGGCAGAAGCGGCAGGCAGCCACTCGTGGATCTGCTCGCTGCGGAAGGAGCTCTCCTGGGCAACCGCGTCGGTAAGGGCGAAGATCTCGCGCGTCGCGAAGTACGGCTTGCCGGTCTTCGCCTCGCGGTAGTTCTCGAACTTCTTGTAGCTGTAGCGCGTACCGAAGGTGTGGTCGGCAAGCTCAAAGGGGCCGCTACCGATCGGCAGCGTCGTGTCGAGGCTCGACAGCAGCTCTTTCGGAATGATCGGCTGCGCAGTGGGGTTCGCCAGGTAGGTCGAGGACAGCAGGTAGGCGGACGGCTTGCTCAGGTGAATGATCACCGTGTTCGCGTCCGGCGCTTCCCAGCGGTCCACGAAGGTGCGCTGGAACTGGCTGTTCTCGGCGTTCGGCAGCGTCTTCACGTATTCCTGCGTCGCAACGATGTCGGCGGCAGTCACCGCGCGGCCGTTGACCGGCGCCTTGTTCTGGAAGACCATGCCCGGCTTCAGCTTGAGCACGACGCGCAGCGGGTCGCCGACCTCGATGCTCTCCATCGCCTCGAGGACGTAACCTTCGTCCGTGCCGAGGCGCGCCGTGATCGGGCGGTCGTACACCGTGATACCGGTGTTGTTGTAGCCGTCGTGGTAGAAGGCAACCGTGTTGTAGCTGCCGATCGTCGCGAAGTAGCTGCCGTAGTTACCACCGGGCTTCGCTTCGCCGGTCGAAGGCGTGCGCTGGCCCGTGTAGGCCTCGCTCGAACCGCCGCCTCCGTTGCCGCCGTCGCTGTCGCTACTGCCACAGCCAATCAGGGCGAGAGCGCCGACTCCAACTGACAGCGCGCCTCCCGCCTGGAGAAGGCGCCGCCGGTTGAGGCGCTCCTTCGTTACTTTGTCCCAGTAGTTCTGCATCGTTCTCCCTGTTTCCTATGACGAGATTGTGGCGAGCTATGCCACACGTACTACTACGATGCCTCTTAACCAGGTCTTAATGGAAGGAAATGCAGAGGAACTTGCGTGTATAACCTATAGAAAGTACTTACAGAGCCATATATATTCAGGCGCACCGGGTTGCACTGATAATCGCATCGACGCACCCGATGCATCGCCCCGATCCGAGAAACCCCTGATTGTTTATCTGCAAGAACAGCGCCCGCTTCCGGCGAAGCTTGAATACATCAGTATTCAATGCACACATTGGTGTGACTGATGTTGCGCTGGCCGTAACAGTTAGTCGCCTACACGAACAGAATGCGAAGTTCTTCGACCTCGAGACCCTCGATGCGGGTCGACCAGGTCTCTCCCGCCTGCACCGGCATCGCCGCCGTCAGCGTGCCCGTCGTAACGAGCTCGCCGGCTTCGAGCGCAGGATGATCGGGCAGCGACGCCAGTACTTCGACGAGGTGCGCCAACGCATTGAGCGGGCTGCCGAGTACGACCTCGCCGCCGCCCGTCGACATCAGCTCGTCTTCGCGGAGCAGCGTGCACGTGAAGCGCTCCAGACGCTCTGCCAGCGTCCGGCGCTCATCGATACCCTTCGGGACGGGCACGGGGTTGCCGACGCGGTAGAGGCCGTGGAGGCCTCCGTCGGCAATCGTGTCCGCAACCTGGAACTTCCAATCGGGGAAGTGGCACTGCACGAGCTCAATGCCATGCGCCATCCACTCGACTGCACCAAGCAGGTCCACAGGGTCCCCACTCCGGGGTGGCGGCGCTTTTAGTTTGAATACGATCTCGGGCTCGAGGCGCGGCTGCGAAAGCCCGGCGAGCGGCACCTCGTGCAGCGGCTTCGACATATCGAGGCAGGCTACGGTGCGGTCATACATCGTGCCGAAGATCGGCTGATAGACGCCGTATTCCTCATAGATCGTCCGGTTGGTGAAGCCGATCTTGCGCCCGACCGGCGTCCAGCCCTGCTCCAGCCGCAGCGCACGGAGCCGGGACGAGACTGCATACGCTGCGTCACTACCGAAGCTGGTGTCGCCGGCGGTTATCGTCGGCGCCAGCGTCGCCGCATCCTGCAGCTGACGCACCTGGGCAGCAATGGCGTCGATGTCTGGCACGTATCGAATGTACACCGCGCGGTAGACGGGAACATCTATGTAGCTTCGTGCAGTGAGATGTCGCTGGTGAACCGGGAAACTTGTTGCGCGCGACGCATTTCCGAGTACCCTTGCCCGCATGGAAGAACGAGCCGATCTTGCCAACCTGGGCGCAATGCCCGTCCCGTGGACCAACAGCGATCCTGAGACCAATACGCCCCGCCGCGGTGCTGTGTA
>JBFWZE010000043.1:0-11692 GCA_050185685.1 Dehalococcoidia bacterium
CCTCCAGGCCCGCGGCCAGCAGACCTACCTCGACCTGCCGATCGGCTGCGACGCGGACGGCTTCGACACCTGGAAGTACCAGTCGCTGTTCGCCCTCTCGATGCAGTGCGGCGCGCCTCCAGACATCCTGTTCACCCAGGGCCAGGCGTGGGGCCTCCCGCCGATGATCCCGGCCGAGATGCGGCGCAGCGGTTACGAGTACCTGCGCGCGACGATCAGCCACCATCTCAGCTTTGCCGACATCCTGCGCTACGACCACGTGATCGGCCTGCACCGGCTCTACTGGGTGCCGGACGGCTTCTCGGCCAGGCAGGGCATCTTCGTCCAGTACCCGGCAGAAGAGCTCTACGCGATCCTCTCGATCGAATCGCATCGAGCGAAGTCTGCGATCGTCGGCGAGAACCTCGGCACGGTGCCGCAGCACATCAACGCGTCGATGGCCCGCCACGGCATCTTCGAGACCTACGTCATGCAGTATGAGATTCCGCTCGATGCCTCGCGCCGGGTGCGTCAGCCTCCGAGGCGAGCCTTCGCCGGGATGAACACGCACGACATGCCGACCTTCGCCGGCTTCCTCGAGGGCAAGGACCTCAAGATCCAGGAGACGATCGGCATCCGCGATCACGAGGGCGTTCTCGCGGCTCTCGAAGAGCGCCGTCAGCAGGTCGAGCGGCTCTGCGCCGAGCTCGAGACGCGGGGACTCCTCCAGCCGGGCGACCGCGAGCCTGAGCACATCTTCCAGGCAGCGCTGACGATGTTGAGGGGCGGCCGCGCGAAGTACCTCGTCATCAATGTCGAGGACCTCTGGCTGGAGGAGGAGGGCCACAACGTGCCCGGGACGGCCACCGGCAACTGGCAGCGCCGCCTCGCCCCTGCGATCGATGCGCTGCCGGACCTTCACGATTGATACACCGCCGGAATTGGTCGGTGCAAAAGTCGCAGGCATGATAGATGTGTCACCTTTCCGCCCAATTCATCGGAGTCCAGCTTGCCCGCCTGGCAGTGTACCTACCGCCTTCAGATCAACGCTGACTTCGATTTCGAGGACCTCGCCGAGGTCGCTCCCTATCTGAGCGCGCTCGGCGTCTCACACGCCTACCTCTCGCCGATCCTCCGCGCCGCCCGTGGCAGCACTCACGGCTACGACGTCGCCGATGCCACCGTGATCAACCCGGAGTGGGGCGGCGACGAGATCTATGCCCGGGCGACCCGCGCACTGCGGGAGCACGGCATCGGCCAGCTGCTCGACATCGTCCCCAACCACATGTCGATCTCGACGCCGGCAAACCCGTGGTGGTGGGACGTGCTGCGCCACGGTCCGGCGAGCGACTACTTCCACTTCTTCGACTTCGGCTGGAACAGCGACCGCCGAAACTTTCAGCCGTTGCGCCTCCCCGTCCTCGAAGACCGCTACGTCCGCGTGCTCGAGGCCAACAAGATCGCGATTGTCCGCGGCGGCAGCGACTTCCGAGTCCATTACGGCAGCTGGGCGTTCCCGGTCGCACTGCCGTCCTACCCATGGATCACGGCCACCGTCGCACGCTTTGCTGATTCCGGCCGTCTCGCCCGGCTCGCCGCTGCTTTCGAGGGCCGCAGCAACGCCGAGTTCTGGACGAACCTCCACGAGCTGCTCGAAGACGCTGACCTGAGCAGCCGCTTCGACGCCGGGCTCCAGAAGCTGAACGATGACCACGCTCTCGTGCACCAGCTCCTCGACCAGCAGTTCTACCGCCTCGCCTACTGGCGCTCCGCGAACGAGTCGTGGTTCTACCGCCGCTTCTTCGACATCAACACCCTCGCCGGACTGCGCATCGAGCAGCCCGACGTGTTCCGCGTCCGCCACCGCCAGGAGCTGCGACTCGCCAGGGACGGCGTCGTCGACGGACTGCGCATCGACCACATCGACGGCCTGCGCCACCCACAGCGCTACCTCGACGCGCTGCGGGCGGAGCTTCCGGACGCCGGCATCTGGGTCGAAAAGATCCTCGCCCCGGACGAGGTGCTGCCAGCCGCCTGGCCGGTGCAGGGCACGACGGGCTACGAGTACCTCAATTACCTCAACGGCCTCTTCGTCCAGCCGAAGGGCGAGCCCGACCTGACCCGTATCTACCAGAGCTTCACCGGCGACACGGCGACCTTCGAGGAGACACTGGACGAAGCGAAGCGCGAGGTCGTCCAGGGCCTCTTCGGCGGTGAGCTGAACGACCTCGTCGAGCTGTTCCTGCTGGCCAGCGAGCAGCGGGCGGAAGGACGCGACTGGTCACGGCGGGACGTCGAAGCGGCGCTGCTCGAGTACGTCGTTTCGCTCCCCGTCTACCGCACCTACATCGAGACGGGAGTGGTGACGGAGGCCGACGGCGGGCTGATCGCGTCGACGATCGCGCAGGCAGCTCAGAATCGCGCTGACCTCGAGCCGGAGCTGTTCGACTTTCTCGCATCGTTGCTGCGTATGGAGCTCGAAGGCGACCACGCACGCGAGTTCGTGCTGCGCTGCCAGCAGCTCACCGGCCCGGCGATGGCGAAGGGCGCCGAGGACACCAGCTTCTACCGCTACGCGCGGCTGCTCTCCCTGAACGAGGTCGGCGGCGCCCCGGACCGCTTCGGCATCACGCTGGACGACTGGCACGCCTTCTGCAGCCGCATCTCGCGAGACCTGCCGCGACAGATGGTCGCCACCAGCACCCACGACACAAAACGCGGCGAGGACAACCGTCAGCGTCTGAACGTGCTCTCGGAAGCGCCGCAGGAGTGGGAGCGGCTCATCGCACAGCTCTCCGTCGTCCTCGGCCGAAACCAGGACCTGGCGCCGCCCGACCGTCTCGCCCAGTACGTCTTCTTCCAGACCGTCGTCGGCGCCTGGCCGCTCGAGGCCGACCGCGCCGTCGAGTACATGCGCAAGGCCACCCGTGAGGCAAAGCGCGAGACGTCCTGGACACAGCCGAACGAGGAATACGACCAGCTCCTCGAGCTCTGGATCCGCACCGCTCTCAGCAACCGCGATTTCACCGCTGCGGTCCAAGCCTTCGTCGAGCGCATCGATGCGGCCGCCCGGCGCAACTCCCTCGCCCAGACCGTCCTCAAGCTCACCGCCCCGGGTTTGCCCGACGTCTACCGCGGCACCGAGGTCTTCTCCTACAGCCTCGTCGACCCGGATAACCGCCGGCCCGTCGACTTCACCCGCCTCGGGACCCAGCTCGAGCAGGTGCGCGGCAGCAACTTCGGCCCCGGCTGGCTGGACAGCGAATCCGACCTCGCGAAGCTCTGGCTGATTCAGCGCACGCTGGCCGCACGGGGCGCGCACGAGGCGTCGTTTGCGGCGCAAGACAGCTACACGCCCCTCCATGCCGAAGGAGCGGGCTGCGAGCGCACGATCGCCTACCGCCGCGGTGAGGAAGTCTGCGTCATCGTCGGGCGCTGGTTCCTCGACGAGGCCGGCGATGCTTCGCTGACCCTGCCCGACGGCGAGTGGCAGAACGTCTTCACCGGCGCCACGCTCAGTGGCAGGCAGCCGGTGGCCTCACTGCTCGGCGTATTGCCTGCTGCCGTCCTGGTGCGGCGATGAGGGAGTTTCGCGTCTGGGCGCCGAGGGCCGGGCGCGTCGACCTCGTGATCGGCGAACGGCGCTTCGCCATGCAGGCGCTGGAACGGGGCTGGTGGCAGACAGAAGCGCCGGACGAAGAGGCCGCTTCCGGCTACCGCTACTCGCTCGACGGCGGCGCCTCACTCCCCGACCCGCGCTCGCAGTGGCAGCGAGAAGGCGTCCACGGCGCCTCCTACCTCGTCGATCATGCCGCGTACACCTGGCTGCACGACGACTTCCGCGCCGGGCCGATCGCCGCCGGGATCGTCTACGAGCTGCACATCGGCACCTTCACTCCCGAGGGCACGTACACCGCGGCGGTTGAGAAGCTCGACCACCTCGTGAGCCTCGGCGTCACCCACGTCGAGATCATGCCGATCGCCGAGTTCCCCGGAATGCGCGGCTGGGGCTACGACGGCGTCGACCTCTATGCGCCGCATCGCGCCTACGGGACGCCCGACGAGCTCAAGGCGTTCATCGACGCCTGTCACGGCAAGGGACTCGCCGTGCTGCTCGACGTTGTCTACAACCACCTCGGCCCGGACGGGAACTACCTGGACCGCTTCGGCCCCTATTTCACGAGCAGCTACCAGACGCCCTGGGGCTCTGCCGTCAACCTCGACCAGGAAGGCAGCACAGAGGTGCGGCGCTTCTTCATCGACAACGCCATGATGTGGCTGCGTGACTACCACTTCGACGGCCTGCGCCTCGACGCGGTGCACAGCCTCGGCGACAGGTCGGCGATCCATTTCCTCGAGCAGCTTGCGGCGGAGGTCGAAGGACTCTCGCTCAGCCTCGACCGCGAGCTTTCCCTCGTCGCCGAGAGCGACCTGAACGACCCCCGCCTCGTCTGGAGTCGAGAGCGCGGCGGGTATCAGCTGCACGCGACCTGGAGCGACGACTTCCACCACGCGGTGCATACCGTCCTCAGCGGCGAGGACAACGGCTACTACGCGGACTTCGGCCGCATCGCCGACGTCGCGAAGGCGCTGACGGCGGTCTACGTCTACGACAGCCGCTACTCAGAGGCGCGGGTCCGCAACCACGGCCGCCCTATCGGGGAGCTGTCGCCTCGAAGGTTTGTCGTCGCCTCGCAGAACCACGACCAGGTCGGCAACCGCGCCCAGGGCGAGCGCCTCGAGCATCTCATCGGGCCCGAGAAGGCGAAGATCGCCGCCGCCCTGACGCTGCTCGCGCCGTCGGTACCTATGCTCTTCCAGGGCGAAGAGTGGGCGGCATCCTCGCCGTTCCAGTACTTCACCGACCACGAGAGCCCCGAGTTGGCGAAGGCCGTCTCCGAGGGCCGCCGGCGCGAGTTCGTGCAGTTCGGCTGGCGCCCGGACGAGGTGCCGGACCCGCAGGACCCCTCAACCTTCGAGCGCTCTCACCTCGACTGGCAGGAGCTCGACGAGGCGCCGCATTTCGAGATGATCGAGTGGTATCGGACGCTGACCGCCTACCGCCGCACTCACAGCCAGTACCTTGCAGTGCCGCCGAGCGAGGTCCGCGTCGACGAGGAGGCGCGGACGCTGGTCATTGTCCGCGGCAGTCTCACGCTTGCGGTGAACTTCTCGGACACCGCGTTCAGCCTCGACCTGCGGGCAGACCCGTCAGACCTTCTCTGCTCGAAACCCGTCGACTTGACCGGCGATGGCATGCTAATACCCCCGCAGACGCTGGTCTGCTTTCTTGTTTAGGTAGGAACTCCTTGCGCGTCTTCTCAACCACTCACGGCAACCCGTATCCCCTCGGTGCGACCTGGGACGGCAGCGGCGTCAACTTCGCGCTCTTCAGTGAGAACGCGGAGGCGGTCGACCTCTGCATCTTCGAAAATGCGAACGACCCGAAGGAATCGCAGCGCATCCGCCTGCGGGACCAGACGGATGACGTCTGGCACGTCTATTTGCCTGAGGCGCGTCCCGGCATGATCTACGGCTATCGCGTCTACGGCCCCTACGACCCGGCGAACGGCCATCGCTTCAACCCGAACAAGCTGCTGCTCGACCCCTACGCGAAGGCGACGACGGGCACGCTCGACTGGTCGGCGGCGATGTTCGGTTATCCGATGGAGTCGGGCGACGAGAACCGGGACCTGCTCTTCGACGAGCGCGATTCGGCGCCGGGCATGATCAAGGCGGTAGTCATCGAGTCGGCCTTCTCCTGGGGTGACGACAAGCCGCCGAAGGTGCCATGGACCGACACGGTGATCTACGAGACTCACGTCAAAGGGTTCACCCAGCTCAATCCGCACATTCCGGAGAGCGTTCGCGGCACCTATGCGGGCCTCTGCGAGCAGCCGGTGATGCGCTACCTCCAGGACCTCGGCGTGACGTCGATCGAGCTGATGCCGGTACACCAGTTCCTCGACGACAAGCACCTCGTCGACCGCGGCCTGCGCAATTACTGGGGCTACAACACGATCGGCTTCTTCGCGCCGGACGCCCGCTACAGCGCTGCCCGCGCCTCCGGCGCCCGGATCAACGAATTCAAGACGATGGTGAAGACTATGCACCGCTACGGCTTCGAGGTGATTCTCGACGTGGTCTACAACCACACCGCCGAGGGCAACCGCTTTGGGCCGACGCTGTCGTTCCGCGGCATCGACAACAAGGCGTACTACCGCCTCGTCCCCGGCGATCAGCGCTACTACATGGACTACACGGGTACCGGTAACACGCTGAACCCGCTCCACCCGCGCGCGATCCAGCTGATGATGGACTCGCTGCGCTACTGGGTGCAGGAGATGCACATCGACGGCTTCCGCTTCGACCTCGCCGCAGCCCTCGCCCGCGGCATGCACGAGGCCGACCGCCTCTCCGCCTTCTTCGAAATCATCCACCAGGATCCGATCATCTCTCAGGTGAAGCTGATCGCCGAGCCGTGGGACGTCGGCGCCGGCGGTTACCAGGTCGGCGCCTTCCCGGTGCTCTGGACAGAATGGAACGGCAAATACCGTGACACCGTGCGCGGCTTCTGGAAGAACGACAACCACCTGCTCGGCGATTTCGCCTACCGCCTCACCGGCAGCAGCGACCTCTACGCCCACAACGGCCGTAAGCCGTACGCGAGCATCAACTTCGTCACCGCCCACGACGGCTTCACCCTGCACGACCTCGTCAGCTACAACGAGAAGCACAACGAGGCGAACGGCGAAAACAACCAGGACGGCAACAACGACAACCAGAGCTGGAACTGCGGCGCCGAAGGTGCGACGGACGACCCGGCAATCCTCGAGCTGCGCCAGCGCCAGATGCGCAACTTCCTGACCACCCTCTTCCTCTCACAGGGCGTGCCGATGCTGCTGCACGGCGACGAGTATGGGCGGTCGCAGGAGGGCAACAACAACGCATATTGCCAGGACAACGAGCTGTCTTGGTTCGACTGGGCCTGGACGGAGCCGGAGGTCAGTCTCCACCGCTGGGCCCGGTACCTCATAAGCCTTCGCCGCAACCACGGTGTCTTCCGCCGGGTGCGCTACTTCCAGGGACGCCAGATCCGCGGCGGCACCAAGGACATCCTCTGGCTGCGCCCCGACGGTGAGGAAATGACCGACGACATCTGGAACGAGGGCGACGCCCACGCCCTGGCGGTGCGCATCGCCGGTCAGGCCAGCGACCTGCTCGACGAGAGCGGTCAGCCGGTCCGCGACGACAGCATCCTGATGCTCTTCAACTCGTCGGAAGACGCGGTGTCGTTCAGACTGCCGCTCACGGACAGCCAGAACACCACCTGGAACCGCCTGCTCGATTCGGCAGACCCGAAGCTGACCTCAGGCGTCGTCCGCAACAACTACAGCGTCCAGGGCCGTAGCGTTGTCGTCCTGGCAGACTTCACGCGCCGCTCGGTCCGTCCCGCGGCGCCAGCGGACTAGCCGAAACCTATCAGGCCGAGGTCCTGGCGCTCGCCGGCACGGAGTCAGCCTCGCGGTCGGCCTGGCGAATATAGGGCAAGGCGACGAAGAGTCCAATCGCAGCAACGAGCACGACCAGGCCGCCGCTTCCAATGGCGAACCGCGTGCCGAAGAACTAAGCCAACACGCCCGCGAGAGCGCCGCCGAGGGGCGTGAAGCCGCGCCACGCTATCGTGTTGAAGCTCATCACTCTGCCTCGCATATTCCCGGGCGAGTTGATCTGCAGCACGGTCGAGGCGGTGGCGTTGAAGACGGTGGTCGTCACGCCAACGCCTACGAGCATCACAAGAAGGACGATGAGGCTCGTCGACAAAGAGAGCGCGAGGAGCACCGCGCCCGTGAAAACCGCCGTCACCGTGAGCAGGGTGCCCTTGCGCCGGATATCGCCGGATGCGGCCAGCGCGAACCCGCCGACGAGGGTGCCGAGACCCGGCATCGCGTACATCAAGCCCAGCGCCTCCGAGTTGAGGTCGAGCTCGATCTTCGCGATCGCCGGCATGAGGGTGGAGTACGAGCGGCCGAAGATGCTGAAGATGCTCGTGAGGACGAGGACCGCGATCAGGAGCGACGACCGGCGCAGGAAGCTCAGACCTTCCAGCATGTCGCTGACCACGGGCTTCAACACGGCCGGCTTCGTCTGCGGGACCTTCATCAGGGTCAGCGCGAAGATCACGAAGAGGAAGCTGACGCCGTTGATCAGGAAACAGCCGCCGACACCGATTACGCCGACGAGCACGCCGGCGATCGCGGGGCCGACCAGCGCGGCGCCCTGAAAGGCGGTCGACTGCAGCGACACCGCCTGCATCAGCTCCTCCTCCCGCACCATGTCGGGCAGCAGCGCGTTCCGCGTCGGCTGGTCGAAGGAGTTCGAGGTGGAGTTGAGGAAGGCGAGCACAATAATCTGCCAGACCTCGACGACGCCGACGATCGTCAGGGCCGCGAGGGTGAACGCCAGTACCATCGAGGTGGTCTGCGTGATCTGCAACAGCTTCACGCGGTCGACGCGGTCGGCGATGACGCCGCCGAAAAGGGGCACCACGAGGAACGGCAGCGAAGTTGCCAGCGCCACCGCGCCCAGCCAGCCGGGGCTGTTCGTCAGTGTGATGACCAGCCAACCCTGCGCGACCTGCTGGATCCAGGTGCCGACGTTCGAAGCGACGGCGCCGAACCAGAGCAGGCGGAAGTTTCGGTTGCGGAAGACGTCGAGACCGCGAGTGCGCGCCGGCTCTCGAGCGCCGCTGTTGCCTTCCTTCAACGCCAAGCCGGTTGCCTCCGCGGTGGTGTCGAACCAGTATGAGCGGCGACAGGCGGCCGGATCACGACTCTAGACAACAAATTACGGAAAAAGAAGTCGCCCCGACTTTCGACGGGGCGACAAACCTGCAACGCTGGGCTGTATAGGCCTAGTGCGCGGCGGCCGCGGCGGGAGCGCCCTTCGTCTCCGCGACGAACTTGCGCACGCGGTCGTAGCCTTCCGGCGTGGCGAAGCAGCCGCCTTCCGGCTTGATCCAGAGGCGAGAGCCGGCAACCGTGTTGAACAGCTCGAAGCTGTGAGTGATCGGGTGGACGGGCTCGCGCGCGTCGCCGCGGGTGATGAACAGCGGTACGCTCAACGACTTCGCGTCCTCGCGCATGTCGTAGTAGGCGTGCACCGATGGGTCGTTGCGCCAGACGACGTAGGAGAGCACCGCTTCCTTCCAGTCATCGCCGTGCAGACCCTGGAAGCGCGCCTTCTGCTCGTCGTCCATCGCGTCGGGATTGCTGAGGCGCTGGTTCATGACGTTACTGCCTTCAGCCTCAAAGGCGAGGATCGCGTTCTCGAGGATCACGCTGGCGGTGCGCTCTGGGTGGGCGATGCCGAACTTGAGGGCGACGCGAGAACCAAGGCTGGTGCCGTAAACGTGCGCCTTGTCGATTCCGAGGTGGTCGAGCAGGCCAACGAGGTCCTCCACCCAGGCATCGGCCGGGATCGGGTTCTGGCGTGCACTCTGCCCGAGGCCGCGCATGTCAGGCACGAGGACGCGGAAGTCCTTCGACATCTCCTGGGCGTGAGCAAGCAGGCTGCTCCCGGCACCCGCAGCGCCGTGGAACATGACGAGCGCCTCGCCGGAGCCGAGGTCCTCCCAGTGGTGCTTGAAGCCGTTAATCGTCGCGTCGGGCATGGATATCTCCCTCTCACAGGATTGATCGTTTGCGTGCCCCATCGATGGGGCTCCGTGAACGTAGCGGAATTTCCTGAACCAGTAAATCTTTCGCGGCGTTTCAAATCGCGGCCTCACGCGGCGCGACCTCAACCGGCGGCTTGCCGAGACCGAAACGCATGAAACCCAGGACGCCGGCGAGCACCATAACGACAGCGCAGACCGCGATACCGTTGCGCGGCGAAAGCAGCGCATAGAGAGGCCCCGCGAGCAGCAGACCGGCGAACACTCCGACGCTGCTAATCGTCACCCTGAGCGCGAAGACCTTGCCGATCTGGCCGGAGGGCGTGTCGTGGTGGATGACCTGGAGCAGCATCAGGTCGGCCATCGGGCCTCCGATCGCCACGACGAACGAGCCGGCCATCGCAACCGGAAGCGAGCCCGAAAGCGCGATCACGAAGATCCCGGCGGCCTGGACGAGACGAGCGCTCGAAAGCAGCAGCGCCGGCCTCGTAATCGTCAGGTTGCCGACGACGACATTGCTGAGGATGTTCCCCGCGCCGTATGCACCGAGGATCAGGCCGTAACTCCCGACGTTACCGTCGAAGACACGCGAGGCGAGCAGCGCGGCGCCAACCTGGAACGTCGCCGCCCATGCCGTGTTGCTGATCACCTGGTTCATCAAGAAGAACGACAGGACCACGTTGCGGCGCACGAGCCCGACCGCGACGACGATGTCGCGGTAGATGTCGCCGGGCCCGACAGCCGCTCTGGCCTGCAGAAGCTCCCGCTCCCGGGCAAAGTGGCGCCCAATTGCGACGAGCGCGGCGGCAGAGAACAGGAACGTCGCAGCGTCGAGCGTGAAGAACTGGGTCAGCGGCAGGACGGCTACAAGCACGCCCGCGAGGCTCGGCGCCAGCGCGAGAGCGAGCCGCCGGGTGCCGTCCATCAGCCCGTTCATCGCGACGATCTGGCTACGGTCGCCGACGAGGGACGGCAGACTCGCCTGCAGCGCCGGGTCGAACACCGTGCCGAGGCCGTTGAGGAGCACGGCAACCACGGCGAGATGCCAGAGCTCGATTGTGCCGGCGGCGTTGATCAGCGGCAGGATGCCAACGACCACCGCCCGCCCGACGTCGGTGGCGACCAGGCAGCGATGGCGGTCCCAGCGGTCGGCCAGCGCACCGCCGATTGGGCCAAGGATGATGCGCGTGACACTGCCGGCGGCGATAACGAAACCCGCGCTGGCGCCAGCGACATTCACCGCCGTCCAGACAATCGCCACGTTGTAGAAGTTGTCGCCGGCTGAGGACAGCACCTGGCTCAACCAGAGCAGGGCAAGATGCGGACGACGTAGCAGTCGAAGAAACGCCATCGGCGCCCGTCTCCCCTCGTTAAGCCGATGTGAGCAGACGCCCCGGAGTTCACCCCCGGGCGTCTCGTGCTATCCGGTACAGAGGCTATCGCACCGGGTCGCTAGTTGGCGCCCTCCTTCGGGGCGATCAGGCAGCCGCGTTCGGTGATCGTGACTTCTACCGGATTCATTGCGCTGAGGCGGTAGACGTCCTCTGCCACGCGCTCGGCCCGGTCCACGCTCGCCGGCCACGGTACGCCGCCCTCGTCGAGGCGGCCGATGATCAGCTCTGTCCGGCCTGCCCGGCCGCTCTCAGGGTCGATGTCTACGAGAGCGACAGCGGCGTCACGCGGGATGTGCACCGGCGCATCGCCGTCGTACTGGAAGATGAAGCTGCCGAGGCCGTAGAAGATCGGCGCGCCGTTGTACCAGTCGACCGCAGCGAGCCGGTGCGAGTGGTGGCCGAAGACGACGCTGGCGCCGGCATCGATCAGGCGACGGGCAACCGTCTTCATGTAGTCGAGGACAGACTCGCCGAGGCCCCAGTGGATGACGGCGATGACAACCGGCGTCTGCTGCTTCGCCTCGCGGACCCGCTCTTCCAGGAGCGAGAGGTCGCTCTCATTCGGCACGGTAATCGGGATGCCGATCGAGCCGGGGTTACCGTGCAGCCGGGGGTCATCCTTGCGGCTGGTGTCGACGCGGAT
>JBFWZE010000043.1:11792-21451 GCA_050185685.1 Dehalococcoidia bacterium
TCGAGCACGCTTTTGCCGCCAAGGATGCCGCCCGCAACCGGGCTGAAGGCGAGGAAACCCACGCCGTATTTGCGGGCGACCGGCAGTACCTCCGCCTCGACGCGGCGGTCGGCGAAGCTGTAGGACGACTGCAGCACGACCGGGGCCTGGAGCCGGAAGACTTCGCTCTTCCAGAGGGCCTCGGTGGTCTCCCAGCCGGAGAAGTTCGACAGCGCGCAGTAGCGGACCTTGCCCTGCCGGATCATCATGTCGAAGGTCGCGAGCGTGTCCTCGATCGGCGTATTCGGGTCGGAGTGATGGGCGTAGTAGATATCGACGTAGTCGGTCTGCAGACGGCGGAGGCTCTCCTCCAGCTGCTTCATCAGGTGGACGCGCGAGAGCCCCATGTCGTTGACGCCGTCGCCCACCCGCTCCGAGGCCTTCGTTGCCAGGATGACGTCGTGGCGGCGGCCCTTCAGCGCGCGGCCGACGATGACCTCTGAGGGGTCACGCTCGGCGGCGGTCGGCTTGCCGGGGCGGTCGAAGCGCGAGTTAGCGCCGTACGAGTTCGCAGTGTCGAAGAAGTTGATGCCGAGGTCGATCGCGCGGTCGACGAGCTTGATCGCGTCGGCTTCCACCGGTGCGACGCCGAAGGCCGCGGCGCCCAGCGAGACCCGAGACACTCTCACACCCGTCCTGCCGAGAAGCGCGTACTGCATTCGCCACCTTCAACGCTGCCACCGGAGCGGACTGATCAGGCCGCGAGACCGGGTCTGGAATTACTGAACCAGTTTAGAAGCCGGAAGCGTCGACGCCTAGCACTCAGTGCTACGTTCCTGTGAATGCAAAACGCCCGGTCGTAACCGGGCGTCTGATCGCAATCGAAGCGAACTGCGTCTAGAAGAGCTCTTCGATCGTCTGGAGGCGCTCTCCGGCATTGGCAATCTGGAGGTGCAGTCTCACCTTGGCAAGGAGGTGAACAAGGAGCTTCTTCTCCTGCGTCGACAGGCTCGACCAGTTCCGCTCGACCTGTGCAGCAACCTCAGGGAGCAGCTCTTCGACGAACGCGAGGCCCGCCGGCGTCAGCTGTGCCCATGTCTTGCGCTTGTCGTTCGTGTCTTCCACGCGTTCGACGAGACCGGAGCTCACGAGGCCGTCGATCAGCTTGGTGATGTTGGTGAGTGTCACCGACAGGAGCTGGCTGAGGTGGCTCATCGAGAGACGCTGGTCCGGCGCCATATAGAGGTCACGCAGGACGTTGAAGCGAGCAAAGCTCATCACCGGATTGCGCGGGCGGCCTGCCTCAAGAACTTGGTTGCCGACGCGAATCGCCATCCAGTTGACCTCGAAGGCAATGGACTCCTTCACGTAGCCTTTGGTCGAGTACCAGGAAGCCAGTTCGTGCGCCTGCTTATCGGTCAACAGCCCGTCCTCAAGGACGAGGAATTCGCTCAGCGTACCGTCGTTCAAGTTACGACTCTCCAGGGGCTTCCATAGCCTGCGTTTTCCCCACTATAGAAGAGATTCAGCTCCAAGCAATACTCGCCGCTCCGGATCACTTGTTATGGAACAAACAAATTCGAAAACTGCCCGCACGCCGCCGACCCAGCGCGATCATGGCGAACGAGGAGCGCAGGGCGTCAACCCTAAAAATAATGAACTGGTTGTGCTCTTCGAGAAGCGCTAACATGGGCCACCATCAGGGCAGTCGCAATTTTCGAGGAGGGCCGAGGGAGGCAAGAGCAGGCCGCAGAACGGGTCGCCCCACAGCGGCGGCCCAGGCCAGCGGTAACAAGCAATTAACCATGCACTGCTATCCGGTATCACCGGGCAGGCAACACAATGACACTGGTCCGGTGCGGCGTGCGAAGTTCGTGCGTGCGCGGCTTTCCGAGACCGGTTCCCACATCTTGAGACGCTCCGAGCCGTCCCAGATCCATCGAGCTCGGGGAAGCAATTGCAACTCACGAACTATTAAGGAGCGCCATGATAGTGTCAGAGTTCACTGAAGAAGGCACCAGTAAGACCATCGAGGCGATGGGAACGACGATCCATTACCACGAGGTGGGTGAGGGACCACCCGCACTCTTCCTCCACTCCTACGGCCTCGGCACCACCGCCTGGATCACCTGGCACAAGGTCCTGCCGGAGTTCGCCAAGCACTTCCGCTGCATCGCCATGGACCTGCCGAACTTCGCGAAGACCGGTCCCGTGATGTACGACGCCCCGATTCACACCTTCCAGGCAAAGACGGCGCTCGCCCTCCTGGACCACCTCGGCATCGAGAAGGCTCACATCATCGGTAACTCCCAGGGCGGCCAGACCGCCATGGTGTTCTCCTACATGTACCCGGAGCGCACCGAGAAGCTCGTCTGGGGCGCCGGACACATCGGCACCGCCGGCGGCTACGTCGGTGAGTACACCTTCACCGTGGCGCCGGAAGCGAGCAGCCTCATCAACCGCGAAGTCATGGCCGAGCCGACGGTGGCGAACTTCAAGCGCTACCTCCGCTTCCACCTCCGTGACGAGGCGCTGATCACGGACGAGCTGGCAGAGTACCTCCAGCACTACTACACCTACCGCCCGGACATGACCGAGATGCGGGCGAAGTCCACGGCGATCCCGACCAACCACCTCTACGACATGGCGAAGATCAAAGCGCCGACGCTGATGGTGTGGGGCCGCTACGACCGCACCTGCAACTTCGAGATTGGCTTCAACTCCCTCAACCGGATCCGCAACTCACGCCTCGTCGTGCTGCACTGCGGCCACTGGGTGCCGTACGAGAAGCCGGAGGAATACACCTCCCACGTCCTGAACTTCCTTCTCAACGACTGGGCCAAGTAGAAGGGCTCGAGGAGAACGAACATGACGACCGAAACACAGGAAATCACCGAAGAGAACACGAGTCGCTGGATCGAAGCCGGCGGCATGCGCGTCCACTACCACGATGTCGGTAGCGGCCCGCCGATGATCATGCTCCACGCTGTCGGCCCCGGCGGGGTCACGGCATGGGTGACCTTCAAGAAGGTGCTGCCGGCGCTGTCGAAGCACTTCCGCTGCATCGCGATGGACATGCCGAACTTCGCCAAGAGCGGCCCCTACCCCTACACCGAGCCGGTTCACAACCTGCAGGCGCGCACCGCTGCTGCACTCATGGACGCCCTCGGTATCCAGAAGGCGATCCTGCTTGGCAACTCGCAGGGCGGCCAGTCGGCGATGGTCTTCGCGTCCCACTACCCGGACCGCGTCGAGAAGCTCGTCTTCGGCGCCTGCCACATCGTCACCGGCGCCGACACCTACCTCTTCGCAAACACCCGCCGCGGCGCCCGCTTCCCGGATCTGCCGCGACCGGCGCGCCCGGAGCCGTCCCGCGACGCGATCCGCGCCGAGCTGCCGAACTACATCGACAACCCGGACATGGTCGACGACGACCTGGTTGAGTACCT
This sequence comes from Dehalococcoidia bacterium, assembly GCA_050185685.1. GTDB lineage: Bacteria > Chloroflexota > Dehalococcoidia > DSTF01 > WHTK01 > WHTK01. The sequence continues at coordinate 15,221 of JBFWZE010000043.1, forward strand.
CTACCAGATGGAGATCGGCCGGCCTGACCTCCAGGAGGCGCGGGCGAAGTCGACCAGCACCTACTACGACCACGCGGAGGACATCAAGAACATCCGGATGCCCACGCTGATCATGTGGGGCCGCTACGACCGCATCTGCCCGGTCGAGGTCGGTGTGAAGTGCATGAACCACATCCCCACCTCGCGCCTCGTCGTGATCAACGACTGCGGGCACTGGATAACGTGGGAGAAGCCGGAGGAGTGGACGGCGTACGTCCTCGACTTCCTGCTCAACGACTGGCCGAGCTGAGGATATCCAATGCCTGCGGCAGGCCTCTAAAGGGCTGCTGGTCGCAGCATTCGACGGCACGAGCAGTGCGGACCTCCAGTGCTGCGGCAGGCCTCTAAAGGGCTGCTGGTCGCAGCAATCGTAGCTACAACATAGAGAGGCCGGGAGCTGAGCTCCCGGCCTCTTCGCGTTCTCAAACGTTTGTCTTTGGCGTACATCATCTGAGGCATGGTTGCGCCCGCAACGACTGCTATATGCTCCCCTGACGACCTCGAACGGAGCGACAGCCTGCACACCGCCCCGTCTCTGGAAAGGCCCTCGTCATGCGGCGTTTGCGGATCTACTACGGCTGGATACTCGTCACCGGCCTGAGCTTCGTCGGCGCCGTGAACATGTCGCTCGGCGGTGTGAACTTCGGCTCTTTCATCGCACCGATGCGGAACGAGCTCGGGATCAGCAATACCGTCTTCGGCCTGAGCTCCACCGTCCGTACCCTGTCGACCGGGCTCTTCTCGCCTCATCTCGGGCGGCTCCTCGACCGTCATGGGGCACGATACCCGATGGCACTCGCCGGCGTGCTCGTGTTTGTCTTCCTCATCGGACTCGCCTTCGTCGAGCAGGGCTGGCAGCTCCTTGCGATCATGTTCCTGCTCGGCGCCATCGGCATGCAGGGTGGTCAATCGCTGTACTCGACGGTGCCGATCTCGCACTGGTTCGTGAAGAAGCGCGGCATGGCGTTGTCGTGGGCGTTCATCGGTGGTCCGGTTGCACTGCTGATCTCGCTGCCCGGGACGGCGTGGCTGATCGAGCAGTTCGGCTGGCGCTGGACCTGGGTAACGCTCGGCGTGATCGGCGGCGCGACGATCGTGTTCGTCGCTCTCGTCATCGTGCGGGACAGGCCTCAGGACATGGGTCTCGTGCCGGACGGCTTCGAAGACGACGCTCCGGCCGGCGACGCGACCGCGAGGTTGGCGCCGATCGATGATGAGTACCCGTGGACACGCAGCCAGGCGATCAGGACATGGTCGTTCTGGGCGCTGGGACTGTCCTTTGGCATGTCACAGCTCGGCCAGAGCACCTTCGTTCTATTCCGCATCCCCTACTACGAAGAAGCGGGCATCTCGCCGGCGCTGGCCGGACTGGGCGCTGCCATGGACGCAGCCGTGGTCGCTGCGGGCATCGTCTTCCTCGCGCCGCGCATCGACTCGATGCCTCTTCGCCCGGCGGCGATCGCGGGCATCGTCCTGACGATGATCGCGCTGGGAGTCTCCGTGCTGCATGCCAGTGTCATCATGATGTTCTTCGCGAACTTCATCTTCGGCACCGGCCAGATCTTCAACAGCGGCGTCCGAAACCTGATCTGGTCGAGCTACTACGGCCGGGCCCACATCGGTTCGATCCGAGGCACTGCCTTCATGGTGCAGATGCTCTTCGCGGCAGCCGGGCCCCCGCTTGGCGGCATCCTCCGCGACGTCTCCGGCAGCTACAGCCTCGTCTGGCTGCTGAGCCTTGTCCCGATGGCTGCCGGCGCCTTGCTTGTCTCCACAGCGAAGAAGCCGGCCCCACAGGAGCCACATACCCGTCCCATGCAAGAAGAAGCGACGACGTAACAGCGATCGGCCTGGCCGGACCAGTCGAAGCGTGCTCTGCCGGGAGTCGTAGCCAGAACGTAACCTGCGAACGCTGACCCGGCGCCCGTGCCGGTGTTTACTGAACACATTCACTTCTTCGCCGGACTGTCCTGAACGCCGGATGCATCGCCTTCCGCCGTTCTCCCGTTCGGCTCCGCCTCTCGAAAGGCCCACGGCTGCATGCGGCGACTGCGAATCTACTACGGCTGGGTGATCGTGGCCGGCCTCAGCCTGGTCGGCGCCGTAAACATGTCGCTGGGTGGCGTCAACTTCGGCTCCTTCATCTCGCCGATGCGCAACGACCTCGGCATCAGCAACACGGTCTTCGGACTCAGCGCGACCGTCCGAACGCTCTCGACCGGCATCTTCTCCCCATACCTCGGCAAGATGCTCGACCGCCACGGCTCGCGCTACCCGATGGCGATTGCCGGCGTCCTGATCATCTTCATCCTCTTCGGTCTCGCGTTCGTGCAGTCGGGCTGGATGCTCCTGCTGATGATGTTCCTCCTCGGCGCGATCGGCATGCAGGGCGGAACGTCGCTCTACTCGACGGTGCCAATCTCACACTGGTTCATCCGCAAGCGCGGCATGGCGATGTCCTGGGCCTTCGTCGGCGGTCCGTTCGCGCTGATTCTTGCTCTGCCCGGGACGGCATGGCTCATCGACCTGATTGGCTGGCGCGAGACCTGGGCACTGCTGGGCGTAATCGGCGGCGTAACGACGCTGCTCGTCGCACTGCTGATCGTGCGCAATACGCCGCAGGAGATGGGGCTCGTCGCAGACGGCTTCGTCGAAGACGTTGCGCCGGTGAAAACGTCAGACACTGCAAAGCCCGCACCGGTAGAGGACGACGAGTACCCGTGGACCCGCGACGAAGCGCTCCGCACCTGGGCGTTCTGGGCGCTGGGCCTCTCCTTCGGCGTTGCCCAGCTCGGCGCCGGCACGTTCGTCCTCTTCCGCATCCCATTCTACGAGGAGGCGGGCATCTCACCCGCGTTGGCCGGCCTCGGCTCTGCGGTGGACGCCGGGATTGTCGCAATCGGCGTCATGTTCCTGGCGCCGCACATCGACCGGGTGCCCCTGCGCCACGGTAGCGTCGTCGGTGTCGGGCTGACGATGGTGGCGCTGGCGATGTCGCTGCTCCACGCCAGCGTCTTCATGATGTTCTTTGCGAACTTCGTCTTCGGCGTCGGCCAGATCTTCAACATCGGCATTCGCAACCTGATCTGGTCGACCTACTACGGCCGAGCTCACATCGGCTCGATCCGCGGCGCCGCGTTCCTGGTGCAGATGGTCTTCAGCGCTGCCGGCCCGCCGCTCGGCGGTATCCTGCGCGACGTCTCCGGCAGCTACGACCTCGTCTGGATCCTGAGCCTCGTGCCGATGGGCTTCGGCATGGTCCTCGTCTTCACGGCGAAGAAGCCGGTGCCGAAGTCCCGGCCGCAGAGCGTGTCGGAGCCGGTGCCCGCATGAGTCGGCGCGAGCGGCGTCTACAGCACCCGTTCTGCCAGCGCGGTAGCCGTGTACTCCCAGCCCGTCGGCGTCATCAAGGTGACGATCATGCGGTCGAGCTTGCCAGCCGCGCCGATCTCCTTGATCCGCTCGCTTACCTCGTCGATCGAGCCCACGAGGAAGAACGCATCGACGAGACGGTCGAGCTCCGCGGTCGGGATCGAGTCGGGGTCGGCGAGGGCGGCAGCCGGGATGCCGAGCTCTTTGAAGCTGTCCTTGAAGAAGAACGACTTCAGCCAGCCGATCAGGCGGCTGCGGCCGAATTCGAGCGCGGCGTCACGGTCATTCTCGATGCGGACGACGGTGTAGTGGCTGACCTTGAAGCCTTCGAGGCTGCGGCCGGAGCGGGCGGCGCCGATCGCGAAATGACGGTGCGCCATGGCGATGATGCGCTCGTCGAAGCCGGTGAGCAGGAACGCCTCGTCCCCAACCTCGCCTGCGAGCTCGATCATGCGCGGACCGCCAGCAGCGACGACCAGCGGCGGCGGGTTCGGCAGCGGGTCGGCGGTGATGCCCTGGTCCGGAGTCTCGCGGAAGGAGACGTCTTCGCCGGCGAGCAGGCGGCGGATGTTCGTCACCGCCGAGCGCATCTCGTCGACCTTCGCAGACGGCCTGCCGAGGTGCGACGGGACGGAGTCGCCTGCCCCCATCACGAAGCGGAAGCGGCCGGGGATCACCGTCCCCATCGTGTAGGCGATGTTGGCGAGCACCCAGGGATGGCGCGAAAGCGGGTTGGTCACGCAGGGAAACAGACTAATGCGGTCCGTCTTTCCCGCGGCGAGTGCCAGCATCGTGTAGCAGTCATCGCCGCGCTCGAGGTGGTCGGGAAGCCCGGCGCCCGCATAGCCGAGGTCTTCGGCCCGCTTGAACATTTCGAGCTGCTGAGGGATGGTGCCGTTCGGGATCTGGATGTCGATCTGCATGAGCCGCCTGCCTTCACTACGTGCGCGCGATGGCTAGATACTAAACCGATTCACCAATCTGTGAAGCCTGGGACGATGACGTTTCGAAGAAGATGCGAAGGAGCAGCGACCTGTGACTACTGACGTGCTGACCGAAGAGTCGACGAGCCGGACGATCGAGGTCGACGGGCTGAAGATCCACTACCACGAGGCCGGCGAGGGCGAACCATTGATCCTGCTCAACTCGGGCCCGTCCAACAGCCCGGCGTCCACCGCCTGGATCAATTACAGCAAGAACCTGCCCTTCCTCTCGCAGCACTTCCGCTGCATCGCCATGGACCTCGTCAACTACGGCCGCACCGGGCCGATCACCTTCCACGAGCCGGTGCATGACGTGCAGGCCAGGACGGTGCTGGCGCTGCTCGACAGCCTCGGCATCGAGAAAGCGCATTTCGCCGGCAACTCCGTCGGCGGCACCACCTCGCTAGACTTCGCCCTCCGCTACCCTGACCGCGTCCTGAATATCGTTGCCGGCGGCTGCCACGCCTCGACCGGCGGTGATCCCTACCTGCTGGCGAATCGACCGCCGGAGCTGATCCGGGTCGGCCGCAAAGCCTTCGACAACCCGAACGCTGAGACCTTCCGTGAGTACCTGGAAGTCAACTTCTACGATCGGAGTCTGGTTACCGACGAGCTCGTGGAATACCTGCTGCGCAACTTCCTCGACCACCCCGACCACATCGAGGCGCGCGTCAATTCGGTGAGCACCCCCCACTCGAACATGGCCGACCTCGGAAAGATCAAGCAGCCGGTGCTGATCATCCACGGCCGCTACGACCGCATGGTGCCGGTAGAGCAGGCGCTGATGATGCTCAACTACCTCACCGACGCCCGCGTTTTGGTCTTCAACAATTGCGGTTCCTGGGCCTCCTATGAGCACCCGGACGACTACAACCGCTACGTCCTCGAGCACCTGAAGAACGCGAAATAGGCATCAAGCAGAAGCCCCGTAATAAGTTGCGAGCAGCAGCCCTTTAGAGAGGCCCCTGCCGCGAACACGAGATGCTGCGAAAGCAGCCCTTTAGCAGCCTGCCGCAGGCACTAGGTGAAGAAGTAGGAGAAGCATGAAGTCTGAAGACCTCTCGTTCATGACCGCAACCGAGCTGGCGCCGCTGATTGAAGCGCGGGAGGTCTCGCCCGTCGAGCTCTTCGCCTCGCAGCTGGAGCGCATCGAGAAGCTCGACCCGGTGCTGCAGTCCTACATCTACGTCTCGGCAGGCGAAGGCAGGGCCTCGGCGCGGGCAGCCGAGACCGAGATCATGGCCGGCAACTACCGCGGCCCAATGCACGGCATCACCATCGCCTACAAAGACATCATCGACGTCCGCGGCATGGAGACAACCGGCGCCTCAGAGCTGCTGCAGCAGAACTTCGCCGACGAGGACGCCACGGTCGCCGCAAAGTTCCGGGGAGCGGGCGCGGTCGTCAACGGCAAGCTCAACTTGATCGAGTTCGCGTCGGGGGCAATGGGGGTCTACGGCTTCGCGCGCAACCCCTGGAACCTTGCCGCAAGCCCCGGCGGCTCCAGCTCGGGCTCCGGCGTCGCGCTGGGTGCCGGTCTGGTTACAACCGCCCTCGGCACCGACACGGGCGGCTCGGTCCGCAACCCGTCCTGCTTCAACGGCCTCGCCGGCCTGCGGCCGACCTGGGGACGGGTGAGCCGCGCCGGCTGCGTCCCGTTGAGCTGGAGCCAGGACTCGATCGGGCCCATGGCACGCAGCGTCGCCGACGTGGCGATGATGCTCGGAGTTATGTCAGGTCCTGACCGTCGTGACCCCACCGCCGCACTGGAGCCGGTGCCGGACTTCCGGAATGGGATCGACCGCGGCCTCAAAGGCCTGCGCATCGGCGTGCCGCA
>JBFWZE010000044.1:0-21325 GCA_050185685.1 Dehalococcoidia bacterium
GGCCGGCGCGCGTCTGATGTGGAGCCGTGGCGCGTATCCCTGCCGTTCGCGAAGATAGGGACATGAGCGACTGGATTATCGCCGCGATCATCGGCCTGGGAGGGGTCGCCGCCCTCTTCGGCATCGCATCGATGTACGGCTACACGCCGAGGCGCCTCGCATGGCAGGACCTTTCGCGGGTCGAGCGGCCGAATGACTACGAGCGCGAGATGCTGCGCTTCCACATCAAGAAGAGCATGAAGGTCTACCTGCCGATTCTCCTCGGCGCGGTTGTGGTCGGCGGGGTCATGATCGCGGACGGCACACCCTTCGGAGTGACGGTGCTGATCTGCTTCGGCACGCCGCCGCTGCTCGCGATCGTGCGGGCCGTCCGCGTGCTGCGCTTTCTCGGCGACACCGCCTGACGGGAGCGCCGCTATACTCGTCGCAACAAATTCAGGAGGACGCAATGCCGGGTGAAGTGACGAGCCTGCGAGATGGCAGGCTGCAGCTGATCAAGATCGGGCCGCTGGGCTTCAACTCGAACAACGTGTACGTCATCGCCGATACGACGACAAACGACGCCGTCATCATCGACGCGCCTGAGGGCAGCGAAGAGGTCATCGAGGTCGCGAAGCCGTTCGACGTGAAGCAGATCGTCGTCACCCATCGTCACCGCGACCACTGGGCCGGGATCGACGTCCTCAAGGCGGGCATCGACGTCCCCGTCTTCACTCACGAGGCCGACCGCGAACCCTATGCCCAGTACGTCAGCGGCGTGCTCGACCAGGGCGACGAGGTCGAAGTCGGCGGTCTGAAGCTGAAGGTCATCCACACGCCGGGACACACACCCGGCTGCATCTGCCTCCTCCTCGGCGAGCACCTGATCTCTGGCGACACGCTCTTTCCCGGCGGCCCCGGACGGACGCGCACCCCGGAGGACCTGCAGCAGGAGATCAGCTCAATCGTCGGCAGCCTGCACGTCCTGCCGGAAAACACCAACGTCTACCCGGGACACGGCGCCAACACGACGATCGGCGCATCGAGGGCGGAGTACGCGATCTTCGCAGCGAAGCAACACCCGGCCGACCTCAGCGGCGACGTGAGCTGGCTGAACTCGTAGCGCCGTCATAGACCGTCTGTTCGCCTGCGCCGTACACTACCCCAATACTCCACTACCGCCCTTGAGCGGCTGAAGGACCCCTTGACGACAACTGCCTTGCCTGAGACGCCCTACACCAAGTCCATCCTGCCGAATGGCCTGCGCCTGATCACGGCGCCAATGGCCCACACGCGCTCCGTCACCGTGAGCATCTACGTCGGCGCCGGTGCCCGCTATGAGACCAAACACGACGCCGGGATCTCCCACTTCGTCGAGCACATGGTCTTCAAGGGCACCGCAAAGCGCCCGACCGCCCAGGAGATCTCCGAAGCGATCGACGGCGTCGGCGGCGTGCTCAACGCGGCTACCGACCGCGAGTACACGGTGTACTACGCGAAGGTCGCGCGCCCGCACATGGGCCTCGCCCTCGACGTGCTCACCGACCTCGTCCAGTCGCCGACCTTCGACCCGATCGAGCTCGAGAAAGAGCGCAAGGTCGTCATCGAGGAGCTCGCCTCGGTCGGTGACTCGCCGGGCCAGCAGGCCGACATGATGCTCGACGAGCTGCTCTGGCCCGACCAGAACCTCGGCTGGGACATCGGCGGCACCAAAGAGTCCGTCGAAGGCCTGACGCGGGACATGCTCATGGACTACGTCCGGCGCCAGTACGTCCCCAGCAACCTCGTCGTGTCCGTCGCCGGCAACGTCGAGCAGGAAGAGCTGCTGGAAGCACTCGCACCGACACTCGGCTCGCTGGCCACCGGCCACGCCGACTCCTGGTACCCGGCGAAAGCGCCGGCGGAGAAGAAGCGCTTCGCGATGCTGAACAAGCGCACCGAGCAGAGCCACGTCTGCATCGGTATGCACGGCCTGCCGCTCAAGCACCCTGACCGCTACGCCCTCGACCTGCTCAGCGTCCTCTTCGGCGAGAGCATGAGCAGCCGGCTCTTCATGGAGCTGCGCGAGCGCATGGGCCTCTGCTACGACGTGAACAGCTACGTCACCCATTTCCTCGACGACGGCGCCTTCGGTGTCTACGCCGCGGTTGACCCCTCCAACGCCGCGAAGACGGTCGACGCGCTTGCCAACGAGCTGCGCCGCCTCCTCCAGGGCGTCCCGGTCGAGGAACTGAACAAGGCGCGCGAGCTCGCGAAAGGCCGCATGCTCCTCCGTCTCGAGGACACGCGGGCGGTATCGGGCTGGCTCGGCGGGCAGGAGATCCTCAACGGCCAGATCCTCAGCCCCGAAGACGTCGTCGCCAGCCTCGAGTCGGTCACCGTTGCCGACCTCCAGCGCGTTGTCGAGAATCTGCTCGCGCCGGAGAGCCTGCACATGGCGATCGTCGGCCCCCACCGCAGCGAGAAGCGCTTCCTCCCTGCCCTCGACCTCTAGAGGGTAAGAGACGCTGGAGACGCGGCAGCACCTCGGTTAAGCCTGCGAGGATGCGTCACTGCCTCGGCGAGGCGGACGGATGTAGCTGCGGGTCTTTAGACCTGCGGCGAGTCTCCTCGCGAAGCCTCCAATGCGCATCGGCGAACGGTTCCCGCGTGGCCTTAGCCGATACGAGAGCGCGGCGATTTCGCTCGCAGGGCTGAAGCACTGCAGCTCCATCCGGTGGCGCCTCGTCGAAAGGCTGGGAGCCCACGTATCCCTGCAAGACCGCGTTGCGCCGCCCATCTGAATCACCGCGATGCATCAGGGCTTCGCGCTCGTGAGAGACGAGATGTCGTCGTCGAGCCAGAGCGTCCATCCGGGCGAAGCGATACGCGCTGTCACGTACCCCGCCTCACCCAGCTACCATGGACCCATGCCCACAGAAAAGAACCCGCCTCTCGTCCTCCTCTACACCGGCAATGGCAAGGGAAAGACCACCGCCGCGTTCGGACTGATCACTCGCGCCTGGGGCCGAGGCATGAGCGTCTGCATGCTCTCGTTCATGAAGGCCGAAACGGCGAACTTCGGCGAAGAGCGGGCCGCGAAGAAGATGGGCATCGAGCTGATCCCGATGGGCGCCGGATTCACCTGGACCTCGAAGGACCTCGCGCAGGACCGGGCAGTGGCACAGCGCTGCTGGTCGCTCTGCAAGGAGAAGCTCAACGCCGGGACCTATGACATCGTCGTCCTTGACGAGATCACGTACCCGATCACCTTCGGCTGGCTCGACCTCGACGACGTCATCGAGACGCTGCAGAACCGGGCGCCAAACCTCCACGTCGTGCTCACCGGCCGCGACGCCCCCCAGGGCCTCGTCGACTACGCCGACCTCGTCACCGAGATGCGGGAGGTGAAGCACCCGTTCCAGAAGGGCATCAAGGCGCAGCCGGGCCTGGATTTCTGAGCCGTCTCGCCGGAACGCGCCTGTAGAGGCCGCGTCCTTGTAGCGACATCACAGCGGAGCCTACGATGGGGTCGTGATACCTGTTGCCGACTTCGCGCGCCGGCGCACAACCCCATACGTGAACTGGACCCTGATCGCGATCAACGTCGCGGTCTTTATCTATATGCTCACCCTTAACTCCAGCCCCAGCGTCGAGATCGGCAGCCTCGGCATCGGCAGCGAGCGGGACCAGTTCCTCTTCGACTACGGCTTCGTCGCGGCGTGTGTGGGGCGCGAGCTGGGCTTCAGCGTCAACGCAACGCCGGCAGACCTCTCAGTCTGTCCTGCCGGCCAGGGCGAGTTCGTGCAGGTCTTCACGTCGATGTTCGTGCACGCCGGGTGGGCGCACATCTTCGGCAACATGCTCTTCCTCTGGATCTTCGGAGATAACGTCGAAGACCGGATGGGCCACGGCCGGTACCTGGTCTTCTACCTGCTGTGCGGCATCGCGGCCGCGGCGCTGCAGACGTTCCTCGCGATCAACACCGTGGTGCCGTCGGTCGGCGCTTCGGGTGCAATCGCCGGCGTCCTGGGCGCGTACCTCATCCTCTACCCATTCGTCCGGGTGCAGGTGGTCATCCTGCCGTTCTTCTTCCTGCCGTTCTTCGTCCCTGCCGCCCTGCTGATCGGCATCTGGTTCCTGATGCAGCTCGTCGCCGGTGTCGGTGAGCTCGGCGAGGCAACCGCCGGCTCGGGCGTGGCGTGGTGGGCACACGTCGGCGGCTTCGTCGCGGGCATCGTTCTGATCTGGTTCTTCAAGCAGCCGCAGCGTGGCTGGCGGCAGCGGAGCGAGTTTACGGGCTAGCCGGCAAGACTCCGCCCGCCGGCGCCGGAGCGGGCTGGTCCCAGTTCACCTTGTAGAGCAGATAGGGCGAAAGCCGCACGAGGCCTCCCGGGTACTCCTTCACCAGCGTGAAACGCGGGTCGTCGCCCGGGTAGATGTGCAGGAAGTAGTAGTCCCAATCTGGGAAGATCAGGATGTAGTCCGGGCGCGCCATCTCGAGGTATTCCTTGACGCGGCGGTCCTTCTGATACGGCAGCACGGCCGGATTCACCAGGCCAACCATGTCGAGCACCTGGTAGTCGGCGTAGTAGCCAACGGCGCCGATGTCGTGGGTCGCGAGGACCTCGTTCGGCTTGATGATCGTGTTCAGCTCCTGCGCCATCGCCGCGAGGCTCGTCCTCGTCTCGTATGACGCCTGTCCGTAGATCAGGATGCGCCAGCGCTCGTAGTGCTGCTCTGTCGCCAGCGCAGCCACGGCCAGCACGCCAACGACGACTGCTTTCTGCGCGGCGCCATTGCGCATGCCCCATCCGATCGCCTGCATGACGCCGCTGGCGGCGACCACCGCGAGCAGCGGCAGCACCGGGTGCTCGTAGCGATAGAAGTAGTGGTCTAGGCCGCCGGGGAACGTGATGATGTAGAGCATCAGCACCGGCACCCAGAAGATGCCGAAGAGGACAAACTCGCGCCGCCGCTCCGCAAGCAGGGCAAGACCGAGCGTCGCGACGATCGGCCCGATGAAGAGGCCGATGCGGTCGCCGGCAATGCCGAAGCGGTCCATCAACGGTGATTTGTCTTCCTGGAAGAACTGCAGTTTGGCGTTGGCCGTGCCGCCGAGATGGTCACTGACGATCAGCGCGTAGAGCTGGTAGAGCCCGAACGCCATCGTCGCCGGAGCCGCGAGGAGGACCGCGTCGCGAACGTAGACGTTGACCGGCTCAAGGCGGCCGCGCTCCATCCAGCGGAAGAGGAGGAAGGTCGGCACCAGGAAGGCGCCCTCAGGCCGCGTCAGCACGCACAGCGCCGTCAGGACGCCGGTGGTGAGCCGCCAGCCCGGCGTCTTCCCGAGGAAGTAGCTGGCCATCGTGAAGACGAGCAGCGCCATGAACATGCTCGTCTCGAGGCCGTTGCCCGCGTCCATGGCGGCGTAGTTGTTGAACGAGATCAGGAGCGCCGCGATGAGTCCGGCGAGGCGGTTTCGCAAGATCGACCAGGCCAACAGGTAGGTACCGGCCGCCAGGAAGGCATGACTGACGACGCCGACGTAGACATCGGCGGTAATCGGCGCGACGCCGAGCTTGAGGAGCAGCGCCAGGACGCCGACATGCAGCGGGCTGGTGGCGCCGGTCGACCACGTGACGCCGTCGAAGCTGAGCTTGCCATGCTCCGCGAGGTTGCGGGCGAAGGTCATGCTGATGAAGCTGTCGTCGAAAATCGGCCAGGCGACGTCCGGTCGTGTGACGTAGATCAACGCCGAAACGAGGCCGATCAGCCAGGCCAGGGGCAGGCCATACCAGTCCCTCGCGAGATCGATGGCAACGGAGCGAGTGCGGGTCAGGTCCGGCACGGCAAACGTGCGGGACATGGAGAGGCGCTGATTGGCCAACTCGGATCCTTGGAGTTTTTTAGACGGGGGATGGTCATAGTAACCGAGGAGCTGGCCAGGGACAATTCACCGAAATTGCCAGACTTCGATGTACCCATACGTCTTGAATTCCGGGCCCTGCAGAGTCCGGACGATGGTGGCATGCGAATCGAGGTAACCGAGTAATTCATCGTAATGGGCCTTGATCAAATGATCCTCCAGCTCGCCCCACGCCAGTCCCGTAAGAACGACGTAGTCCGGCTGGAAGTCGTCCAGGAAGCCGGTGATCGTCGTCTTGTACGGCCCGGCATCGTCGCGGGTGAGGTAGAAGAACAGGAAATAGCTGCGGTAGTCCATGTCCCGCATGCCCCACCACATCGACGTCGAACCGACGACCTTCGAGCCCGGCGGGATCGTCTCGTGGAGTGCAGCGCCAATCGAGGCGTAGTTCGTGCTCTGGTTCGCGGTTCGGATGCCGCTGAGCCGCGCAACGCTGCCCTCCGCCGCAATCAGCAGCAGCAGCGCGGCAGCTACACCGCCCATCGCCAGCTGCACGCGGCCCTCGCGGACCCTCGATAGCAGCCACCAACTCACCGCCGCCATGCCGATGCTCAGGAACGGCACGACCGGGATCCAGTACATCAGGAACTTCGTCTGGTCGAGCAGGGCGAATTCAGCGACCAGCCCGGCGAGACAGAGGACGAGCATCTGGTAGCCGCGGTTCCGGTCTCGGACGGCCCAGAAGGCCATGAAGATCAGCGCCGCCGGTAGCCCCACGATTACCGCGAGCTTTGCGGACGGCCGGCGGGTCAGCGTCTCACTGAGACTGAGGAACTGCGGCGGCGTCGTCCGAGGGTCTTCTCCGCGCGGGATCTCCTTGAAGGCGAGCGGGCGCAGGAAGCGGTCGGGCTCGTCTTTGAGGTTGTCGATGTAGAAGCCAGGGTCGCTGAAGTCGGCCCGCTGATCGATCGTGCCCGCCTGTCCCTTGAAGTCGTCGTAGTAAGCGAGCGATAAGCCGGCGTAGGGCAGGACGACGATAACCGTGGTGGCAATCATCGCGCCAATCAGCTTCAACCGCTCCCGTCGCTCGACCGGCTCAAGCCAGAGGTACGCAATGACGGCGGGGATGATGAAGGCGCCGTAGAACTGCAGCAGGAAGGCGATACCGAAGAGCGCGCCGGCCATCAGACATCGCCCGAGGGAGACTCGGTTCAACAGAAGCAGCACGCCGCCGAGCATGAACGGCACAGGCGCGAGGTCGTAGCGCATGTTCGACGACAGCTCTTGCAGCGGCAGGCCGGTGTCGAAGCCGATGTTGAGGCGCAGGAAGAGCAGCAGCCCAAGGCTGAGCAGCGCTACAGGGACCCCGGCAACCTTTCGGGCGATGGCATAGGTGAGGAAGATCGTCGCGATGCCGTAGAGCACGCTGGCGAACCGCGCCTCGGCGACGCCGGCGCCCAGCACCTTGATGACGCCGGCGACGACGAAGTGGTGCAGGGGCATGTTGAAGAAGTAGTGCTTGTCGGCGTTGTAGAAGCCGGCAAACATGTCCGAGCCGAAAACGCCCTCGTTCGCCAGCTTGTACGAGGCGGAGAGCACCCAGATCTCGTCATCGGTGACCGCCGGGTGATTCGCCAGGTTTGGCATGACCGAGATGAGGAAGATCACGATCGCGGCCGTCAGGGCGACGACTTCAACGAGAACGCGCCGCTCTTCGACGTACGCAATCGCACGGTCGATGCTGTCGTCCCGGTGCTGAGTCGTCGGCAGGCCGGCGTCCATGTCGTGCTGAATGTTAGCCGCGGCAGCCCCATGGCGCTAATCGCATCCGGGAGGTTGCAGCTATCAAACGTGGTGAGAGGTCCCTCCGGGAAGGACCTCTCACTGCAAGGAGGTGCTCGAATCGGGTAGTTCTAAGCGCTGTTGTCGACCCAGGCCTCGAGGGTCACCGGGACGGTAGTTTCCTTGCCGTCGCGGATGACCTTCACCTGTACGGTGTCGCCGACCTTCTTCGTGTCGAGGAAGTTCGCGAGGTCGTCGTAGTCGTTGATCTTCGTGCCGTCGATGCTGACGATGACGTCCGCGCCGGCGCCGTTGCGGCTGGCCCTGAGCCCCGCCTTCGCAGCCGCCGAGCCCGCCTCGGCGCTCGTGATTACGAGGCCTTGCTGCACGGGCAGGTTGAGCTGCGTCGCAAGAGCCGGCGTCAGGTCCATGATGCTGATGCCCAGGCGGGGGTGCTGGATCTGCTGACCCGACATCAGCGCCGACATCTCGCCGGTCGCGGTGTTGATCGGCACGGCGTAGCCGATGCCCGCGAAGACGCGGTCGCCGGAGGGGTTCTCGATTGCCGTGGTGATGCCGATGACCTCACCCTTCGCGTTGAAGAGCGCGCCGCCGGAGTTGCCGGGGTTAATCGCGGCGTCGGTCTGAATCAGCTGGCGCAGCGGGCGGGCCGTGCCGCCGTCGAGGCGCCGGTCGAGGCCGCTGACGATGCCCTCAGTGACGCTGCCCTCACGGCCGAAGGGGTTGCCGATCGCGATGACCATCTCGCCGATCCGAACCTTGTCGGAGTCGCCGAGCTTCGCCGGAGTGAGCTTGTCGGAGGGGACGTCGACCTTGATCACGGCGATATCGTTGCCGGGGTCGCGGCCGATCAGCCGAGCGGCGGCCGAGGTGCCGTCGGCCAGCGTGACATCGAGGACGTCAAAGCCGTTGATCACGTGGTTGTTCGTGAGGATGTTGCCATTCTTGTCGAGGACGACGCCGGAGCCGATACCCGCGCTGCCGCTGCGTGCGTTGCTCGCGTTGATCAGGACGACGCTTGGCCGCACCTGGTCTACGAGGTCGGCAACGTCGCTCGGTGTCTTCTGGACCACCGTGCTCGAGCTGCCGCCGCCCGTGTTCGCGGGGGTATCGCTGTCTGCCCGCTGCTCCACCGCGGTAGTGCCGCCGCCATCGTTGTCACCGCGGGCACTGTCGATACCGATGACCAGGCCTGCGCCCAGCACCATACTGACAACGATCACGAATGCCCATTGCAGTTTGTCTTTCATGAGTTCGTTCCTTCGTTCGCTAACCCTCCCCATGAGGATCAGCTGCCTTATCTATGGTGCCGCGCCCCCGTTCGCTCCGAGTTAGGCATCCCTTAATCGAATGTAAAATTGGTGACGTTTGCGTCCGTGTAAGGAAGGTGCCTGCCTGGGCATTTGAATCTCCGGTGGTCTTCAGCGTCTTCCTGGCCTGTAGCGGTCCCAGAGCAATCGGGCAGCACGGCGGTTCCCGGACGGTCCCCGACGCACCGCGTGAAGGATCGCGGCGAAATCGTGTCGCAGCGTGCCGCGGTCGTCCAGATCGCCGATATACCTCCCAGAAAGGCTGCAGTCCGGTAGCCCGGGGCATGTTCCACACGCCGTGGTAGCCAAATGAGGAAGTGATGTCGCCCGCTCGCTCCGCCGAGAACGCGTCGGCCAGCTGGCTCGGCGCAAATCGCATCCCCCTCCCTTCCAGCCAGGCGCGATTGCTGCGGCCGATCGCGACGTCCTCCGGATGCGACGCCACGAACCCCGGCTGCCTGCATGCGTCCATCAACCGCCGGCTGCGCAGCGAAAAGCCCCCGTTGCCAACATCGTAGGCGTCGCCGAAGTGCTGCCACCTCGCCCCGATGTAGTCGTAGTCAAGAAACTCGGGGCGCCAGCGCCGGGCATCCAGCACATGGCCGTCCCACTGCGTGACAAGGCAATGGCTGGTCGTCACATGCTCCACCATCTCGGCGAGGACGAAATGCGAATACGACGCCAGCGAGTCGATCCGCTGGACCGGCACAACCCGAATCTCCGGCCGAGGCGGCGTGACTTCAACATACGTGAACAGAAGGCAGTCGGAAAATGCGATCTGGTCTAGGCTGGCCGAAAGCGCCCGCAGCGTCGCTCGCACATTCACCGATGCGACGGCGCACAGCGTGACCTGCGGCAGACTGAGGCGGAGTTCGTTCGTCACTCCGTCACGTCTGCACCCGCCGGAGCGGGCATGCTGGCCACGAAGCAGGCAGCCTCAGACCCCGCAGTGGGGGACGCCTCAGCGGTCAACACCGGGAGCCAGCGCCGCGTACAGGGTTAAGGTCAGAAATCGCCCCGTGTCGTCGCACCAGCCAGGCCCTCCAACGGGCTGCACAAAAACGGTTGTGAACGAGTCTAACTGCTCGCCGAAGGATTCGGGGTAGCTGGCCGCACTGCGTTTGCACCCTGGGGGCAAGGCGGCCTGAGAAGACCCTCAACACCCGGTTGGCGCTAGACTGGCCGTATGTGGAACATCATCGGCCATGCAGCGCCGCTCGCCGCGTTGAACCGGGCGTTGAGCAGCGGCAGCACCTCACACGCATACGTCTTCTGCGGCCCTGAGGGCATTGGCAAGCGCACCGTCGCGCTCGAGTTCGCCGCCGCTCTCAACTGCGAGTCGGCGGGAGAAAAGCCCTGCGGCCAGTGCCGTCCCTGCCAACTCACGCTCGCGGGCAACCACGTCGACGTCGAAGTCCTCGATACAGGCGGTCTCTGCGACGAGTCAGAGCACAAGGACCACAGCGACAGCCGCATCCTGCGCATCTGCCAGATCCGCCGCCTCGAGCGCATTCTGTCGCTCAGCCCCTACGCAGGGGGCCGTCGCGTCGCAATCGTCGACGCCGCCGACACGCTGCAGACCGAGGCCGCCAACGCCTTCCTCAAAACGCTGGAAGAGCCTCCCGCCGGCGCCGTAATCATTCTCCTCGCCGAGCGTGAGGAGCGTCTGCCGGAGACGGTGCTCTCGCGCTGCCAGAAGCTGAACTTCCACCGCCTCGACCGCGACTCGATTGAGGCGGCCCTGATCGCCCGCGGCGTCCCGGCAGACGAAGCGGCGAAGGCTGCATCCCTCGCCAACGGGCGGCTGGGCTGGGCGATCCAGGCGATTGCCGAACCGGAGCTGCTCGAGGAGCGAGGGAAGGTGCTCGACACCGTGCAGCGCATCGCCCACGCCGGCCGCTTCGAGCGCCTCGCCTGGGCGAAAGACGCGGAGACCCGCGGCATCGAGTCGCGCGAACGCTATCTTCGCGACCTCGATCTCTGGGAGAGCTGGTGGCGGGACGTCCTGATCGTCTCGTCAGGAGGCACGGGCGGCCTGACGAATCGCGATCGACAGACTGAATTGCTCAGGGAAGGTACACTGTACTCGCCGGCTGAGGTGACCGTTTTCCTCAAGTCGCTCCTGCAGACGAGGGAGTACCTGCAGGTCAACGTCGACGCTCAGCTCGCGCTCGAAAACTTGATGCTCGATCTGCCGCGGCCGCGTGCCGCCTCTCGAGTTTGACCCCGGGGCTCCGGACCACCCGGTCCTCGACCTGAAAGGAGCAGTGGGCCCAGGCCCTGCTCATGGCTAACACAGTAGGCGTCCGCTTCCGCCAGGCGGGAAAGATCTTCTACTACGACGCCGGCGACTTCGAGGTGACCACCGGCAGCTACGTCGTCGTCGAGACCTCGCACGGCAACGCGGTCGGGCGCGTCGTCATCACGCCCGACCAGGTCATCGCCAACGAAAGCAGCACCGCCGAAGAGCCGAAACCGGTGCTGCGTATCGCCACCGACGCCGACATCGAAAAATGGGACGAAGCCTCGAAACGTGCCGCAGAGGCCGTACTTCAGGCGAAAAGCCGCGTCGCCGAGCACGGGGTCGACATGAGCATCGCCAACGGCGAGTTCGACCTCGACGGCACGCAGTTCACCGGCTACTTCACGGCGAACGAGCGCGTCGACTTTCGCGGCCTGGTGAGAGACCTCTCGCGCGACCTCAACGCCCGCGTCCAGCTCCTGCAGGTCGGCGACCGCGACCGCGCCAAGCTGACCGACGGCTTCGACATCTGCGGCGAGCGCCTCTGCTGCTCCTCCTGGATGACCAACTTCCCCAGCGTCAGCATCCGGATGGCGAAGGAGCAGGACCTGCCCCTGAACCCGCAGAAGATCTCCGGCGTCTGCGGCCGCCTCTACTGCTGTCTCACCTTCGAATACGAGGACTACAAGGCGTTGCGAGGCACGCTGCCGAAGGTCGGCTCGATGCTCTCGACGCCGGCCGGCGAGGCGAAGGTCACCGGCATCGACTTCAACAACGAGATGGTGAAGCTCTGGCTCACCGAGCAGCACATGCAGGTCGAGGTCGCTGCGATCGACTTCCAGCTCCAGCACGGCGTCACCGTCCGGCCGATGGAGCTCGTGCGCCGCATCGAGGGCGAACTGCGGCCGCTCTTCGAAGACAGCACCCAGACGATCATTCCCCAATCGCCCGGCGGCCGCCTGCCGCGCCAGCGTCCCGAGCGGGCTCCTCGCGGGGGCGGCGGCGAGCAACAGCAGCGCGGCACCACTGCCCAGCCGCAGCGTGGCGGTGGAGCCCAGCAGCAAGGCACAGCGGGCAGCAGCGAGAGCCGCAGCACCGGCGGCCGCGAGCGGGGACGAGGCCGCGGCAGGGGTCCTCGAGCCGAAGAGCCGGCAGCGACGCCCCAGGCATCAAAGCCGCCACGTGAGCCAAGACAGCCGCGGCCGCAGCAGCCACCGCAGGCTCAGCCGACGCCTCAACCATCGGCCGAGCTTGCAGGCGACCAGCAGCGCAAGCGCCGCCGCCGGCGTCGAGGACGCGGCGGCGGCGGCGGCGAATCGCCCGCTTCTGAGTAGACCACCTGCCTTAGCGTCAGGCCGCGTCCTGCTTCGTCATGCGTCCTTGCAGGTCGGCAAACTCCGCGTCGCTGATGGTGCCACTATCGTGAAGGCGGGTCAGCGTCGCCATGTCGTTCACTGCCGGCGAAGGTCCTGAGGCGCGTTCCTGCTCCGGCCGGTACGAGGGCTGCGGGTACGGGTACATGCCTGTGTAGCGGGACGGATACGGGTCGAGCGTAGCGTAGCTCCCGTACGCGTCGACCTGGGGACGGGCGATGAAGTAGACGAGCAGGCCGATGATCGGGAAAAAAACGATCGCGATGGCCCACAGAGCCTTTGCCCAGCCCCTCAGGTCATGACGGCTGAAGATGTCCCAGAGGGCGAACCCCCACAGGAACATCAGAGGTATGAAAAGCGTGAGCCACAGCAGGCCCCACCAGAACTCACTCACGTGGAACTCCTTCTGCCGCTGCGCAAACCCGCACAGCCGGCCAGCGGAGTGTTGCGCGATCCAGCCCTGATCTACACCCGAGGGCTCGTGATCCCGGTGACCCTTCGTTTCGCCATGAGACCTCTCAAAGCTGCGTCGTCACTCTTCGCTTGAGAACGTCCGAAAGCGTTTTCAGTACGTTGACGCGTACGTTTCAGGGTGATAGTCTACTTTTCGCGTCCCCAAGAACCTGTACCCATTCAGAACAATAAAGGCGCAACGTAGGCCTGTCTGGTAGTGACGGCGGCCCGTAAGGACTGTCGGCCTCTCGAGATTTCGAGGGGGTCCTTCGTCAAAAGAAGGAGTGCTACTGGGGGCCTTTTAGTCTGCCCTTCGCGGCAGGAGGTTTTATCGGTACGACTGGCCGGTTCAATTGGGACCGGCGTTCGCCCGCATTCAGGCGGGAAGGAAAGGGGTGAGCCATGCACCTGACTATTGACGGCTACGGCGGAGACCGTGACCTTTTAAGCAGCGAATCACTGGTCAGATCGCTCCTCGACCGCTATCCGGGCGAAATCAACATGATCAAGATTACGGAGCCCTTCGTGTACCGCTACGAGGGGATCAAGCCCGAGGACTGGGGCGTCTCCGGATTCGTGATCATCGCTGAGAGTCATATCGCGATTCACACCTTTCCCGACCACGGATACGTATGGCTCGACGTCTTCTCCTGCAAGGGCTTCGACGACGACATCGCCACCGACCTCTTCATCGAGGCCTTTGGGCTCGAGAAGATCAAGGTCCGGATCCTCGAGCGCGGTCTTGAATACCCGCACTCGGTCCGTGAGGCCACGCCTGTGGCGATGGGTGAACGCTTCGCGGTAGCCAGCTCACGCGGCGGCGGCGACTAGCGTTCAGATTTCGCTCAATCATCGAGGCCGGTGCGTTCGCGCGTCGGCCTCGAATCTTTTCTGGCTGCGCAAGCATCCTTGCTACCATGAAGGCTGAAGTCCAGCTCGGAGGAACGCATGCCTAACCTTCCCCGACCCGACGACGACCGCTTCTGGCCGAAGAAGGGCTTCGTCTGCCCCCCGTATCCCTACGGCGAGTACGACCACGCCCGCGTCGTCATCCTGCCGGTGCCCTACGACTCCACCGTCACCGCCCGCGCCGGCGCCCGTGACGGACCAGAAGCGATGATCCACAACTCCGAGGACATGGAGACCTACGACGTCAGCCTCGGCTTCGAGCCGTTCCTGCACGGCATCTACACCTCCCCTGCCGTCTTCGTGACGAACGAGTCGCCTGAGGCGATGATCAACCGCGTCCATGGCATCGCCTCGGAGTTCCTCGACGATGGCAAGTTCCTCGTCACGTTCGGCGGCGAGCACACCGTCGCAGTCGGCTCCTTCCGCGCCCACCGCGACCGCTACCCGGGCCTCAGCGTGCTGGCGATCGACGCCCACGCCGACCTCCGGGACGAGTACCAGGACACACGCTACAACCACGCCTGCACCCTGCGCCGCATGCTCGACGACGTGCCGGTGACCCAGGTCGGCCTGCGCAGCGCCGCGATCGAGGAAGCAGCGCTGATGAAGGAGCGCAACCTGCCCTTCTACTCGCCGCGTGCCTTCCGCAAGCTGCCCAGCGTCGAGTCGGTTGTCGATACGCTCAGTGATTATGTCTACATTACGGTCGATCTCGACGGCATCGACTCCGGGGAGATGGCTGCTGTCGGCACGCCGGAGCCCGGCGGCCTGCGCTGGGATGAGGTCAGTGAGCTGATGGAGGCTGTCGCCGCCCGCAAGCGCATCGTCGGTTTCGACCTGATGGAGCTGGCGCCCGACCTTGGGCCGAAGGCGCACTCCTACGCGGCGGCGAAGCTGGCGTACCGGATGATCGGCCTCGCCCTGGGACCGCCAGAAGGCTAACGGCTCCCCGGAGTTCCGGCCACTGGAACCGGGCCTGGTTCCCACCCGCCGTAACCGAGGCTTTCCAGCCTCGGCGTCGTTTAAGTGAAGCGATCTCTGCTTAGATTCGGAGTCTCAGGAGCTACCCTCACCCTAACCCTTTCCCGGCCGCGGGAGAGGGGATCTGTGGTTGCCATCGTGGAAGGTCAACGCGTTGCGATAAGCTGATCCACAGGCGTCGCCGCATCGTATAGAGAGCATGATGCCGCTGCTTAACGTCTTCTCGACCCTCGAGGGCTTCACCGCCGACCTCTACCCGTATCGCTACGTTGTGACGCCGTTGCTGTTAATCGCGGCGGTTGGCGCGCTGTTCGCCGCCTGGCGCCTGGGCCTGCACCGGCCACTGCTGCGGCATCGCGCAATAACGGCGGCTGTGGCTGCTCCCCTGCTGGTCATCAGCCTCGTCGCCGGCAACTACCTGCTGTCGCCGCTCTGGGAGCGCAGCTACCTCGAGGAAGCGAGCCCTCTGGCGGCAGGGCAGGCGCCGATTCAAGATGCGATGGTGCCGGTGGTGATGAACGAGACCGCAGCCCCAGCGGCGCCTGCGCCGGGAATCGCCCTCGCTGGGATGTTCATGGGCGCCGACGACTTCCACTTCGGCCGCGGCGACGCTCAGATCATTCGCACCGCTGAGGGCAAGCACGTCCTGCGGTTCGAGAACTTCTCCGTCCGTAACGGCCCCGATCTTTATGTCTACTTGTCGATAGATGAGAGTGGCA
The DNA here is from genome assembly GCA_050185685.1 of Dehalococcoidia bacterium. Taxonomy (GTDB): domain Bacteria; phylum Chloroflexota; class Dehalococcoidia; order DSTF01; family WHTK01; genus WHTK01. The sequence continues at coordinate 15,618 of JBFWZE010000044.1, forward strand.
AGAAGGTCGAAGAGACACTGAACCTGGGCCGCCTCAAGGCAACCGACGGGGCGTTCAACTACGAGATCCCCGACCACATCGATGTCGAGAGCATCGGCAGCGTCGTCGTCTGGTGCCGCCAGTTCAGCACCCTCTTCGCCGTCGCCTCGCTGAGCTAACGCCCTGCCCTACTGCACCATGCCGAAGCGCTTGCCCTGCTTCGTCATCTTGAGGAAGTAACGGAGGCGCTTGTCGAACTCCTCGGGCCGGTTGCGGACGCCGTCAATCCAGCCGACACGGATGCGCACGTAGCTCTCGGGGAACGTCTCGAAGTGCGCCCGGGTCTCTTCGTCCGCGTTGATCGCCGCAAGGATATCGTCCGGGACCTCGAACGCCTCGTCGAGGAAGTCGACACCGGCCGCGAGCCCTGCCTCGGTCATGAGCCCCTGCGCATGAAGGCGGCGCACCCGCTCCTTGTTCATCTCCGACCACGGCGCACCCTTGCGGCGCGGCGAGAAGCGCTGGGCCCGGCTGTCCTCGGTGAGTGTCTTTCGGGTGCTATCGATCCAGCCGAAGCAGAGCGCCTCTTCGACGGCGTCGTTGTAGGGCAGCGATGGCTTGCCGGTGGCCTTGAGGTAGCTGACCAGCCAGATCTCAGGCTCGCTCACATGATGCTTCTCGAGCCAGCCGCGCCACTGTTTACGGGTTTCCGGGTAGAAGGTCTTGCCGATCTCCAACGCTGCGGCTAGCGGGCAGCTCCGGTACCGGCAGCCGCCTTGATCTCGGCGATCCGGGCGAGGTGCTCGGCGTCGTGGGCGAGGAGTACCTCGGCGAGCTGCTTGAGACTGCGGCGACCTTCGCCGCGCCACTGGCCGGTGCGAGTCCAGTCGACGGCGAGCGCCAGCAGATTGACGATGCGAGGCCGTTTCGCGCGGATGCTGTTCACGTACGTCCGGACATCGGAAGCCCCGGCGGCAAGCTCGATCGCCGAGCGCTCCGCATCTTCGTTGAACGACATCAGGACCGGGTCATGAAGGCTCCAGACCTGGTAGAGGCGCCGGTACCAGATCTCCTCCGCGTAATCGAGGTGGCCGAGGATCTGCTTGATCGACCACTCGCCCTCAGATGGGCTCGTGCGAAGGACACCCTCAGGGATGCCGGCGAGAGCGGCCTCCAGGCGGTCCGGGAAGTGCTTGAGGGTTTCGATGATCTCGAGGCGCTCCATGGGCCCTGCTCCCCTAGTTGATGTGGTCGAGGATGCTGTTGAGCTCCTCGTCGCTGAAGAAGTGGATGGTTATCGTACCGCCCTTGCGCCCCTTCTTGAGGTCGACCTTCGTGCCGAGCGACGACCGCAGGTGCTCTTCGAGGGATGCGACCTCGGCGGAGCGGCGGCGAGGCATCGGCGTCGGCGCGAGCGGGGGCGGCGCCTGGTTCCCGGCGTCACGGGCAAGCTGCTCGGCATCGCGAACGGTCAGGTTGCCCTCGACAATGCGCCTCCAGGTGCGGATCTGCTCGTCACGGTCCTCGATGCCCAGCAATGCGCGGGCGTGGCCGGCGGTGATCTCGTTGCGGGCGAGGCTGTTCTGAATCTCCGGCGGCAGCGAAAGCAGGCGCAGCGAGTTCGTCACCGACGACCGGCTGCGGCCGACGCGGGTGGCGATCGACTCCTGGGTCATCATGAACTCGTCGGCGAGGCGCTTGAAGGCGAATGCCTCTTCGAGCGGCCCAAGGTCCTGGCGCTGGAGGTTTTCGACCAGGGCCAGCTCCAGCAGTGCCTGCGGGCTCGCCTCTTTAACGATGACCGGTACTTTCTTGAGTCCTGCCTGCCGTGAAGCAAGCAGCCGCCGCTCACCGGCGATGAGGTGATAGGGCGCTCCGCTGCGGTCAGCCGGCCGCGTCACGATCAGCGGCTGAATGACGCCGTGCTCCTTGATACTCTCCGCCAGCTCGGTGAGCGCATCAGGGTCGAAGACCGTGCGCGGCTGATGCGGGTTCGGCCCGATCAGGTCGACGTCGACCTCCTGCACGGCGGGGTCCAGGTTCGCCGGCGTGGACGAACTGGGGAACAGAGCATCGAGTCCGCGACCAAGGCCGATCCGTCGGTTGTTCATCAACTCACCTCTGACGTTGCATGGCTGGGCAGGAAGGTTCGAATCACCTCACCGGCGAAAGCCTCGTAAGCCTTGGCGGCGGGCGATGAAGCGGCGTACTGATTGATCGGCAGGCCGTGGCTGGGCGCTTCGCTCAGTCGCACGCTGCGCGGGATGATCGTCTCGAAGGTGTTGCTGAAGTGGCTGCGCACCTCTTCGGCCACCTGGCGGCTGAGGCCGGTGCGGTTGTCGTACATCGTCAGGAGCAGGCCGCCCAGGTTCAGCTTCGGGTTCAGGGCCCTCTTGACGGCCTCCAGCGTCACCATGAGCTGGCTCAAACCCTCAAGGGCGAGGTATTCGCACTGCACAGGCACCAACACCTGGTCTGCGGCGTTGAGGCCGTTGAGCGTCAACAGGCCCAGCGACGGAGGGCAATCGATGATCACTGCGGCGAAATCGCCCTCAAGCGCTTCGACTGCGCGCCGTAGCCGCTGCTCCCGCGCCATCGCCGGTACGAGCTCTACCTCTGCGCCGGCGAGGTCCGGGCCAGCGGGCGCGAGATAGAGGCTCGGCTGCGACGTTTCGATAACAACGCTGGCGAGCGGCGCTTCGTCAATGACGACGTCGTAGATGCTGATGCGCTCGGCATCGCTCAAACCGAGCGCCGCCGTCGCGTTCGCCTGGGGATCGAGGTCGATGATCAGGGTGCGGATGCCGCGAGCGCCAAGCTCGGCGCCGAGGCTGACGGCGGTCGTGGTCTTGCCGACGCCACCTTTCTGGTTGGCGATGGCGAAAACAACCGGGGCGGGACGGCTGTTCGTCTCTGACATGGGCGTTACGCCGCCTCCCTGCGCAAAAGAGCTTCTATCGCTTCACGATCGCCGATCGCCTCAGTCCCAATGCCCTGCACTGCCAGCGCGGCAGCGGCAGACGCAAACCGGGCGGCTTCGGCGGCGTCGCCGGACTCTTGCAAGCGGACGACAAACGCCGCGGTAAACACATCGCCGGCGCCGGTGGGGTCGATTGCGTCGACCCTCAGCGCCGCCACGTCACTTCGCCGGCCGTCCTGCCACACGGTAGTCCCCTGCTCAGCGCGGGTAAGCACCACGATCGGCACATACTCCGACCATTCTCCCGCCGACTCAGGGTCGCGGAGGTCTTCTTCCGAGGCAACGACCACGTCGACTCCCCGCCATGCCTTCGCCGACGGAGTCTCCAGAGGCGGCATGACCCTGGTTATGTCGAGTTGCCGAAGCCAGCCCTGGACGGAAGCACCGAGCAGCGTGGCCGAACAGGCAAAGGCGCTGACAATCTCGAGGTCTACATCCTGAAACACCGGCATCAAGAGGACGATCGGTGCGCCCTGCCATGCCTCCGGGATATCTTCCACGCGAATCGGTCGCCCCTGGTCCAGGATGCGCTGGCTGCGCGACCCGCCCTCGTACTGGTTCTCAAAGGTCGTCGAGGTGTTGTCCCGCAAGACCATCCAGCTCACGTCCGGGACGAGTGCTTCAGGATCGACGTCTGGGCCACAGACCGTAACAACCGCCGTATTCAGACCAAGGCGCCGGCACTGGGTTGCGGCGTAGAGGACGCTGCCGCCGGCGCGCCAACCATCGTCAGTTATATCTTTCGCGACATGTCCGACGATGAGGACGTCCGGCGTCATACCTGATTCTACCGCGCGGGCGTAATCGCGACCTTCCGCGCTTCGCCCTCGCCGATGCTTACCGTCAGGACTGCCGGGTCGTCCGCCAGCGCCATGTGGACGATGCGGCGCTCGTTTGGCGGCATCGGCTCCAGGGTTACTGAGCGGCCGGTGCCGCGGACACGGGACGCAGTGCGCTTGGCGAGGCTCACGAGGGCCTCTTCACGGCGGCGGCGGTAGCCATCAACGTCGACACCGTAGGCGACGCGCCGACCGGTCTTCTTACTGAGGATCAGATTGAGAACGTACTGCAGCGACATCAGGGTCTGACCGCGGCGCCCGATCAGGATGCCCAGGTCGTCACCCTCGACATCGAGCACAGACTCGATCATGCCCAGGCCGTCGCCGGCAGTCTCGGGTTCGCGAGGCGTTACCGTGGCCTCGAGGCCCATCAGCTGCACGAGGTTCTCGAGGACGCTGACCGCAATCTCAACTTCCGACGCGTCAGGCGCTGGAACCGCGACAACTGCAGCAGAGCGGCGGGTCAGCTCGGCGGGAGGAGCGGACTCTTCGTCTTCATCCTCCTCATCCTCGTCATACTCTTCGTCTTCATCTTCGAGGTCGTCGTCTTCGTCTTCCTCATCGTCAGACTCTTCGTCCGCATCCTCGTCGTCTTCGAAGTCTTCTTCCTCGTCGACGGGCTCGCTGACGGGTGCACGGGCCGCCCTCGGGGCAGGCGCCGGCTTCGGCGTGACACGAACGCGGGCAGGTTCACCACGGAAGCCCAGGAGACGGGGTTTGCCCTCACTGAGGACTTCCACGTCAACCTGGTCTCGTCTCAGGCCGAGTTCCTGGAGCGCTTTCTCCGTTGCTTCATTAGCTGTTCTTCCCTCGGCCTCGACGCTTTCCACTGCTGTACCTCCTGCGGCGGCGAGCGGCGGCGCTATCAGCACCAGGCGCGCTCTCGCCTTCGATAACTTCTTGACTCGCGCGGCTGGCGGCGACCCGGTCGATGACACTCTGCCGCACTTCAAGCGCCCGCGGAAGGATTGGCTCCTGGTTCAGTCCCAGAAGGCCCCGCCAGTTGAACGGCCCCCGGCCGATGTAGAGATATTGCATGATCATGCCGATCAGGTTCGACAGCACATAGTATAGGCCGAGCCCACTCGGCAGACTCAGCGTAATGATCACGAAGATGAACGGCATCATCAGGTTCATCATGCTGTTCTGCGCCCGCTGCTGTTCCGTGAGAGCCGGCATCATCGTCATCTTCTGCAGCACGTAGGTCGAAGCGCCGACCAGCAGCGGAATGATGAATGGGTCCGGGCGCCCCAGGTTCAGCCAGAGGAAGTGCGCCGGCAGCGGCATCGAGCTCCGAATGAAGTCGATGTCGTAGAGACGCGCGGAGAGCTGAATCACAGCCTCCGGGGACTCACCGATCGCGGTGCTGAACGTCCGGTAGAGGGCGAACAGGATGGGCATCTGGATCAGCGAGCTCGAAAGGCAGCCGAGAGGGCTCACTCCGAACTCGCGGTAGAGCTTCATCTGCTCTTCAGAGCGGCGCCTGGGGTCGCTGTAGCGCTTCTGGACGTCCTGCAGCAGCGGCGACAGTGCTGCCATCAGGCGGGTCGTCTTCATCTGCTTCATGTTCAACGGGAACGTAACCAGACGGATGAAGATTGTGAGCAGGATGACTGCCAGGCCGGCGTTCCCCGTGATCGCGGTGAAGAACACGAAGATGTTCGTCAGCGGATCGATCAGGAACGTGTCGAAGATGAAGTGAATGAGGTCCATTAGCAGAGGTTCTGAGCTTCTTTGAGCTCGCCATTCGCGGGATTGACGGCGTAATAGTACGTCTTCTGCTCGAATCCTTCCGGCGTCACGCAGCCGCGGGGCGCGATGAGCACCGTGCCGCTCGTCGTAGCGACGAGATCAGCCGTGAATCCGGTCGGGAGATCGATCTCCCACTTCGTCTGGCGGTTTGAGGCGTC
>JBFWZE010000045.1:0-17235 GCA_050185685.1 Dehalococcoidia bacterium
TCAAGGAGGCGCTGAAGTGGGCGGTGCGGTGGGAGCTGATCAATCGAAATCCCGCCGACTCGGTCGATGCTCCGGTAGCGACCACAAAGAGGGCTCGGACCTCGACGCTCGATGAGCTGACGCGCATCCTCGATGCCGCCGACAAAAGATCTGACAGCGTGCTCGTACGGCTCACGCTCCATACAGGCATGCGCCTGGGCGAAGTCCTCGGCTTGCGCTGGTCTGACCTCGACCTTGACAAGCGGGTGGTGACCATCGAGCAGACCTTCGGCGCGGACGGTCAGTTTCGCAAGCCGAAGACCGAAAGTTCGCGTCGGTCGATAAGCCTCGACGCCGACATCGTCGTTCGTCGTAGCCTTGATGTCTTGCTGTGTCGTGAGACCCAGACAGGGGGCGGAAGCGACTGGATGAACCGGTGCAGACAAGCACAAAGGGAGGTCTAGCTCGTGCTTCGAATTACCAGTTCATGAACAATCGCTAGAGATTGTCGTATCGACCCTAAAGCTCCCGTATGCTCTCTCTAACGCTTCACCGCTCAAGTACAACTGGCCAACGTTCAATCGGTCCCAACGTACGGGGGCGACCTGGAACGAGTAATATTCGGTTGAAGTCAAGAGTTGGTGCCTAAGCCGGAATCGTCCAAGTTCCATTTGGGGGAGTTAAATGGAATGGCGCGAGATTCAGAACTTTGTCATTGTCGCAGAGACCGGGAGCATCTCCAAAGCTGCTGAACGCCTTTTCATCACTCAGCCCGCTCTATCTCGTCAGATCCGAGCGCTCGAAGCAAAGCTCGGGTTCCCGCTCTTCAACCGAGAGGCGCGAGGCATCGAGCTGACCGAAGCGGGCGAGAGGTTCCTTGTCGAGGCTCGCAAGCTGCTCGACGATCTCCAGCACACGAACAAGGTAGTCGATGAATTGCGCTTGAGCCGGCCCTCGGTAGTGCGGATCGGCGCTCCTTCCGTGGTGATTCGTTACATTGTCACGCCAGCCCTCATAGCGTTCCGGGAGATTGAACCGTCTATTGAGGTTGAGGCGGTCGAAGCGCAGGACTATGACGAGCTACTCGACATGCTCGAAGAGAACAGGGTGCACATGATTGTCGCTGGCAAGCTGCTCTGGAATGAGCGGCTAGGTTGGGAAGACCTCTACACCTACCGGATGTATGCGCTGGTTAGCCACGACCACCCATTCGCGAATCGCCAGTTCGTCACTACCGAAGACCTCACCAATGAACGTGTTCTCATCCTGTCGCAGGGCCAATCACCGCGGTTGCTCTACCAAGACGCCATGGGCGCGCAGAAGCCGCGTCGCGTCGTCGAGAGTCATAACCCGGACACTCTCTTGATGCTGGCGCAGAGCGGCCAGGGAGTTGCAGTAGTCACCGATTCCGTCGAGCTGCGCGACTTCTCGGGGAAGGTCGTGCCGCTATTGAACGACGGCCACCAGGTGAGTCAGACCGCGATCGGTGCGTGGCCGGTGAGTCGACGCCTTTTTCCTCCCGCCAAGCGCTTTCTTCATTTTCTCAAGCAGCAGGGGGCCAACCGAGTCACGGACGGCTATTTCCCCTGGCGGGACACTATAGCGATCTGATCCTAAATGCGGCCAACACCCCGGGAGCCATGCATTAGCTGCATGGGTGGTGGGGCCACAATCATGCCTTAGGGCCGAATGGCCCTAGACAGCCAGCCTTCGATCTCGGTCATGCGGCCGTCTTCACCATGTGGAAACGGCATTGGACGACCCTCCAACTTCATCCTTTGATTAGCTATGCCATGGCTTATGGCTCAAGACTTCATCGCTCGAAGCACCTGAACCTGTGGAGATAGCCAAGGGATGGACAGCAAGATCCTGCAAGGAATGACCCAGAACCGCCTCGGCAGGCGTCGCCTCTTGCGTGCCGGCGGCGCGTTCTCCGTTGGCGCCGCGGCCCTCGCCCTCATCGGCTGCGGCAGCGATGATGGCGACTCAAGTAGCTCCAGCGCCACGTCCGGCGGCCAAGCGAAGCCCACCGGTGGCATCATCACTGCCGCCAAGGGCGATCCCCGCAAAGGTGGCACGTTTACCCGCGTGACAACCGGCGTGGCCAATCACAGTGTCGTCGATAACGCCCAGTCCGGCGCCTACATCTATGGTGTTACGACCTATGACCGACCTCTAACTGCCAAGCTGACAAGCGACCGGTACGTGCTAGAGGCGATGGAGAAGATTGAGCTCATTGAGCCGACGAAGCTCGTCATGACCCTCAAGCCGAACCTTGTCTACCAGAACAAGGCGCCTGTGAATGGCCGCAAGGTGACCGGCAACGACATCAAGGCGACGCAGGAGTACGTCAAGACTAACCCTACGTCGTACAACGCAACCCTGCAGAAGGGATTCCTCGACCGCGTCGAGGTCTCCGATGATCGCACGATTACGTACCACCTGACCCAGCCGTCGGCTTACCTCTTCACTGGCTTTTACCTTGGCAGCCCGCACAGCCAGGCGATCATTCCGGCGGAGACTCTGGGGACGCTGAAGGAGTCGGAGGCGATCGGTAGCGGGCCCTTCGAGCTGATCGAGTATCAGCGCGACGTGCGTCACTTTTTCAAACGATTTGAGAACTACCGTGATGCCAATAAGGTGTACTTCGACAACCGCGAAGTGCTTCAAATAATCGACGCCATAGCCCTCGAGAGCGCCTTCCGTAGTGGACAGATGCACTACTGGGAGCCTACCGGTGGCATCGTCTCCCGCCTCACGAGCGAATTGCAGAGCCCGAAGTTCGAGCACACGGAGTACCTGTCGCTTGTCTTCAATGGCCTGACCGGAATGATGAATCAGAAAGATGGCGGTCCGCGGCCCTGGAACGATATTCGCGTCCGCGAGGCCTTCTATCGGCTGCTAAACCCGCAGCAATTCATCGACCTTGCTGTGGGCGGGAGGGCGGTAATTCCGACCGGAGTCATCCCTGCGGGCTTCGGTCCGGACCTCCAGCTCGCCGCCAGCGAGACTGCGAAGTATTTCAAGAATGACGCTGCCGCAGCGAAGCAGCTGTTGTCGGCCGCCAACTACGACAGCAGCAAGACCTGGGAAGTGCTCATATCCGCCGGGAATAGCGCCAGCGCGACGCAGGCGGAGGTCATGCAGCAACAGCTCGGCGTCGCCGGTATTCAGACGCGGCCGCGTCCGTCACCGACGGCAGAGTTCCTCGACCTGATCAGCAAGGCGCAGTACGACTTCTTCCTCGGCAGCTCGACAGGAACCGACAGCACGGCGCGGCCGCTTCGCTATCAGCACTCGAAGACCGGTTTCACCTTCGGCAACTTCGGTCTCTACGACGCGACGGTCGATGCTCTGATTGAGAAGTCGGAGATCGAGGTCAACGCGGAGGCGCAGGCGAACCTCGTTAAGGAAATCCAGCGCAAGGCCCTCGATCTGTACACCTTGAGCCGTCCGATCTTCACGGAGCAGCAGACGGTCTTCTACGATGGCCGCCTTCAGAACCTGGAGATCGACGCGATTTACGGACAGACCTACGAGGTCGGCGCCTGGTTCTCGGCCTAGCAACTCGCCACGAGCTGGCAAGGAGAATGGATGGACCTGCAGCAGTTCTTCATCGAGGGTTTCGGATCGCATGACGTCGCCGACGCGCTTCAGGAGTTAGGTAGAGGCGATGACGTCTTCGAGGCCGACGCGACAAAGGCCGCCCTCGCGGGCCTTCTCGCCGAGATGGACATGCCCCTGTCAGAAGTTCTCGACCGCTTCTATCCCCTGGCGCTTTCGAACGCCTGCATCCATTTCGGTCTCCCCGCAGGTACGAAAACCGAATGTGTCGCCGCGCTGACGGCCTTCGCCAGCCAGCCGGCCGCCAGCTCCTGATTGCTCTTCAACGCACGTAGCTCTTCAAGGCAGAACGAGGAGTATCCATGACCACCGAAAACCAGCAACTCAGCTATCTGGAGCAGCAACGTCTGGCATACAGCGACCTGATCGTCGACAAGCCGGAAGACTTCCGAGTCCACTCTCGCGTCTACAAGGACCAGGAAGTCTTCGAAGCCGAAATGCACGGCATCTTCGAGAAGACCTGGGTCTACGTCTGTCATGAGTCGGAGATTGAGCGGCCGGGCGACTACCGCACCGGCAAGATTGGCACGACGTCGGTGATCATCGCGCGCGACCAGCAGATGGACGTCCACATCATGGTCAATACCTGCCGGCACCGCGCCAACGCCGTCTGCCGTTACGACTACGGCAACGCTCATAACTTCCGGTGTCCCTACCACGGGTGGGTGTATAAGAACTCCGGCGAGAACATCGGCGTTGCCGACCGCCGACGCTACCCGGCCGATTACACGCCTGAGTTCACGCAGGAGAACTTGAGTCTGCTCAAGGTCAGAACTGCCACCTACCGCGGCCTGATCTTCGGCTGCCTAGATGACGACGTCCCGTACGACCTCGACGAGTTCCTCGGACCCCTCAAGAAGTACATTGACCGCTGGGCCGACCGCTCGCCAGAGGGGGAGTTCGTGGTCACGCGACCTCACCTCTATAGCTACAACGGCAACTGGAAGTTTCAGGCGGAGAACGGCAACGACGGCTATCACGGCGGCTTTACCCACCAGTCGATAGCTATGACATATGAGCACTTCGGCAAGACCGACCCGAACCAGAGCTTCCAGAAGGTGCCGCACGGCGGCGTCGCCGGCGGTTGGAAGTTCGGCCACGGGCGCTTCGGCGGTCGCGCCGGCGGCGTTGGCACCGGCGGTGGTGGTGGCCGAGGTATCGGCGGCCTCTCGAAGGAGCAGCGAGCCGAGTACTACAACGCGGTTGTTGCCGCTCGAGGCGAGCAGGCGGCGAAGGAGACCTTCGACCCTAGCCCTGAGGTTAACGGCGGCCACTTCCTGATCTTCCCCAATGTCTTCCTCTTCCCGGGCCTCATTCGCGTGATCTACCCGATTTCGCCGGAAGAGACCGAGATTGCGTCCTACTCGATCAAGCCCCGCGGCGTCTCCGATGAGATCGTCTCAAAAATGCTGCTAGCGGAGCAGGGAGCATTGAGCACAACCGGCTCCTTCAACAACGACGACGTCGAGATGTTCGCCGCGAACCAGACCGGCCTCCGCGCTACGAACATGGAGTGGCTGGTCCTGACTCGAGGCCTCGGCCGGGAGACGAGCCCGTTCCCGGACGAGTACTGGGGCGAGGTCTCCGACGAAACGCCGTTCCGCTGGTTCTACCGCGAGTGGCTGCGCCTGATGGGCGACTACAAGGCGGAGGTCTAGCCGATGACGACCATGACCCAGATCACGCAGCAGGAAGCGGAGCTCTTCGTCTCCCGTGAGTCGAGGCTCCTCGATGAGGGGAAGTTCGAGGAGTGGCAGAAGCTCTTCACCTCCGACGGCGTCTACTGGATCCCCATGGACACCGATGTCGACCCCCGGCTCGAGCCGAGCGTCCTCTATGACGACCAGGACCGCCTCGCCCAGCGCATCTACCAGCTCCTCTACACGCCGCAGTGGGCGCAGCGCCCGCCGTCGATGACTGCTCACCTGCTCACCAACGTCTTGATCGACGACATTGAGGGCTCGGACGAGATCTTGCTCACAGCGAGCCTGCTCTGCCATGAGCTACGAGGCGGCGACCATCGCCAGCTAGGCCTCGGCGTCGAACGGGCGCTGGCCGGCAGGTGTGAGTACCGGCTGCGCTACGTCGAGGGGGAGGGTTGGCGGATGGCGATGAAGAAGGTGATCCTGCTCAGTCGCTACCTGCCTTTCCGTAACCTGTCGTTCCTGATCTAGGCCGGCAGATGGCATTCTCGAGTTCTCAGGGCGAGATCTTCCGCAGCGAGTTCGCCGTTGTGCGCCTCAGTAAGGACGTCTCGGCGAACGGCGAACGCCTCCTGATCGAGGACATGGGCTCGGGGAACCGGATCTACCTTGACCCCCTCGAACTCGAAGCACTAACGCGTGCGAACCATGACTTCATCCGCCCATTTGTGCCGACGCCGACTGCGGTGATCCCGCAGGACGACATCGGTCTGTAGCCGCGCGCCTGAAGCACTCATTGCAGGCTGGAGGAATCCTATGGCCAGCTCTACTACTGCATCGCCCGATCTCACCGAGGCGCTCGCGACCCAGGCCGCTGAACTCAGGTTCGACGACCTGCCCGAGGACACCGTTCGTGACGTGAAGTGTCTGGTGCTCGACTCCCTCGGCACCATCCTTGCGGCCACCCGGCTGGGCGTCGGCACTAGCGAAGTGCTCGAGTTGGCGCGGGCCCAGAGTGGCAAGCCGGAGGCCACGGTCATCGGCTTCGGCGACCGCCTCTCGGTCCTGATGGCATCGCTCGCCAACGGTGGCCTCGTCCACGCTCTCAACTATGACGCGGTCGGGCAGGGGCACCTCGGGAGCCTGCTGCCGGGACCGCTGGCGGTCGCTGAGCAGCGAGGCGGTGTCGGCGGCAAGGAGTTTATCGCCGCGCTCGCAGCAGGTGCCGAGCTCACCGGCCGCATGAACCGCGCCCTCCACGCGTCCCACGTCAACGCGAACGAGAAATTCCTCGAGGGCACGCTGCTCGGCGTGTTCGGCATCACTGCGGCAACCGGCCGGCTGCTGCATCTCACACCGTCCCAGATGATGGACGCATTCGGCATTACGCTGATGCAGTGTTCCGGCAGCATGGAGGTCGTTGCCAGCGGCGACCCGCCGGTGAAAGCGGTGTACTCAGCCTTCTCAAACCACAGTGCTGTGCTGAGCGCGCATCTTGCGAAGCACGGTCTCGGCGCCCGCATGAACGTCTTCGAGGGCCGCTGTGGCTTCTTCGAGATGTACTACGAGAGCCGCCACGCCCACGAGGTCCTGTACGAGAACCTTGGTAGCACCTACACGCCCGCACGTATCGGCTTCAAGACGTGGCCGACCGGTGGTGGGGCCGGTGCCTGGATCACTGCGGGCGCACAGCTACGCGCGGAGCACGGCGTCGCGTTTTCCGCCGTCGAGAAGGTGACGATGTTCATTCACCCCGACCACCAGGTCTGGATGGAGCCGATCGAGGAGCGCCGACGTCCCGCTCAGTCTGCCGCAGCGGCCAATGGCATCGTCTTCTGGACCGCGAAAGCGCTCGCGAACGGCACCTGCGGCCTGGCGGACCTCAGCATCGACGGCCTTGTACAGCCGGAGTTCCTCCACGTATCCAGCCGCCTCAGCTACGCCGTGATCGGCGAATCAGACCAGCAGCGCCTTGAGGTGCTGACCACGGATGGGCAAACGCTGAGCGTCGACGTCAACCCGCTTAACAACACGGTCGACTCCAGCCACACGGACGAGATCATCGCCAAATTCCGAGATAGTGCCAGCTGGGCCGTAAACGGCCTCGACGCCGCCGAGTTAGATCGCATCGTTGAAACAGTGATGGAGCTTGAACGCACTGACGATGTCTCCGTCCTGGCCAGCCTGGCGAGCTCGAGGCGCTGACTACTGCCGCGCGGCGCCAGGTATATGCCCTCGGGTGACACGGCGCAGGTTCTGGGTATCCAGAAAATGGATTATCACGACCAACTGGAGTTCGCCTTAGACAACTGCGGAGACTTCTACCACGCAGTCATCACCCACTCGGGGCGATTGAAGGCGGTCATTGATCGGACCTACGGGCTAGAAGAAGCTCCCGCGGCGTACAGGTACATCGAAACGGGCCACAAAAAGGGAAACATCGTCCTGACCATCTAAGTCAGTTCGGAAGATTCGTACAGCAGATCGGTAATGCGGTGCCGAGGCCGATCAGAATAGGTGTCGTTCCGAAGCGGAGCATTGCGGCTTCTTTGAGCAAATCCGACCGACTGATGCAATCCTTGACAACCTTCTAACTGACCAACGGTCAAGTATGTGCACTAGCCTGACATCCGTCTGGCTTGTTGCCCTCTTCTTGAAACCTGACATGACACTATGGCGGCATCGTGCTAGCGCGAAGAAGCCAGCAGGCTGTCCGCCGGGGCTTCCGTGCGCCGTTCTGGCGAACGCTAATCATTAGAATGATTCTTCCCACGTCGTGAGGAGTACTTCTGGATAGCGTGCCGTCGTTCTCCTTGGCCGGCAGGTCCACCCGGCGGATCATCTACGTCGTCATCGACGGTGGGCGCCGACGCCACGTCATCGTGGTTCCCGATCCACTGAGCTTCGGATGATGTCCGGCCCGTGAGCCGCGACGGGTCGCGCCGTCGGCGGCCCACAGAGCCGTCAAAGGGAAGCTGGCCTGTCTAACCCGCCTTAGACATGACAGCCCTGGGAGGAGCTGGTTGTTCTGAGAGACCGGCCTCGACCTGATGGATGATCGAACTCACCTGAAGGTCCTTCAGGCCAACCTCCAACCAGTCGGAAAGCTGGTGGGCTTCGATCGCCGACCTCAAACCTTCGGCTCGCCGAGCCCGGTCTTCGTCTGGCAGCTTGAGCGCGGTGCTGAGGGCCAGTGCAGTTTCCTCGATGTCCAGGGGCTCAATGCCGATTGCATCGGCGGCCAGCTCTTCGTAGGAGCCCGCCGTTCGGGAGAGCACGAGGACGCCGTCGCGGGTGTTCAGGATCGGCCCCTCTTTGGAAACGAGGTTCATGCCGTCTGCCACCGAGTTCACGAGCAAGACGTCGTAGGCGCGCAGGCTGGCGAGCGCGCTCAACCGGTCCTGTTTGTAAAACACCGTGATCGGCTGCCAGTCCTCGGTCCCGTAACAGTCGTTGATCTGCCGGATAAGCGAAAAGACCTTGCTCGCGTAGCCATCGTATTCGGCAATGCCGGTGCGAGAGGGAACGAGGTGGGCCAGGAACCTCACTTTTCCGCGCAGAGCCGGAGATTGGTCCAGCATCCGTTCGTAGGCCTGGAAGCCCCGCAAGATGTTCTTGCTGGGGTCCAGCCGATCGACCCGGACGATCGTCTTCATTCGTCCGGTGTTGTCGGTTCGTTTCGACGAGTGGGCGTAGGGACTGCCGCCTAGCTGGGTTCCTCCAGGGCAGCAGATGGCAAGAGCGGCCGAGGCGAGGCGAACCTCCGGGCTGACCGAAAGCTGCTCGAGCTCGGCTACGTCGACGGAGATCGGATTGACACTCACGGAGGTGACCCGCCCGAGGTACTCGACTTCGCCCCTGCGCTCGCAGACCTCCGCGTTTTCGCCGAGGTAGGCGCGACACGTGGCCATGAACAGCGCAGCGTCCTTCTCCGTCTGGAACTGAATCGAGTCGTTGGCCAGCAATCCCTGGCAGATTTCGTTGACGAGTGCGTGGGGAATCATGAGCCAGGCGAGCGGGTCCGGCCACGGAATGTGGATGAACTGCTGCATCGCTATACCCGGCCGCGCCTCACGAATCATTCGCGGCGCCAGGTAGAGGTGGTAGTCGTGGAGCATGACTCGCGCGCTCTGCTCGTCGGGGCCGATCTCATCGATGACGGCTTCGGCGAACAGCTCGTTCGCCGGGCGGTAGCCATCGAGCCAGGCTGCCTCGATCGCGGCGGCGTCGCGGGACTCTTCGAGGAGGTGGTTTAGCGAGTGCTGGACGAACCACAGGACGGGGTTGCAAAAGGACTCGTAGAAGGGGACGCGGACCTCCTCGGGCAGGTCGACAAGGCGGAGCTTGCCGTTCGCGGCGAAGCTGACGCCTTCGCTGCTGCGAGCAACGACCCGGTCGCCCGCACTCGCGGCGCCGGCAATCCAGGTCACCGGGCAGCTTCGGGCGACGGAAGCCAGGGCGACAGCGACACCGCCGCCGGTTTCCTTGCTGCGAATCTGGCCGGCCTCATCGATCGAGTGCTCGACCGGACCACGGTTGCTCACCATGATCAGCCGGGAGCCATCGAGGACGCCGGCTGAACGAGTCTTCTGCGACATGTTGTTCGGAAATTCAATCACGACAGTCCCTCCAACAGCATCGCGCCAGGCGCTGTGCACTTCGGACAGGAGGATCGAAGGCACTGACTGCGCCCGGCGGGACACCGTCACGAACCATGCGCGGGAATGCCCGGGCATGGAGCGGTAGAACTCAGTACGCGTCTTGCGTCCCGAGCGTGGCTTGCAGGACCTAAGGTGACTGTCTAGGCGTGAATGAAGTCATCACGTGGCCTCCCAGAGCCGCTGGCTCACTCAGAACCAGGTAACGGGAGGAGGGGCTCAGGCGCTTGACCTTTCGGGGTTGCGCAAGGAGGAAAGCGACACCTATAAGGGTCGCGACTGAATCCCATCCTCTTTCAGTGGCCTACGAGGTTAGCTGTCGGGTTAGGGCTGAAAGAGCTGCCCCGTCCGTCAAAAGAGGACTGCACCCCAAAAAAGTGGGTCCCCCGCTCTCTCCCTCCGTGGGAAAGACTCGGCCTACGAGTACCGTACTTGCAGGTATCATCTGAGTCCATTGAAGATAATTTCAGTATCGGAGTTCAACGTCTTATGACTAAAGACCTCCACGAGGATCGCCTGACTCCCGTCCCCGCTTGGACTCTCGTTACCAGTCACGGCCTTGCGCTCCTGTACGTTGCTGAGAACCCGAACGCGACAGTGCGCGAGATTGCAAAGGCGCTTGGGCTGACTGAGAGGCGAGTAGCAGACCTGATCAGTGACTTGATTGCGGCGAAGATGCTGATCGTGACTCACCGCGGCAGACGAAACCATTACACAGTCAACTCTGATGCGCGCTTTCGCCATCCCCTCATCGCAGAGATTCCTTTCCACGCATTCATCCGGCTATGGCGACGGTTTGGCAAGCGTCCAAAGCCCAACTCAATAGCCACCCATTGAAGGTTCACCTACCTGCAAGGCCACTCGCATAGCCTCGATTGGAGGCTCACTGCGAGAACCATGACTTGCTGGCTCCATGAGTTGCCCAGGCATTGAACTCAGGATGTGGCTTCACCGTCGTGACAACTCGTGACCACAGGGCGCCGCCCCATTCGGTCAGACACAAGCTTCCTGAAGGAAGCTTCAGTACCATTCCTGCTCGCACAGAACGAAACTCTGACCTCAGATACTCATTGGTTCTATCTATCGTTAGAAACTGAAGTACCAAGGGAGAGCAGAGATGGCAGCAGACTACTGGGCTCGAATCACACAGGTCCGCATCGGACGAAGGCGCCTGCTCAAGGCCGGAGGGGCTTTGTCGAGTGGGGCGGCGGCCCTAACCCTACTTGGTTGCGGCAGCGACGATGAGGGTGGAGAAGCACCGGCATCTCCATCACCTGCAGGCTCACAGGGCCAGGCAAAGCAGGGAGGGACCTACTCGAGCACGTTCACGACGATTGGTAACTACAACATCGCAGCCTTCTATCACGATGGCTACAACAATTCCGGCATCACCGTCTACGACCGGCCAATAACCGCCAGGGCAGATAAGACCGGGTACCACTTGGAGGCCATGGAGAAAATTGAGGTCGCATCGCCGACCAAGGTCATCATGACTCTCAAGCAGGGGATGGTGTATCAGAACAAGGCACCGGTTAACGGACGCGCTGTCGTCGCGAGCGACATCGTCGCCTATCAAAACTACGTTAAGGGCCTCGCGAATGCGGAGAACAGCAACTTTCAGCGCGTCTTCCTCGACCGCGTTGAGGCGCCAAACGACACGACGGTCGTCTTCAACCTCAAGGCGCCCTCCGCGTACCTTTTCTCATCAACCTACCTGGCAAATCCGACGGCGCAACCCATCGTTCCTAAGGAGGTCGTCGAGAACATCGAGCAAACGCCAGCCGTCGGAAGCGGCCCCTTCGAACTGGTCGACCACACGTTCGGTCAAAAGTACGTGTACAAGAAGTTCGAGAAATTCCGCGAAGCAAAAAATGGGATGCCGTATTTTGCCAACCGCGAGACCTATAGCATCCTCGACCAGGTGGCTCTTGAAGCAGCATTCCGAAGTGGGCAGATCAGCGAATGGACGCCGTCTTCGTCCAACGTTGAGCGGCTGTTGGGTGAACTGGATAAGGCCAAGTACACGAACCAACAGTTCCTCGCCACCGGCCAGGTGGGTATGAACGCGATGATGAACGCCGAGCAAGGAGGTCCGCGCCCCTGGCATGATGTTCGCTTCAGGGAGGCTATTTACCGGCTCACCAACAAACCCCAGCATGTAGACCTTGTCTACCGGAGCCAGGCTGTCGCAAATAAGGGGCCGCTCCAGGCTGGTCTCGAAGCGTGGCACATGGACTTCAAGACGGCGGAGCCCTACTACAAAGAGGATGTCGACGCCGCAAAGAAGCTCCTCGCAGCGATGAACTACGACGGCAGCAAGGAATGGACGGTGACAACGTCCAACTCCAGCGCGATCAACGCCACCCTCGCGGAGGTATGGGCGCAGCAACTGGCGCGAGGCGGCATCAAAATCCGCGTCGAGGCTCTGCCGCTCGCTGAGATCCTCCCGAAGAAGATGAACGTCTCTCAGTTCGACTTCTGGATGGGCTCCCAGCCGGGTGGTGACACGCCGGCGCGTGCAATGCGGAACAACCACAGCAATACCAACGACCTTTTCAACAATGTCGGCCTTTTCATGCCGGAGATGGACGCGCTGATTGAAAAGTCAGAGACGACAGTCAACCGTGAGGAGAACATCAGAATCGTCAAGGACCTCCAGAAGAAAGTCCTCGACCTCTACACCCTGAGCTTCAACACGGTGACGCTTCAGAGCACGATCTTCTACGATGCACGCCTACGTGACTTCATCATCGACCCCTTCACCGGGCAGGACTATCAATACCAGGCGTGGTTCGCCTGAACTCCGGCGTGGCCGGGAGGACGCCCACCCTCCCGGCCACGCAATCACCTAAAGCCAGGCAGCGGTTCAGACTTCTTGTTAGAAGTCGTTTGAGCACCTGGCGACCTCAAAGAGTCCTTCTTGGGCGTTGGATAGCGAGCATGAGGCCCGTACGATGACTGAATGGTATGTGGCTTGGACGGAAACCGGGCTCGACCCTTTCACTTTCGCCGCACGACTGGAGTGAAGGGGACGGGCGTTGTGATGATCCGGGCCTCTTGATTCATGCGGAGCAACGTGCGCACTTGGGTATTGAGTGTGTCGAGGAGAGCCCAGTTTGGCGTGACGATTCGCCTCTCACCACTGAGGATGAGGTTCAGCATGCTCTCCCTGGTGTGCGAAACACCTGTCGCTTCCTCAACAATACGGAAGAGGTTGACTCGTTCCTGGACAACGCTTGGATGGGGCGCGTCAAGGAAGTTCGATGCGGCATAGTGCTCCCAGCCCGGACTGAGCTGCATCCCTGCAGCCGCTCGTTCACTGAGCCTTGCCTCGCCCCCAGGCGAGACGTACTTGCATTCGTACTTACAGAGCTTCACCTCTCGGCGTTCTGGGAAGACCGAGACACCAAAGAGGTCAAATCCATTGACTCCGGGTTTATCCAGATTCCTGGCGTTGAACTGCGGATTGATGACGTAGGTCGACCGCTCCAAGCCGTAATCGCCCGTTAGTGCACCGCTACGGATGTAGCGCTCGTACATGCCACCGTCGTCAAAGGGTGCCCTCTCGATCCGCAGCGGATTAACGCTCGCACCGTTAGTTGCAGTTTTGCCTTTCGGCTCTGGGATTTTGAAAGTCAGGACGCCCACCGGAGCCATCTGAAGACTCGGAATGTTTTCCGCGATTTCGTGCGCACCGACCGCCACGCCGGCGCCAGCAACGTTCAGTCCGGCCTCTTTTACACCCTGACGGATCAGCTTGTTACGTTCGGCAGCCGCCTTCAGTGCTCCCTCTGCTGTGTCGGCCGCCTTGACGAGGTTCGCGAGTTCCTCTGCGGATTTCACTGTTGCACGGGCACCGAATACGTCCAGGAAAGCCACGAGAGAGTTCATCGCGGCATCCGTGAATGCGCTGTCGATCTGCCCTTCGCTAACCAGCGCTAGCTCGTCGTTCACCGCGGACTGACCAACCGTCTTCAGATCAGCGTACTTCTCCCAACTCGCCGCAGCTTGCGCGGCGTCAACTGCAACTACCCCTGACACCAGGATCATCGCAGTGACACCGCCCGTGAATGGAGCGGCAATCAACGCGGCCGCGGTAGCAAGCGAAAGGCCGAGCTGCTCCCAGAACTCATTACTAGCCTGGGTCTTGATGTGCTTGTTTACGCTCTCCTGCAGGAACGGCTGAGTCCAGTCGAAGTGGTAGTTCACACCTGGAACCTTCTTGTTGCCGAGGACCTGACTGTGGAGCATCACGAGGTCGTAAGGCGTAATGGCGTTACCCCAGGAGATTTTTACCTCTGCCTCTTCAGCTTTCTGGTACGTCTTACCGAGAACGTCCTTAATCACGGATTGCGACTTGCTCGCGTCACCACCTTTAACGAACTCGTCGAGCCTGTCCTGCTGAAGAAGCGTATAGACCGTCGGGTATGTGTTCGCGAATCCCGAAATCACCGCTGAGGCCCGCGTCCATTGCTCATTGACCTTGTCATATGCGGCGCCTGGCTTCTTGTCGATCTCCTCAATCGAATACTTCGGCGGCGACTTCGGCTTGAACTTGACCGCGACCTTGGGCTGTCCATCGCCGCCGTCGTCATAGCCCACAGGGATCTCGAGAAGCTCCTGTCTCTTGTTCTTGATCTCGAGAACCCGACTAGCGACGAGCTTCATCTCATTGAGGTGTTGCTGGTCAGCCTCGGGCCCCCCCTTGGGGTCACCTTCTGAAGCATTCAGCTCCAAGCCATAGCGGCGCGATTCGGCCTCAATCAAGGTCTTGTTCTGACTCAGGTACTGAAGTGCCAGATCCTGGACATCGTTCTCGAAACCCTCGTACAGGCCCTTCAGATACGCCTGCAGTGCATCGCTCTCATCCAGGGACTTCTGCCACAACGCGGGGTAGAGAGCAGCGACCTCTCCCAGCCCTTTGTAGTCACCGGCAGTGTCAAAGCTCATCCACAGACTGCCAATCATCGCTTCTTCGTCTTCGGCCACAACTCCACTTGCGAGTTCTTCAATCAGGCGCATCTTGAGACGACGGCTGAGTGCCCCTAACTTGCCTGCAGAGCCTTTGGTCAACCCAAGAGCAATGTCGTCCTTGTTGTTGGAGTTAACTCGGTTGAGCACCTCAATTGCGAAGTCTTCGTCGGCAGGTAGAGTTGGGAGCACGGCTGCAGCAATAGCTGCATCGTCCTGGTAGAGCGCAAGAGTGGTATTGTCATCGACCAGCTTTTGCGCTCGCTCTGCCGGCGACTTGGGCGGGGGTGTATCTTCGCGGTGAATGAGACCGGCAGACTCGGTGGAGATGCTTCCTCCAAGTCCTCGAGGCGACCCTCGCCCCTGAGCTATGGTCTTGCTCATCAGGCGCTGGACGTAGGCGTTGCCGAAGGTTCGCTGCGCACGTTGGAACGACTGGACTCGGCGGGTGACGTCGCTCTCTCGACCGAGCGCTCTGGTGAGGATGTGTGGTCCGTCGCTTTCAGCCGGAGCACCTTCTAATGCCGCGTGCACAGTCTTAGCGTTGAAAGCATGCTCGGTTTCTGAGGACGAGCGAAGCTCAGAGTGATTCTGTCCCGCGGGCATGTGATGCTCCTTGGAGCCAGGTCATTTCAGCAGAACCATACTCTTCACGGCTTGAAGGGAAATTGAAGGCCAATTGACGGGCAGCAATGCTGTCCAGGAGATGTTCCGCGGCGACAAAGGTTGCACGATGGCGTGATCGTGCGCATCTAACGTCGACTGCCGGGGCCGGAGTTATCGCTGTCGTCTCCGCCGCCGTCCGGTCCGCTGTTGTTGTCATCGTCGTCGTCATCGCTGCTGCCGGGGCCGGTGTTCCCGTCGTCATCATCGTGGTCTTCGACTTCGACTTTGTCCGCCACGAAGCTGCCATCGTCGAGGCGGTCGACGTCGACCTCCACGTAGACGCCCGGGACGAGGCGGCCCTCGACCTCGGTCTCCGCGGCTAGGCGGACGGCGTACTGGGAAGCGCTGGTCTGGACGACGATACGGTCGGCGCTGACGGCAATGAGCGAACCGAAGATCCGGTCCTTCACCTCGAGGCGTTGGGGCACGAGCGTCCCGTCTGAGGGTCGGGCCGTGAGGATGACGATCTGACCCGGCTGAAGTTCGGAGAGGTCGATTGTGTTGCCGAAGCCATCCTGAAGGATGGTCCCGTTCAGCGTGAACGTGCGTGGCCCTTCCGGCGTCACGATCGTGAGCTCGGTGCCGGTGACCTGCGAGACGCTGCCCTCGATGACGACGGCCTCGGCGGTCGAGGGAGCAATGCCGCCACCACCGGGCTGCGTGAGGATGACGGCAAGGAGCACGAGCGCGGCGACGCCCGCCGCCATGAGCCCCAGACGAGGCCACCAGCCGCGCCCTGGGCGCCGCGCTTCGACCAGCCGCTGCGATTCGGCCTGCCGCGCTTCGAGGACGCCAACGAGACGCAGGAGCTGCTGCTCCGCGCGCGTTGAGGCTTCGGCGCCAGGTTCGGCAGCATTGATGGCTGCACGGCTGCGCGCAGCGAGAGCAAGGTCGACTTCGAGCTGCGGGCGCCATTCAGGCTGGCCGCGCAAGAAGGCGTCGAGGGCTGGCGCATCAGAGCGGAGACTGAGGGCACGTTCGAGGGCGTCATCGTAGGTCATGTCCTCTCCTCCTCTCGTGGCAGCTTCTCGCGCAGGGCGCCGAGGGCGCGGTGCTGCAGCTGTTTGATCGCGCCTACTGACTTGCCCATCGACGCGGCAGTCTCCTCCAGGTTGAGGTCGTTCACAAATCGGAGGGTCAATGCCGTCTTCTGCTCCTGCGTGAGGCCTTCGAGCGCGTGAAAGAAGTCTTCGTTCGCCTCGACTGCTTCGAAGGAGCCCGAGACGGCGAGGCCGATCACCTCTTCGACCTCTTCGAGGTAGACCTGAGGCCGCCGTAGCTGCGCCTTGAGGTGATCGGCGATGAGGTTGTTGGCGATGCGGAACAGCCAGGCGCGAAACGGGACGCCGCGGTAGGTGTAGCGGCCGATGCCTCGCGCCGCTTCGCTGAGCACCTCCGCGGCGATGTCCTCCGCCAGCGTCTGTTGGAACGTGCGGACGTACGCAAGGCGGAAGAGCGGGCGGTGGTAGAGACGAAACACCGTCTGCCAGGCGTCTGCATCGTAGGCAGCAAGACGTCGCACGAGGTCCGCCTCATCATCGATCGTTGTTCCCTGGGTCAAGCGCGTCCCAAGCGACATCTCCATCGCCCACTAACCGGCAGCCGTCTGTCTCTCATCAACTCTACCTTCCGGGACAGGAACGGCGCTGATCCGAGGCTTTGCCGCGACGGCCTTCACCGGCGCCTTCTGGTTT
>JBFWZE010000045.1:17335-20954 GCA_050185685.1 Dehalococcoidia bacterium
CCCAAGCGACATCTCCATCGCCCACTAACCGGCAGCCGTCTGTCTCTCATCAACTCTACCTTCCGGGACAGGAACGGCGCTGATCCGAGGCTTTGCCGCGACGGCCTTCACCGGCGCCTTCTGGTTTCGAAGCGCGAGCAGCCGGTAACAGACGAAGAAGAAAAGGGTCATGCCGGTACCGAGATAGAACAGCCTGACCGCCGGCAGGCCGGTGTCCGTACCCGCCCAGACGCCGTGAACCGCACCGCCGACGTAGGCGAGGAAGGCAAGGTAGTGCAACGTCCGCCATGCCTTCTGGCCGATCCACTTCGTTGCGTAGAAGCTGAAGGCAACGAGGACGGCTCCGTAGAAGCTGAAGATGCCGACGGAGAGCGGCAGCGTGCGCAGATCGGCGACGAAGGGGACGAACAGGTCACCAACCGTGAAGCCGGCGAACGGGTCCGGCAGCATCACGAGGACGTGGAATAGGACCGCCGCCACGACGAGGAGCGACAGGAACTTGTGCATCTCGAAGAACCAGCCGCGCGCCAACAGCCCATCGAAGACGCGGGAGCTGACGCCGATGCCGAGGACCATCGAGAGGAAGAGCAGCGAATAGGCAAGGAAGCCACCGGCGCGGCCCAGGTACCACCAGGGGTGCAGGCCGAAGTCCGGCGTCGCCAACGCGAAGAACGTGCCTTCCACTACGAACCCCTCGTCGTCGCACTGCTGCGGGCGGGTGCGGTCGGCTGCGAGCGCGTCGTCTGAGGTTGAGGCGGCGGTGCTCCTGCAACGGGCTGCTGCGGTGCCGGTGCAGGGGCACCTCCGACAGGTGATTTAACCGGCTCGCCGGTGCGGGCGTCGACGTAGCGGGGGACGATGACCACCTGTCTTGCCGGCGCTTCGGGCGCCGCGTTTGGCGCCGCCGCATCTCCAGCGACTGCGGCCGAGTTGGCCTGCCACTCCGGGTAGGCAAGCGCCGCCCAGAGTACAGGCGTCGCTGCCATCGTTGCGAGGATTGTGCCCACCTTGAGGCCGAGGTATTTGACCTTCATCGCACCAGCCCCGTGGCTAGTCGTCCTCCGCGTGGTCGCGACCGCGCCCACCGTGGCCACTATCGTCGTCATCGTCATCGTCGTGCCGGTCGTCGTCACCATGGCGGTCGTCGTCGTCCTCATCGTGGTATACGGACCGAGAGGACGGCACCAGCTGGGGCGCCAATCCGGACTGCTGCGACGCCACGCTGACGACGGGGATGTCGACAAAGATGACCTCTGGCGTCGGGCTGAGGCCCGGCTGGGGGCCCTGAGACGATGGCATGACTGCCGTAGACGCCTCGGTTTCGCCGCCGAACCAGCCGGCCGATGAGCCGAGGGTGACTACCGCGAAGCTGACGACCACCGTCAGCGCGAATGAGCAGGCAAGTGCAACTCTGCGTGTCATGGGATACCTCCGTTACTTTGTCCGGGCCAGCCGGGTGTGTGCAGTTGGGTTCCGTCCGCCCCGATGAGCAGGCCATCCACCCCCATGCGCTCGAGGAACTCGAGACCCGCCTCAGCTCCGAGGATCACGGCGGTCTTCGCGAAGACGTCGGCTTCGTCCGTACGCGCGGCGATAACCGTGGCGCCTGCGAGACCGCTGTCGGCGGGCAGGCCGGTGCGCGGGTCGATGAGGTGGTGCGACCAGCCGGCATCGGTTCGCCAGCGCCGCCGCGTGATCCACGAAGACGCGACTGCCTGGTCAACGAGCTCAACTCGAGCAATGACGCGACCCGGTGCATGAGGGTCGGCGACGTCTACGAGCCAGGGGGCGCCTCCCGGTCCGCGTCCGGTCGCGAAGATGTCGCCGCCAGCGTCGATCAGGACGCCGCAGCCATCGGGAAGCAGGGCCCGCGCCATGTCGACGGCGTGCCCTTTGCCGATGCCACCGAGGTCGATACCCCAGGGCAGGTCCAGCGAGACCTCTCTCGTCACCTCAGCTATCTGGAGCACCTCGAAGGGCGGAATCCGCGTGCCATGCCGCGACCTCGACGTCTTGGACAAGTGCTCGAAGGAGCGGTCGTACCCAGCGGCTTCGAGGCTCGTCAGGATGAGCGGATTGAAGATGCCCTCGGTAATGCGGGAGAAGTGGTGGCAACGATTGATGAGGGCGAACAGCTCAGCCGACACGACAGCGCACTCGGCGCGGCGGTGATTGAACTGCCCCACGTCGCTTGACGGCAGAAAGCGGCTGAAGCGGGCTTCGTATGCGGCGAAGAAGGACTCAAGTCGCGTGAACGAAGGAAGCTCACGCCAGTCACTCGCGACGATGCTCACGTCGGTGTTGAAGGCACGCAGCGAGTGCCGTGCTTCGAAGCTGAGTGTGAGAGTCGAGAGCTCCATGCCCTTCCTATCTGCCGGAAGGGCCGCCCAGGTTACGCGGCGGCTGTTAAAAAGCGCTGGAGATCGAGCAGCGTGTAGGAGTCACTATGTGTAAATGGCGTCATATCCCGTATCCGCTCAAAATTCTCGTTGGTCGTCCGACAATTTCGTAGAGCGATGGTCTACAGTTTCCAGTCGTGGATGGACGCTAACGAACGGCTACAACCACTCGTTTACGAACTCAAAAACGGTGAGCCGAGATAGCAGGAGGTCCCAACTCTGAACCTAGAAAGCAGGGATCAGGTCCGCTGGGACTTGCTACCATTCTGCTGCCAAACAGGGAGAGTCTCAAACGGTTCCCTTGAGCTGAGACCGTCCTCGAGGACGCAATCTCAAATCTGCATCGGACTGTCTTGGGCTTCGATGAAGCCGGCCAGTCTGCAGGGTTGCGACTTTTGAGACCGTCGCGTCTGCCATTCCGCCACTCCGGCATGAGAGGGTGAATCTCGAGCTTCAAGCGAATGGCGCCGCTCGATTGCACAGAAGCACCCTGGCGATACGTCGCTCGAGGGCTTGGGGTGCAAAACCACTCATGGACACCGCGTCCGGTCGAGGCAAAGGCTCGAGTACTCAGCGGTCTCCAGATTCGTCCCCATTGTAATCGACGCTCCTGCTGACTCAACCGGTAGGCGGCGCCGGCAACAACCTCGTCTCGCCGACCCGCCGACTCTGTCAGGGAGCTATCGACGCAGACTCCGAAGCCTCGACTACGGGTTCCTGGTGTGCGATAGCTGGTAGTGCTGGCGAAGCAGATCGCGGCCGTAGTCGTTGCCGTTGGGCGTGCGGACGATGCTGTGAATGTGGAATCGCTCCGGCTCGTCGTTGTCCAGGAAGACGCCGCGCTGGTGGTCGAACTCGATAAGCACGACAGGGCTGTGCACCTTGAAGAAGAACACGCTGTCGTCGTCCGTTCCCCCCATCCAGGCGAAGTGCGTCGCAGCCAGGTGCCTGCGGATCTCATCCATGCGAATCTCGGCGTGGCCGGGACGAATACGCCCGATGAACGACCGCACGACGTTCAGAAGCAGCTCGTGCTGGCCCGCCGACATCTCTTCGCCTGCGATCCCCTCGTAAGGGACAATGATGTTGTCCTTGAAGGCGCCGACATCGATGCGGCCGTCGCCGCCGAAGAACCGCTCCGGCGGAATATCCTCGGTCCGAGTCGAAGGGAAGAGGATCGCCTTGCCCCGCTGCTCCGGCCTCAAGGCCCGAACGAGCTC
>JBFWZE010000046.1:0-20463 GCA_050185685.1 Dehalococcoidia bacterium
GGAGGTCGGTGCCGGGTCGTGGCGCGAGGTGCAGGTCAGCCTTCGCGGCAAGCTGGGTTCGTCGCGGGTCGATAACCACCAGCGTGGCGCCACGCTTCTGCGCCTCGTTGAGAACAGGCACGAGGTGAATGCCGGACACTGAGGGGTTGATGCCCCAGAGAATAATTAGATTGGAGTGGACGTAGTCCGACAGCGCGATGCCCGGCATATTGCCGTAGAGGCCGGTCGAAGCGCGCCCGGTCGCAGCCGCGCAGATTGTCCGCGCCAGCCTCGACGCGCCGAGGCGGTAGAAGAGGCGGGCGTCGGTCGTGTCCTGCGTGAGCATCCCGTTCGAGCCGCCGTACGAGAAGGGCAGGATCGACTCGCCGCCCCACTGCTCCACGGCGCTCTGCATCCGGTCCTTCACGAGATCGAGCGCGACGTCCCAGGAGACGCGCTCGAAGCGCCCTTCGCCCTTTTCGCCGACGCGGACGGCAGGGTAGAGAACGCGGTCGTCGCCGTAGAGCGCCTGAGGAAGCCGCCGGACCTTCGAGCAGATGAAGCCCTGCGTTAGCGGGTTGCGATAATCGCCATCAATCGAGACGACGCGCCCCTGCTTGACATGGACCTCGAGGCTGCACGCATCGGGGCAGTCCAGTGAGCAAGCCGACTTGAGAACCTGATGCCCGACCGCGTGATCCTCTGACATGACGCACATTCTAGAGGATGTCGTTGGCGGCGAGGGCGGTCGAAGGTCTACACCATGGCTTTGAACTCGCATCGCTCCTTGGCGTTTTGTCGGAGTAGCAGTCATTGAACATCGCGTGCACCTCCCCGTGATCGAGAGGAAAGCTGCCTCACTTCCTTCGCAAGCTCGAGTACCTCGTCCTCCGAGTAGAGGTAGTCGAACCGCTCGGCCGCCGTGATGCCCTTCTTCGTCCCGTTCTCGTCGTTGTGACTGTGGAAGCGCACCACCGCGAGATCGGGCGACGCGGCTCCCAGATCGGCGGGACGCTGGTGACCGTCCCCTGAGGCTCGTCGACTGTAACGAGCGCGAGGTTCATCTCCCGAAGGAACGACAGCGCGCCGTTTCCGGCTGACGAAGACGCACGTGCCTGTCAGCGCGAATCCGCTTCAGGGTGCCAGGTCTGCGGTCGCTGCAAGGGAGAACGCCGCGGCCCTCCACGATCGGCGTCGTGGAGGGCCGCAAGCGAGTCGCTATCGGCGCCTAGGCCGAGAGCGCAGCCACCGCGTTACGGAACTTGGCAGGGCCTTCGACCGTGATCTCTTCGACCATCTTGACCACCTTCGGGTGATCGAGGCCGGAGGTCAGGAAGGTGTAGCGCCAGGCCTTCAGCGTCTTCGCGGCGATCTCAGCGCGCTCTTCCGCACTGAACGCGCGTCCGGTCGCGTGTTCGAGGGCGTCGATGTTCATCTGAATCTGCGACTGCAGCAGGCCGTCGATGGCGCCGCCGAGCTCCAGCACCTCATCGATTGCTGCCTCGCGCTCGGCCAGGGAGAGATCGCCCACCGTCTCGGCGATGAGCATCGTGTCCATCTTTGCGTGCTGGGCTTCGTCGAGCCAGTGGTACTTCAGCAGGTCGCGAAACAGGCCGTCGAGGCCGCTCTCGTCGAGGACGTGCTCCGTGTAGTGCACCTGAACGAACCATTCGATGATGTCGATCAGGATAAGAACAGCCAGCTTGGACTTGCTCCGCACTACGCCGGCAACGGCTTCGCGGTCGGGAAGGAGTTGCAGGTCAATACCGGACTGCTCCCGGAAGAGGGCAATCGAACGCCGGAACATCTCCTGGTGCTTGAGCTCGTCCTCCGAGAAGCGCAGGAGCGAGCGCTGCCGAACCTCATCGCCGTACGGCTCGTGAATCGCCTCTTCGGAGACGGTCGGGATGATGAATTCCTCGACGAAGGCGAAGAGGTGGCAGTACGCCGTTCCCATGATCTGGTTCAGGATTCGCTTCTCATCCTCACTCAGGCAGCTGATGCCGTCGACGCCGCTTAGGCTGTTCGGCAGGAAGCGTCGCGTGAGATCGAAGCGGCGGTTGTTGAGAACCGTGTCCTCGGTCCAGGCGACCTTCTTCGAGTTGGCCAGGACCTCCGAGTAGCTGTAGTTGTGCGTGACGATTGCAGTAGTAGCGACCATTGTCGTTGTCCTTTCTCTTTCGGGTTGTTCGGAGCATTCCTCCGACATCCAGAGACTAGGACTGCGGCGCGCACGTAACTTGAAGGTGGAATGGAGAGGGTCTGGAGAGCTTATGGAGACGCGGTGAGTCCCGCCAGTAGTGCAGTCGCTTCAATAAGGTCGGCGGTCTGGTGGCCTTCAGTGAAGCTCTCAAGGATCGGCCTGAGGGTTGAAGCAGCCCCGGCCGGCTCACCGCGGGCTTGCAGCAGACGCGCCAGAGAGACCGCAGCCCGCAACTCCAGACCCGCTGCTGCCTGCACTCGGGCGATAGCCATGGCCTCGCGCAGCTCACCTTCGGCCGCCGCGACATTACCCTCGCCGGCGAGGATGAGGGCGCGGAGGCGGTGAAGTTCGGCCGAGAAGAAGTAACGGGGCTCGTCGGCGATGGAGGCGCTGGCGCTGTCCAGGATGTCACGCGCCTCCCGCGGACGGCCGGCTTCGATGAGTGCCTCGGCGAGCAGGCCGAGGAAGTAGGGACGGTCCATTTCGGCGCCGGTAGCCTCGTGCTCTTCAATGCCTCGCCGGATCATCTCGATGCCGTCTTCGGTCCGGCCCAGGCTCACGTTGGCCCATCCTGCGAGGACGAGTGCGACGGCATGGTGATAGACGTAGCCCTGCGCTGCCGCCAGCTCAGCGGTCGCGACCGCGTGTAGCAGCACCTGCTCCGGCTCGCGGCGAAGGTGATAGATGCGCGCGGCATGGCTTCGAGTGGAGGCGAGCGTGTACTGCCGGTCTGGACGCAGCGCCACCGCGATCGCCGCCTCGATGCGGTCTCGCGCCTGGTCGAGATAACCAAGGAAGCACAGTGCTTCTGACGACCATTCGGAGCAGCCGTTCGTCGGGTCTTCGCCCAGCACTGCAAACCGCGGGTCGGCCAATTCCGGATCGGCGATGAGGAGACCGCGATCGCCCTGGTCTCGGCTCTGGTGAAAGTCCCCCTGGTGGAAGTACGAACAAGAGAGCAAGCCGTGCATTGGGACTCGAACCGTCGGCGCCTCAAAGTCGAGGCTCTGCAAGTACTGGAGCACGTCGCGGGCTTGCTCGTGCTCGGAGCGATACTCAAGAAGCGCCGCGAGGTTGAGGAGGGCTTCCGAGGTCACACGCTCATCGTTGAGGCCGAGGGCCACCTCCTGTGCCCGCTTCAGATGCGGAACGACGTCTTCGTGGCGGAAGCCTCGCGTCACCAGCAGCGCTGAGGCAAGGAGCATCCGCAGGTTCATCTCATGACGGTCGCGCTCTTCGGGGTCTTCAAGCGCCGGCAGCAGGTCGAGGGCGTGGGTGAGGTGCAGCACGGCCTCTCGGTAGCCGCCGCGACGAGCCGATTGCAGGGCTGCCAGCCTCAGATAGTGAACGGCCCGAGCCGGCTCGCGGCCGCGGGCGAAGTGCACGGCGAGCTCGCCCGCGTGCTCGTCGACGCGAGTGGCGTAGGCCGCTTCGAGATACTCGCCCAACCTCCGGTGATAGCGGGACTTCTGCGAGGGCAGCAGCAGCCGATAGAGCACTTCCTGATAGAGCCCGTGGACGAAGGCGAACCCGTGGCCGGAAGCGTCTTCCTGAGCCACTATCAGCCGGCCGCGACGGGCCAGCTGCTCGCAGCGCTCCTCGACTTCGTCCCGGTCCAGCGCCAGGGCAGCCGCGGCACTGCCGGCGTCAAAGAGCGGCCCGCAGACGCTTGCGGCGTCGAGGATGCTGCGATCGAGGGCGTCGAGGCGGTCGAACCGCAGCTCAATCGAGGCGCTCAAGCTTGCCGGCAACTCGAGGTCGGGCGCTGCGGTTGAGGCCAGGGATCGGAGGAGGTCAACGGGCAGCTCGTCCAGCAGGCTCCTGATGAAGAGTCCGTTGCCGTCAGTTCGCCGGTGCAACGCCTCCGCGACTGCCCGGCGCTCCTGCTCGTCCTCGATCTTCGGGGCCAGCATGCCGCTGATGGTGTCGACGGGCAGCGCGGGGACTTCGATGATGTGGGCGAGCGAGCGCAGGCGAAGGTCATGCGCGAGCGTCTGGACCTGAGAGCCTGCGCCGATGCGGTCGTCCGGTCTGTATGACGCCACGACCATCAACCGCGCCGCCTCCCGTCGCCGCGCCAGGGCCGAAATCAGATCCGCTGTCGCCTGGTCAGTCCAATGTACGTCTTCGAGAACGATCAGTAGAGGCGCGTGAGCGGCAATCGACTCCAGCAAATCCGTGGCTTCACGCAGCATGCGTTCGCCCGTCGTGCCCAGCGATCGCTGATGGGCCAGGAGCTGCTCTTCAGGGCCGAAGAGGCCGGGCATCTGCGCGGCCCAGCTGGGCGCATGCCTCAGAATGCGGCTGGCGAGATCGGCATGCGGGTTTGCGCGCGCCACCCGTTCGATCGCATCGAATACGGGCAGAAACGTCTCACCCTTACCACGCTGCTCGAGACACTGCCCGGAGGCGACCAGCACAGGTCCCGCCGCCTCAACGTTGCGGACAAATTCATCTATCAGGGTCGTCTTTCCGGACCCCGCCTCGCCCACGACGAAGACCGTCTGGCGCAATCCCGAGCGCGCCGCCGAGAACCATGCATGGAGCAGCTCCAGCTCGTGCTCCCGTCCCGAGGCGGCTTCGTCCGGAGCTGGGCGGCCGACGATGCGCTCGCCGGCTGCAGCATCTGCCGTCTGCTCGCGAGTATCCGGTTGCTCCGGCGAGGCGGTGCGACCAGACAGCGGGGCGATGAAGCGGTAGCCCCTGCCGTGCACTGTCTTGATCAAGCGCTGGTCGCGGCCGTTGTCCTGGACGGCCCTGCGAGCGGCCATGAGACGGCTGTTCAAGGCGGCATCGCTGACGAAGCGGTTGCCCCAGACGTTGTCCAGCAGTTCGTCTTTCGACACGATGCGGTCGTGATTGCGCACGAGGTAGGCAAGAACCTCGAACACCTGAGGCTCCATCGGGACGAGTGTGCCCTCTTCCCTCAGCTCGAACGTCTCTTCGTTGAGCTCGTATCGACCGAATCGATGAATCACTTCGGCAGAATTGTACTTCCACGTTGACGGACAAGTGCATGGAGGAATGCTCGCCGCCTGCGGATCGCCGCGCATATGATCGGGCGCTCCTCCTACGCCCGAAGTGAACCGCTCTGGGACGCGACGCTGATCGACGAGCGGCGTGAGCATGCCGATGAAGAGACGCACCAGGACGGGCGCCTGATTTGTCCCGTCCATCGATTATCCCGGCGACAACACCGACGACGACGTCTTGTTGCCCGTCGATTCGGCCTCGTCGAAGCACTGGCGCGCCCTGAAATGCCCAGGACTCCCAGCCCGACATCGCTGGAGACGTAGTGAAGTGCTGAAACTTGGAGTAGTATCTGGGCCAAATTCGCAAGGCAGGGGGAAGTTTCATGACGCAACTATTAACCGCTGACTCGTTCCGGGGCCTGGTCGACGTTCAAAAAGGGACGGTAGACCGCCGCATCTTCTACGATCTGGACATCTACCAGCTCGAGCTGGAGCGGATCTTTGCGCGGGCATGGAACTTCATGTGCCACGACTCCCAGATCCCGAACCCGGGCGACTTCTTCATGACCTTCATCGGCGAGGACCGGGTCATCTGCGTCCGCGACAACGAGGGCAACCCGCAAGTCCTCGTGAACTCCTGCCGTCACCGCGGCAACGCCGTGTGCCGCGCCGAGGAGGGCCACGCGACCTCGTTCATGTGCACCTACCACGGCTGGACCTACGACCTGAAGGGCAACCTGGTCGGCGTGCCGGGATTCAAAGAGGTTTATCACGAGGAGCTCGACCGCGAAAACTGGGGCCTGATCACCGCCGGTAAGGTGGAGACGTACAAGGGCTTCATCTTCGCGACGATGGACGGCGAGGCGCCCGCCCTCGAAGAGTTCCTCGGCGACGTCGGCAGGATCGGCCTGAGCCTGCTGGCCGAGCGCGGCAATCTCGAGACTGTCGGCGGCGTCCAGAAATACACGATGCAGTGCAACTGGAAGCTGTCGGTGGACAACCTCTTCGACTGGTACCACCCGATGCTCAGCCACGCGTCAGCGATCCAGGTCGGCATCCTCGGCCCGCCGAAAAAGGGCGGCGGTCAGCCCGGCCCCGACCCGATGAAGCAGGCGCACCTCGTCGCGCTGGGCGACTATGGTCACGCGATGAGCGGTCCGCTGTCCTACGAGGGGCCGAACGGCGAGCGGCAGGAGATCCCGGGCCTCGACGAGTCGTGGCGCGACCTGCCCGGGGCCGTGAGGTCGCTGCCGGAGTCGATGCGCAAGACGCAGGCGCACCCGAATATCTTCCCGAACCTCTGGGTGTCCCAGAACTCCTTCCAGCTCAGCCTGCGCCACCCCAAGGGCCCCGGCACGACGGAAATCTGGTGGTTCACCTTCCTCGACAAAGGCCAGGAGCCAATGGGCTACGCGATGAAGCGCATGATGGCGAACCACATCTTCGGGCCGGCCGGCTTCCTGGAGCAGGACGACGGCGAGAACTGGGCGGAGAGCACCAAGGGCACGAAGGGCGTGATCAGCTCGCGCTTCCCGCTGCACTTCGGCATGAGCCTGAACAAGGGCAAGGTCCTTGTCGACGAGGGCGCGCCGCCTCGGGTGGAAACGAAGGTCAACGAACACGCACAGTTCTGGACCTATCGCGCATGGGCAGACTGGATGTCGGCCGAGACCTGGGATGACCTGCGCCAAAATCACACCGAGGTGCCGCGAGACTTCGTCTAGCCGGCGTGTAGCACTTCCGCACGAAGCATCATGGCCCCGCGGTCCGGCAGCGAACATTGCTGCTGCGTTGCGGGGCCATCTCGTTGCTCCCGCTAAGGGTTCTGGTGGTGCGCGTCCGGGCTGACGGCTCTTAGCGGGCCAGGGCGGGCTCTGTGGGTGCCTCAGCGCCCATAACGAACTTGCCGTACTGGGGGCCGATGCGCTGCCAGTTCATGCCGACCTGGGCGACGGCGGTGTGGACGTCGCGGAGGTATTGGCCGAACGGGTGGCCTTCGAAGATGGCCTGCGCGCCGAGAGCGAGGTGCAGGCGGTCGATGCAGCGTTGGGCCAGCACGCCGACGTAGGCAGAATCTCGTGCGACTCGCTGCCGCAGGTCCTGGGGCATCGGCTGGCGAGTGCGGACGACCTCCATCTGATCGTGAGCGCCGCGTGAGATCAGCGTCCAGGCAGTAAACGCCTCGGCCGCCGACTCCGAGACCATGAGCTGGGCGATGTCAGAATCGGCGAGCCGTCCGACACGGTTGCGGGTGGCGGCCCCGGCGATCTCGGAGAAGCGCTCGACCGCGCCCTGGGCCATGCCGGCGACCGGGCCTGAAACGACGAAGGTGGTGATCGGGCCGCGGCCGTACTGCAGGAGGTCGAAGGTGGGATGCGACTCGGCGGCGCGCCTGCCGCTCACAAGATCGGCGGCGACCGTCGTGCGGTGCTCGGGAATAAAGACGTCATCGACAACCCAGGCGTGGCTGCCGGTGCCGCGCATGCCAAGGGTGTACCAGTCGTCGACTGGCGTGACGTCCTCGATCGGCATCAGGAAGTAACGGACCGGGGCCTCGTCTCCTTCGTCCGGTGCGGGCTCCGCCATGGCCGCGATCATCAGCCACTGGGCGCAGTCAGAGCCGCTCGCGAAGCCGAACTTACCGCTGAGGCGGAAGCCGCCGGGCACGCGCGTTGCGAGGGCGCTGGTTGCGTGCGTGATGCTGGCGGCGATTGACGCGTAGCTGTCGCGGCCCCAGATGTCGTCCTGCGCTTCGAGCGGAAAGAGCGAGACGAAGAGGTTGTGCTCGCAGAGGAGCGAGAAGGCCCAGCTGCTCGCGACGTCACCGCGGGCCAGCTCCATCGTCGTGCCGACGTACTCCTCGAGACCCATCTCGAAGCCGCCGTAGCGACGCGGCTTGAACATGTGGAGGAGAGAGGCGCGCTGAATGTCCTCGAACGTCTCGGGGAGCATGCGACGGGCCTCCTCGGTCCGCTTCGCCCGCTCACGCAGCACCGGAACGAGCGCACGCGCTGATTCGAGAATCTCCTGGCTGGTCTTCTCGGCCGGCTTGTTCATCGCGTGCCCCCATCGCCGCGGTCCTTGAGGGCGCGGTAAATCTTCTCGGCGGTAATCGGCAGGTCGCGGATGCGGACACCGATCGCGTCCTCCACGGCGTTCGCGATCGCGGGCGCCACGGGGATGCACGAGGCCTCGCCAATGCCGCGGATCTTGTAGGGGCCGACGCCGTGCTCAGATTCGAGGACAACCGTGGTCAGCGGCGGCATGTCGGCGACGGTCGGCAGCTTGTAGTCGCCGAAGGAGAGCGTCGTGACGCGGCCGTCTTCCAGCTTGATTTCCTCGGTCAACGCGTAGCCGATGCCGTGGGCGATGCCGCCGTTGATCTGACCATGGAAGCCCACAGGATTGACCACGGTCCCGGCGTCATGCGCCGTCGTGAAGCGCAGCACCGTGACCTCGCCGGTGTCGGGGTCGACCTCTACCTCGGCGACCTGGGCGACGAAGCCGGTGATCTCGGCGCGCTTGTTGTCGTTGAAGGAGGCGCGGCCGTGGGCTTCCGCGTTCGCCTGTTCGAGGAGCGCCTGCCACGGCACGCTTTCATCCGTGTCGGTGCGGCAGACGAGGCCATCGCGGACCGTGACCAGCTCTGCCGGCCATTCGAGCTGAAGCGCTGCGATGCGGGCGAGGTCGTTCTTGACCTCGTTCGCCGCCTCGTAGCCGACGACGGTCTGGATACGCGTGCTGTGGCTGCCCGCCATGCCCGCATCAGACTCAACCTCATCGGTGGTCCAGACGTTGATTTTGACGTTCTCGACCGGAACGTCGAGCTCTTCGGCGACGAGCTGGACGAGGACGGTGTAGACGCCGGTGCCCTGGTCGAAGACGGGCGTGCCCACCGTTGCCGAGCCGTCCGGGTGCAGAGTTATGTCGACTGTGCCCATGCCGCCGCTCTGACCACGTTCGCCGATTGCGATGCCGCGGCCGACGTACTTCGGCTTCGGGTCGTGGTAGTTCGACGCCTCGAGCGCGGCTTCCAGGGTTTCTTTGACGCGAAGGTGCTCGAACTCCTCGCCCCAGCCCGACTCGTCACCCTCTTCGATGAGGGTCTTGCGGCGGAACTCGGCGGGGTCCATGCCGATCTTGCGGGCGCATTCGTCGATGTGCGACTCGATCGCCCAGATGCCCTGCGGCTCACCGGGCGCGCGCATGAAGCCCCCAGGCAGCGTGTTCGTGTAGACGAAGGTCGAATCGACGAGGACGTTCGGCACCTTGTAGACGCCGGCTGCCTGGTTGGCGCCGCTGATCGACCCGTACGACTTGAAGGCGGCGTAGGCACCGGAGTTCACGACGTGGTTGACCTGGTGCGCGGTAATGGTCCCGTCGTTCTTGATGCCGGTCTTGAGCTGGACGACGACGTGGTGGCGCGGATTACCGCCGAGGAACTCATCCACGATGTAGTCCGCGATCATCCGCACCGGCCGGCGGGTCGCCTTCGCGAGGTAGTAGCAGATGCCGGTGAGGCGGGAGTTGCCCTTCATGCCGAAGTCGCCGCCGATGTAGGAGTGGTGCAGCAGAATCTGCTCTTCAGGGATGCCGGCGACGTAGGAGAGCGCGCCACGGACGTAGTGCGGCACCTTGTTGCAGTGCCAGACATGGACGCGCCCGTCGCTGTCGTCGAAGTTCACGAGGATCGACTGCGGCTCGATCGTGGCTTGCGACTGCCGCGACGTCACGTAGGTGTTCTCGACGATGATGTCGGCCTCGGCGAAGCCCTGTTCGAGATTGCCGCGTTCGTAGTGGGTGCGCAGGTGGACGTTCTCGGGGTGGTCCTGCTTGTAGCGGAAGCCATAGTAGGAGTTGAAGTCGGGATGCAGGATCGGCGCGCCTGGCTTCAGCGCCTCGAACGGGTCGAGCACGGGTTCGAGCACCTCGTACTCGACTTCGATGAGGTCGACGGCCGCCTGGGCGATGTCCTCATCGTCGGCGGCAACCGCCGCAACGCGCTCACCCGAGAAGCGGACGACATCGTACGCAAGCACCGGCGCGTCTTTGACGCCGCGCCCCCAGAGACCGAACTCGCCGCCGTCGCGAGTGTCCTTACCGGTGATCACCGCGTGGACGCCGGGCAGCTTCTCCGCCTCGGAGGTGTCTACGCGAAGGATGCGGGCGTGGGCGTGAGGGCTGTGGAGGCACTTACCCCAGAGAGCGCCGGGGAGGATGTTGTCCGCGGCGTACTTTGCTTTGCCGGTAACTTTCTCGGGGCCTTCAACCCGGCCGATCGGCTTGCCAATGACCCTGTATGCCGTTGTCATCTCTCGTTCCCCTTTACGCGGCGCACTAGCGCCACGAGCTCGGCCGTTGAACGCGCGTCTGGCTGCCAGACCGCGGTGCTGCCGCCGGCGTCTGATTATGCTGCGAGATGACAGGTCGCGGCGACGGCAACGCCCGCCACGCGCCGTTCTTGATGAGGTCAAGGTCGGATGACGCACGCAGTCGCAGCCAGGGTCCGGCGTACGGCAGGTTGCGAAACTCATTCCAGACAATCAGCCGGCTGATACCCTTCGCCACGGCGTCGCCTGGGCTGCCCCTATCGGCCTCCTCGCCGATCGTCTCGCACAGTTCACGCGACCATGAACATGCGAGTGCACCGACGTACTGCCTCATGGATGGGCTGCCGCCATCGGGTCCGGCGCTGCAGCCGGTCAGGCGTTCGCCGTTCACCGTGAGGAGCAGATCGTCCCGTCGCACATCGCCTGGCGGTACCGTCGCGACAATGCCCTCGACGCCGCTGTCACGCCCGCTCCAGGCGCGCACCAGCTCGGCGTAGAGGCCGTCATCAACGACGTAGTGGGGTTGAGTCACGAGCACCGGCCCGGTCGCGAGATGGGCGAGGGCCGGCTCAGCGGCAACGAAGGCACGGGCCAGGGTGGCAGGGCGCTTTGGCTCGAGCACGAACCGCAGCCGCAAGCGCAGCTCGTCGCGTAGCTGCTCCAGCGTGCTGCGGGCATCGGCGGGGGCGACGACGACAAACCACTCGCAGCCGAGCGCGGCGAGCGTCCGGACGTGGCGCTCGAGCAGCGTCCTGTCACCGACCGGCTGCAGCAGCGGGTCGCCGGTGGGCCCGAAGCTGTTCTCCGGTGAAGTCGCAATCACGAGGACTGTCGGCAGGTTCATGGCGGCCAATGGCGTTATCCTCGCTGCGGCGCTTCCGGTTGCATGGTCTAAGGTCATACCTTATCTCTGCTGCAGTGGCAATCATCGGCGTGCGCGCATCGGTTGCCATGACCGAACTTGGTCTGACGTTATACCTTCCGGGCCACATTGAGCCTGGTCCAAGAAGCATGCTACCGTCGGTCGGGCCGTCCAGCCCGGGAGTGTTCGACGTGGTGCTGAAAAGAGAAAGCGTTTCCGACAGCGTCGAGAAACTGCTCATGGACCGCATCGCTGCCGGTGACTACGGCGTCGGTGACCGCCTGCCCACCGAGAGACAGCTCGCCGATTCGCTGGGGGTCAGCCGAACCGGCATCCGCGAGGCACTGAACCGGCTTCAACGCATGGGCCTCGTCTCGACGGTGCGCGGACAGGGCGGCGGCTCGTTCATCCAGGAACCCGACGGCCGCTTCCTCACCGATGCCCTCTCGATGCTGCTCAAGATGCGGGGCGTGACGAAGCAGGAGCTAATGGAAGCGCGGGTTATCCTGGCGCCGGTAGTCGTCAAGGTGTCGGGCCTCGCCGCGCAGCGCGCCGACGCCGAAGACATCCGGTTCATGGAGGACCTCCTTGCATCGATCGACGAGGCGCACGCGGAGGCGGTTGACGCTGCGGTCTTTAGCTTCCAGATCCGGCTTGCCACCGCCTGCGGGAACACGATCCTCCAGGCAGGGATGCTGCCGCTGATGAACCTCATGCAGCCGGTCGCCGACATCGCGTGGCGGGCAATGGAGCGCGGTGAAATTCGTCTGCTCCTCGATCTGCTTCGAGAAGTCCTCGATGCTGTCAGACGCCGCGATTCGGCCGGCGCAGAAACGGCGATGGCCCGGTACATGCAGCGCTTTGGCGAGAGCTTGCGGGCGCTGGAGATTCAGCCGCCCTGGCTGACCGATCTGGACGAATAGCCGTCCGCAGCGCCCTCTTCGGCGTCAACGCAGACCAGCAGCCCGAGGCGCCTCATCGCTCGCCAATTCACCGTGCGCTGGAAGGCAGGGCGCAGAAGCCGGCGACGGCTCGGGCGCGAAGCAGGAGTGCCCAGCCGAGCAGCACCAGCGCACCGACACCAATGAGGAGCTGGGCCGGAGCGAAGACGTTGAGGGCGCCCGACGTTCCGATCGCGGCAACGACAACCTTGTTGCACACGGGACAGCCCACGGCGACAAAGGAAAGAAAACCGCCGGCGGTCGCCTTCCCCTCCTCGCCACCGGCCGAATACACGGCGTAGCTGGCGATTGCCAGACCTGATAGCAGCGAGGTTCCCGCCAGAAGGACGTAATCCTGCGGGCGTACATCGACGGTCCGTCCGAAGATCGGGTTGTCGATGATGGCAGCGGGTATCGCAATCAGCAACGCCGTGCCAATCGCACCCAGGACGGCGACGAGCCAGACCTTGCGCGTAAAGAGACTCAGCATAGTGCCCAGATAGCCCAGGTACTCGCCTGGAGTTGGCGCCGGCCGGATTGGAACCTCTGTGGTCATCGATCCAAATGATACGGGATCCTCGAGGTGGCCTTGAGAAACACCACCGGCGCTACCTCACCCCACGGCGCCCACATGGGCCAGCTTCGACTACTCCTGCGCTTCGTTCAGGCCGGTTGACTGCTGACGGTCACGTCGGGCCTTCCGAGGCGTCATCTTTCGACTCGGGCGGCGGCGACTGCCTGTCGTCCTGGCCGGCGGTGGTCCTCGTCAGCCCGTCATCGGCCCTGGGAAGCGGCTCGTCGGGTGCGGCCTCCGGCTTGAGGCTGTCTACCTGGAGGATGTCGTCTCCCCACTCCTGCTTCATCTCCGACATCGAACGCCTCCTCGTTTGCAGATGTGGGACAAGCCTAGGCAGCAGCGTCTTTCGCAAAGGGCTGCTACTGGAGGGACGAGGGTTCCAGATTGCTCACAGCGGTCGCCGCCGGCCGGATCGGAAGCGAGCGTGCAGACCGCTTCGAGTATTCTTGGGGAAACACGCCAACGATTCGGCCTGGAAGAGTCAGATGGAAGCAAACCGACCCGGGCAAGGGATTGCGTTGAAGGAGACGCCGTTCAGGGGGCGTCTCGCTGATGCTGCCTATCAGCGGATCAAGCAGGACATCGAGACGGGGTCGATCGCGCCCGGGGCAGTAATCTCCGAGCGAGACCTCGTCAAAGACTTCGAGATGAGCCGGACGCCGGTGCGCGAAGCCCTGCAGCGGCTGCTGAGCGAGGGATACCTCCAACAGCTGCATCGCGGGTACGAAGTCGTCCAGATCACGCACCGCGAGATCATCAACGCCTACGCCGTACGGGGCATGCTCGAAGGCATGGCGGCACGTCAGGCAGCCGGCACGCGCAGGCGGGTTGATGTCGCGCGCCTCCAGGATGTTCACGACCGGGAGCTGGAGGCGCTCTCGTCCGAGAAATCCCAGGAAGAGCTCGGCGCGATTACGGAGGAGTTCCACGTGCAGCTGGCCGAGATGAGCTCCAACGACCTGCTTCAGTCCGTCCTGA
Source organism: Dehalococcoidia bacterium (assembly GCA_050185685.1). Taxonomy (GTDB): domain Bacteria; phylum Chloroflexota; class Dehalococcoidia; order DSTF01; family WHTK01; genus WHTK01. The sequence continues at coordinate 13,843 of JBFWZE010000046.1, forward strand.
AGGTCGCGCGCTCACGCACCGAGCCTTACCGGCGCCGGCGGTCGAGCATTCCGGGCGTTGCCGCCGCTGACATCGAGGACCACGCGAAGATCATCCGGGCGATCCAGGATGGCCACCCCCTACTGGCGGAACTCACGGTCCGGATGCTGATCCGGCGCGCGATCCGAGAGCTTACCGGGCAGGAGATCATCGACGAGAAGGAGATGGCAATCGTCCTCGAGTTCGTCGAAGGAATGGCCGCGCAGTAACCCGACTAGCCGCTACGTCCCAGCAGGTGTCGCACGATGCCTTTGCTGGATGAGACCGCCGGAATCGCATTCAACGCCGGTAGAGCACGCCCCAGACATGCCGGGCCCCGCAGTAGTGCGCGGATAGCGCAGAGATAGCTCCCTGATAGTCGTTATCGAGGGATACTGGAGCACAATGCTTCCGTAACGACTCTGGGGGGATGGTCATGAAACCGCTGCCGCGAACACTGGGACCTGGGGCTGCCGGCCTGATCGGCGTGATCGGCGTGGTCGTGCTGGTGATCACCGTGCTGCTCCTATCGCGCGCGGACGGCGGCGACGAGAGGCCGGAGGAGACGACCGCGCCCCCGGCGATCGAGCTCCAGGCTTCAGACGAGAACGAGGCGGGGATCGCGCCAGGCTCGACGTTTGCGCTCAAGAGCGACGTGGCGCTTTCGGCAGACAGCATCAAGGCGCAGCTCAAGACGTCGCCCGAGATCGCGTACTCGGTCAACGTGGTCGCACCGGGTGAGGCGGTACTGACGCCCGACGCGCCGTTAGCGGAGGACCGCGTCTACCGCTTCGAGTTCGTCTCCAGCAGCGGGCTCCTCATTTCATCGTGGGCCTTCCAGGTTCGGCCCGAGTTTCGCGTCACGGGCTCGTTGCCGGCGCATCAGTCGACACAAGTGCCGATCGACACAGGCATCGAGATCAGCTTCAACCTGGACGGCGTCGTTCGCGCCGAGGACTTCGTGCAGATCACGCCGGCGGCAGAGGGTCACTTCGAGCAGCACAAACGCACGCTGGTCTTCGTACCGCGAGAGCTGCAGCCGGAGACGATCTACACGGTCAGCGTCGCGCCGGGTGTCACGGCAGCGGGCGGCGCACTCCTGTCTGAACCGTACACCTTCGCCTTTGAGACCGGCACGAACCGCCGGGGCCAGCCGGGCTCACCGGTACGCTGGACCGGCTTCATGCAGCTGATGGGGGAGGCGACGCCCCAGGAGCCGCCGGCGGTCACGCTCTACAGCGACCAGGGAGCCCTCGATGCAGTCGACGTCCAAGTCTTCAGCTATCCCACGCTCGACGCCTTCATCACGGACTGGGACCGAGTCGACCGACAGCCGTCGTGGGCGCTGTCGGCCCGGCGCCGGACGCTGGCGGACACGTCGGTCCTGCCACTGGCGATGAGCTTCAAGGCCCCGGTCGAGGGCGCATCGCCCAGCGGCCTCCCCTACGGCGCGGCGCAGTATTTCCGCTTTCCGGACCGCCTGCCGGAGGGGTACTACCTCATCCAGCTGTCGCTGCCGGCCGGCCCGGCGCAGATGTGGCTGCAGGTGACCAGCGTCTCTGCGTATGTCGCGCTGACGGAGACCGACACACTCGTCTGGGCGAACGACCTCGCGAGCGGCAACCCGCTGGCAAACGCCACCGTATCGGACGGATCGAACCGGGTCGGCAGCACCGACGCACAGGGTATCGCTCGATTCGTGTCGCCCGACGGCCTCTTCGATCGCTACACGGAACCCTACGGCTCGCAATCGATCAGCGGGCGCGGCCATCTGCTGGTCGAAGACGGCCGAGGACGGCGCCTGGTCGTCCCTCTGAGTCCCGTACTGCAGCGATACAGCTCGAACGGACCGGCGTTCATCGAGTCCTCATCGATCTACGCCGGTGACGACTACTGGCGGTACATGACCACGGACCGGTTCGCGTATACGCCGAACGACGTCGTGCGCTTCTGGGGCGTGGCGCGGCTGCGCGACGGGGGCGCCGTGAACCTCAAGGCCGGCATTCGCTCGAACGACGATGCGTATGGGACGCGGGTCGGCAGCGATGTCGCGATCGACGTCGACGACTTCGGCACGTTCAGCGGCGAATTTCCCCTCCCGGGCCTCAAGGCCGGCTACTACACGATCGAGGTCTCTGACGGCGACACCTCCGTCACGGCTGCGTACTTCATGGTGAGCCAGTACGAGAAACCGGCGTACCGGATCACGGCTGAGCCGAGCCGCCGGGTGGCATTCGCCGGCGAGCAGGTCACTATCGAGATGACGGCGGAGTTCTACGACGGAACGCCCGCACCGGGTGTCCAGCTCACGTACAACGGTGGCAAGGACCCACGCGGTGAGGTCGTCACGGACACGAACGGGCGGGCGTCGATCCAGTTCACCGCCATGGCCGAAGACGACCGCATGAGCGAGAGCCGGTTCAGCATCGCGGCGGCCGGAATGGAGCAGGGGGAGGTCTCGACTGACGTCACGGTCGCGATCCTGCCCGGCGCCACGGCGACGGTGGCAGAGGCGACGTACGAAAACAACCAGATCGTTCTGACCGGTACCGCTTACAACGTCGACCGCGACGTCATGGAACGGGACATCGAGCAGCGCGGCACCAACCCGTATTTCAGCAGCAGCCGCGGGAGCGTCCCTGCCGGATACACCGCGGTCATTCCCGGACAGAGCGTCGAGATCGCGATCGAGGAGACCGTCTACGACCGCGTCGAAGTCGGTGAGCGATACGACTTCATCAACAAGGTTTCGCGCAAGATCTATCGATACGACCGGCGAGTCGCCTCGGTCAGCAACCTGACGATAAGCGCGGATGCTAACGGCCGCTTCCGCTACAGCTTCCCGGCGAACGAGAGCAGCAGCTACCAGATTGGCGTGCTTACGCGAGACGCCAACGGCCGTGCAACGCGGACTACAACCGGCGCATACGGGGGTCCGAGCTTCAGTGGTCTCGGCGACCTCACGTATCTGTCGGTCAACGGCTCGGCGTCGTACTACTACTCCACGAGTGAGCCTCTCTCGATCGGCGAATCCGTGAACCTTCGCATGATGCGCGGCGATTCGCTCCTGCCGAGCAACCGCGGCAGCTACCTGTTCTTCGCAGGGACCCGCGGCCTGGTCGACTACCACGTGCAGAATTCGCCGAGCATCGACCTGAAGTTCAGCGACGCATACGTCCCGAGCGCGACCATCCGCGGCGTTTACTTCACAGGCAGCACGTACGTCGAAACCCGATACGGGGCCGCCCTGCGTTTCGATAGCGAGGACCGGCGGCTGAACATCGAGCTCGAACCGGAGCAGGCCACCTACCGTCCGGGCGACGAAGCGGTCGTTCAGATCAGGGTCACCGACAAGGACGGCAAGCCTGTCCGCGCCGAGGTGAACGTCGCCGCCGTCGACGAAGCCGCAATCGCCGCGTTCGAATGGGGGTATCAGCAGTCCCCGATTCTCGAGCAGCTCTACACGCCGGTACGCTCCGGCTTCGTCCGCACCTATGGGTCACACCAGCTGCCGCCGGACCTGGGCGATATCGGAGGGCGCGGCGGCGGCGGCGGTCCACGAACCGACTTCGTCGACGTGGCCTACTTCGGCAGCGTGCGAACCGGTGCAAACGGGACGGCAGAGGTGAAGTTCAAGCTGCCGGACAACCTGACCTCATGGCGGCTTACTGCCCACGCCGTGACCGAGGACCTGCGGGCCGGACAGACGATGGGCTCGCTCGCGGTCGGGCTGCCGTTCTTCGTGAACGCGAACCTGAATGAGAGCTACCTGGCTACGGACAACGCGAAGGTGCTGGTGCGCGGGTTCGGCACGCAGCTGAAGGCCGGTGATGCCGTGAAGTTCAGCATCGAAGTGACCGGACGCGGGACCGCCGTATCAACAACCGGCCGCGCGTTTGAGCCCGTCGCTCTCGCGCTTCCTGACCTGCCGGCAGGCGACTATGACGTGGTGATCAGCGCCGAGTCCGGCAGCCAGAGCGATGCAATCCGCAAGACGGTCTCGATCGTCGAGTCGCGGCAGACGGGTGAAGCCCTCGACTTCATCACCGAGGTCACCGACAAGACGAGGTTCAGCGCGGGCAGCAGCACCGACGCGGTGCGGGTCACTTTCGCCGAGGCGGGACAGGGGCGCTTCTACCATGCCCTTCTCAGCGCGATCTACGGATACGGGGACCGCGCGGACCAGGCCACCGGCCGCGTCGTCGCCGCGCGCCTGCTGAAGACCTACTTCAACGAGGACTTCCCGGTGCCGGACTTCCGGCCCGCCGCCTACTTGAAGGACGCCCGCTTCGGTCCCGGGGTGCCGAGCAGCGACGCTGGTGTTGCCCTGCTGCCGTACGGGGACTCCGACCTCGCGCTCACCGCGCAGATGGCAGTGCTCGCGCCTGACCTCTTCGGCCGAAGCGCCCTCGAGAGCGCGTTCCAGCGCATTCTCTCCAACCCAGGGGAGACACCGGAGCGGCAGGCGATTGCGCTCTACGGGCTTGCCGGCCTGGACGTCCCGGTGCTGCAGCAGGCGCGCGCCGTTGCCGCGTCGCCCAACCTGAGCTGGCGCACGCGTATCTACCTCGCGCTGTCGTTCATGGAGATGGGCGACCAGGCAGCCGCTTCGACCGCTCTCAATGCGCTGGCAAACGAGTTTGGTGAACGGCAAGACGACACGCTGCGGCTTCGCGTCGGAGAAGACCAGGACGACATCCTCGAGGCGACGATTTACAGCGCGATCCTCGCGGCCGGTACGGGCGACCCGCGCGCCGACGAGCTCTGGCGCTATGTCGAGGCGAACCGGTCCCGAGACATCCTCCTGACGAGCCACGTCCTGCTGTACGTCGGCAACCGGCTGCCCCGTGAGGAACGCGAGCCGGCCGGGTTCACCTACACCCTCAACGGCGAGACGCACGACGAGAGCCTCGAGCGCGGACGGACCTTGAGTCTGATCCTCAGTGCCGACGACCTCGATGGGCTGTCGGTGCAAGTCACAAGCGGGAAGCTGAGTGCGCTCGTCCGGCGCGAGGTGCCATTGAGCCAGGCCGCCAGTGCACCCAGCCCGGACATCTCCGTACGCCGCACCTACCTGGTGAACGGCACCCCAACGACCACGCTGCCGGCGAGCGGGCTGGTCGAAATCCGCCTCGACTTCACGATCGGTGCGCAGGCGCCGAACGGTGGATGCTACCAGGTGACGGACTACCTGCCGTCCGGACTGAAGCCGGTCAGCAGCTATCGCTTTGCTAGGGCAGTGTCACCACCACCCGCTGCGGCGTTTGTGGGCATCCCGTACCGCATCGAAGACCAGAGCGTGAGCTTCTGCGTGGTGAAGGGTACCCCGCCGGTCAGCTATCTTGCGCGACCATCAGCGCCGGGTGTCTACCGGGCTGAGCCGGCGACGATTCACGCACAGCGAACGCCGTCGGTGATCAACTTCTCGTCCGCGGACACGGTGACGATCGCGGGCCCGTAGGCTGCGACGGGATGTGGTTACGCCGGGGTGCGGCCGATGAAGATCGTGTGGTGCTCGCCGCCGCGGTCGCGTGAGCGGGCGATCTCGCTGTGGGCCGCGAACCCGGCTTCAACGAGGCGCTTTTCGAAAGCCGCCGAGCCGCCCGCGGACCAGACCGCGAGCAGGCCACCCGGGTTCAGCGCCTTCATGATCCGGACGAGGCCGTCGTGGTCGTACAGGCGGGTGTTGGACGCCAGGGTCCAGGCGTCGGGTCCGTTGTCGACATCAAGCAGGATCGCGTCGAAGGGCTGTCTGACCTTGCGCAGGTAGTCGACGACATCGGCGACAACGACCTCGACGCGGGAGTCGGCGAGCCGGTCGGTGGCCGATTCGAAGTCGAACTTGTGGTTCCAGTCGACGATCGCCTCGAAGAACTCGACCACGACGACCGTCGCGCCCTCGGGCAAGACATCGAGCGCAGCGCCGAGAGTGAAGCCAAGGCCCAGGCCGCCGATCAGCACCCGCGGGTGGTCGTTGCCGGCCAGCTCCCGGGCAGCGACCTCGGCGAGGGCGCGTTCGGAGCCGGTTGCTCGCGTCCCCATCAGCGCCTGGCCGTCGACTTCGATGTAGTAGTCACGGTCGTGGAGGGACAGCGTCATGCGGCTGCCGTCGGGCGTGATCGTCGATGCCAGCAGTTCGCGTCGCTTCAAGTTCAACCCCTGTCTGAGCATGACCGGGTAGGCACATCGGAGCAAGTCAGCGCGATGGGTCGGTGGGTGACCTGGCGGCTAGAATGACCTCAGGCGAGACATACGCGCCAGGTTCCCAGGGAAAGCTGAAGACGGCCATCGTAGAAGACAACGGCTCCCAACGTTCTGTTATCAGCAGCACAAGCAACGACGTCGTCAAGCTGGCGCGCAGTCTACAGCACCGCAAGGCGAGAGACGAGACCGGCCTCGTGTACGTCGAAGGTCTGCGGCCCTTCGTCGAGTCGCTGGACCTGGCGAATGACCTGGAGACGGTGCTCTACACCCCGGCGCTTCTGACAAACGAGATGGAGCGAATCGTCGCGCGCTGCCGGAGTCTCGGCGTGCGCACGCTTGAGGTGACAGAGACGATCCTGCAGGGGCTCTCAACGCGGGACAAGCCGGACGGCCTGGCAG
>JBFWZE010000047.1:0-17138 GCA_050185685.1 Dehalococcoidia bacterium
AACCTCGGTCTGATCGCGTCGTCCTCGGAAGGTGCTGAGCTTGCAGCAAGCGTCGACGATAGCGGCGGCGTTGTCTTCGTTCCCGCGTTCGTTGGGCTCGGCTCGCCGCACTGGGGGCCGGACGCCCGCGGCGCCATCTTCGGGCTCACCGGCGCAAGCACGAAGGCACACCTCGTCCGCGCCGCACTGGAGTCGATCGTCTTCCAGGCGCAGGACGTGATCGAGACGATGGGAGCGGGCAACACCGTGTTGCGCGAGCTGCGTGTGGACGGCGGCGCGGCGGCGAACGACATGCTGATGCAGATGCAGGCCGACCTCAGCGGCCGCCCGGTCGTCCGCCCAGCGAGCATCGAGTCGACGGCAATGGGCGCTGCCTATCTTGCGGGCCTCGCGACCGGCTTCTGGCAGGACGAGGCGGCGTTGCTTTCACTGCCGGAGGAGACGACGCGCTTCGAGCCGGGACGCGGCGCCGAGGCCGCCCGCCGCGCATACGAGCGCTGGAAGCTGGCCGTACGCGGGCTGCTGGCAACCGAGCTGCCGCCCGCCTGATCCGTCCGCACAGCACGACGAAAAGGGCGCCGTCCGGCGCCCTCTTCTATCTACCAGCCACTCTCGTTAGAGGCGGCGCGTAGTCCTGGTGACCGTGGTCTCGCTCGTAGGAGCTTCGACCTCGCGAACAACTTCGCGCTCACGTGTAACGTGTTCAACGGTCGACGGGCCCTCGTGCACGCGGTCGTAGGTTGTACCGCGGCTACCGAACCAGTCGAGACCGCCGAGCATCATCAGCGACATCAGGAGACCGATAACACCGACCACCATCAGGATGACGCCGACCGCGTTGATGTCGATGCCGCTGACCTGGTAGTCCACCGCCATCGCGAGGACAGCGCCAGTGGCGATCAAGACGAGGCTCGTGCCGATTCCCGTTCCTTGCATCTCAGCTTCTCCTTCTCAACTACGGACCGCTAATACCGGCTGCGGCTGCCGCGGTAGTAACCACCGCCGCCAATCAGGAGCACCAGCACCAGGCCGAGCAGGAATATCGGGTTGAGCAGAATTCCGAGGCCGCCAAATAGGACAAGAAGCAGAATTAAGAGAATGAGTAGCATGTTGTACCTCCTGTACGTTCCCGCTTAGTGGCGCGGGAACAGGTGCCAGCGCCGCGAGCCGCCGTTCGTGACTCGGTTGGCTTCGACGCGGTCGTTGTCGCGGTTGCGCCGGTTCTCGTTGCGCGCGCGCTCTTCGCTCAGGTCCTTTTCCAGCGTGTCGATGCGCGACTGCATGTTTCGGACGTCGCCCTCGTTCGCGGTCGCCAGCACCATGTCGCGGCGGCGCGAGGGCTTCATCTCGAGGGCCAGCAGCATTAGCGCGGGCAGCATCAGCGCGGCGGCGATTATCGTCGCCAGGATCTGCTCAGCCTGCCTATTCGCGATCAGGTCGAAGTTGAGCTTGATAGCGCTCGAGTCGATTTCGACCAGGCGAGCCTGGTCCCAGACCAGCCAGATGGCCGCGCCCAGGACGGCAACCCAGGCCAGGGCCAGTAACGCAATGAACCCTCTGTTAAATGCGTTCATGACAACACCTCCACGCATGTTGTAGTGCGTCATGAATTTCGTAGTGGGATGAGAGGAAGGCACTGCCAATTACAGCTGCGTTGTGCGATTTACTCCTCAACGCTGCTGTAACGGCGCATCCCGGAGAGCTAGCTCAGCGCTGTTATGCCGGAAGGCAAATCGGTGTTAGCGCCCTTTGAACCTGGGCTCCCGCTTTTCGAGGAAGGCGTCCATCGCTTCCTTCGTGTCTTCGAAAAGCCCGAGCCGCATCGTGTAGTCCTGCTCCAGGCGGTAGCCCTCCTTGAGCGGCAGGTCCTCGACGCGGTTGAGTACCTGCTTCGCGAGCCGTACGGCCAGCGGGCTCTTCGACGCGATCTGCCGCGCGATCGCCATCGCCTCGCCCGCCAGCGCATCGTGAGGAACCACTCTCGCGACGCCGCCGAGACGGTACATCTCCTCCGCGCTCAGGCGCTCCGAGGTGTAGTAGGCAAGCCGCATACGCTGCGGACCGATCAGGCGCGCCAGGTGCGAACCGCCGCCGAGCATCCCGACCGTGATCTCAGGCAGGGCGAAGATCGCGCGCTCCGAGGCGATGACGATGTCGGCACTGGCGCAGATCGCAATGCCCGCGCCGAGAGCCGGTCCGTTTACCGCCGCGATCACCGGCAGCGCGCAGTCGTAGATCGCGAAGTAGGCGTCCCGAGCGAACTTCCGCGCATCGAGGTCGATGTCGTCGATCGTCGAGACGCGGTCGCGCACGTCGACGCCCGCCGTGAACGCCCGCTCGACTGACGAGGCGAGGATGACGACGCGGGCTTCGCGGTCGGAGGCAAAGCTCTGGAAGACATGCGTCAGCTCCTCGTACATCGCCTGGTTGATCGCATTGACCGGCGGCCGGTCCATGATCACGGTGACGATGCCGTCGTCGCTGCGCTCGAGCCTCAAAAATTCGTAGTCCATGATCCGCCTCAGTTCTCTCGGAAACGTCCGAGAGCCATGCTAGACTGCCGTCGTTTTGATGAACAACGTTCCCGCCGGCCCGCTCGAAGGCGTTCGCGTCCTCGACTTCACCCACTACATTGCGGGCCCGTACGCGACGAAACTGCTCGCCGACTACGGTGCAGAGGTCATCAAGATCGAACGGCCGGACGGCGGCGACCCGGCGCGGCGCCTTGGCCCGTTCCTCGATGACGACCCCCACCTCGAGAAGTCGGGGCTGTTCCTCCACCTCAACACCAACAAGAAGTCGGTGACCGTCAACCTCAAGTCGGAGGCCGGGCGCGGAATCGTGCTTCAGCTCGTGCGTGACGCCGACATCGTCGTCGAGAGCTTCTCACCGCGCGTGCTGCCGTCCCTTGGGCTCGACTACGCTGCCCTCTCTGCCGTGAACCCGCGCATCGTCATGGCGTCCATCTCGAACTACGGTCAGACCGGCCCCTACCGCGACTACCGACTTAGCGAGCTGACGATGTACGCGCTGGGCGGCTCGCTACACGCCACCGGCCTCAGCGACCGCGAGCCCGTCAAGCTCGGTCTGACGGTCGAGCAGTTCTTCGCCGGCAACCTCGCGGCGGCCGCGACGATGGGCGCCTTCATGGGTACGGTCTTCAGCGGTGAGGGCCAGCACCTCGACCTCTCGCTCTTCGAGATCGCCGCCGGCAACCAGGACCGCGCCGCGCAGGCGAACACGAACTACCAATACACCGGCGTGATCCCGCCGCGGCGGGGCGGCGACTACGGCACGACGCTGGTGCCGGCCGGCGTGTTCCCCTGCGCCGACGGCCACGTGCAGTTCTTCACCACCCAGCCGCTCTGGGACCGGGCCTGCCGGATGATCGAGCGGCCCGACCTGATTAACGACCCCTACTTCACGGCGCCGGAGAACTTCAACAATAACCCCGATGTCAAAGCCGAGTTCGAAGTCCTCCTCCTCGAATGGCTGCTGCCGCGGACGAAGCGCGAGGTCACCGAGCGGGCGCAGGCGGTGGGCTACCCCTGCGGCGCCCTGAACACGATGGCCGACGTTTTCGATGACCCGCACCTCCGCTTCCGCGAGTTCCTGCCGGAGGTCGACCATCCCATCGCGGGCACCCTCGCCTACCCCGGCGCTCCCTTCAAGATGAGCGAGGGCGCTTGGAAGGCGGGTCGGGCGCCGCTCCTCGGCGAGCACACCTCCGAGGTACTCACCGAGCGTCTCGGCTATACGGCAGCCGAAGTCGTGCGTCTCCGCGAGCAGGGGGCGATCTAGTGCCGAAGTTGCCGCTCGAAGGCCTTCGTGTAATTGACCTGACGATCGTCTGGGCAGGGCCGTTCGCCTCGGCCTGCCTTGCCGACATGGGCGCCGAGGTGTATCGGGTCGAGTCGTCACAGCGCTTCGACAACAACAACCGCGGCCACGTCCCCGACTTTGAACGCACGAAGCGCCACAGCGGCGGCGTCCATCCCGACGCCCGTCCCTACGACGTCAGTCCGAACGCGAACACGACGGGACGTAACAAGTACCACTGCACCATCGATCTGACCCGCCCGGAAGGCAAAGAGGTGCTTCTGCGCCTGGTCGAGAAGTGCGATGTCTTCGTCGAGAACAACGCCCGCGAGACCATCGACAAGCTGGGGCTGACCTACGACGTGCTCGCCGCGCGAAATCCGCGCCTCGTTTACTGCTCGCTCGCCGCCTTCGGCTGCACGGGCCCGTACGCTCACTTCCGCGCCTACGGGGCAAGCATGGAGGCGATGGTCGGCCACACGCTGCTGCGCGGCTACACCGACGTCGACCCGGTGCATTCGACGAACGTCTTCATCGCCGATTCCACCGGCGGCGCCGCCGCGACGTTTGCGGTCCTCGCCGGGCTCTACCAGCGCCAGCGCACAGGCCGGGGCACCTTCATTGATATGTCCCAGGCGGAGAACATGACGCACTCACTCAGCCAGGCGTTCATGGACTACTCGATGAACCGGCGCATCCAGACCTCAATCGCCAACCGCGACGCCGCGAGCGCGCCGCAGGGCGTCTACCGCTGCGCCGGCGACGACAGCTGGCTCGCCCTCTCCTGCCATGACGACGCCGACTTCGAAGCGCTTTGCCGCGTGATGGGCCGCAGCGACCTTGCCGTGGACGAGCGGTTCCTCGACGGCGCCGCGCGCTGGAGACACCAGGATCTGCTCGACCCGGAGATCACCGCGTGGACGATCGACAGAGACCACATCGAGGCCTTCCACCTCTTGCAGGACGCGGGCATCGACGCGGCGCCGGTCTACAACGTCGCCGAGGTCTTCGCCGACCCGCATCTCAGCATGCATGACGCATGGCAGAAGGTGACCCATCCTCGCGCAGGTACCCACGATTACCTGCGCCCGGTCATCGGCCACATGTCGGCGACGCCGCTGAGCATCCGCAAGTACGCCTCGACCGTCGGCGAGGACAACGAGTACGTCTACAAGCAGGTCATCGGCTACTCAGACGATGAGTACCAGCGCTTCGTTGATGAGGGTCACGCCGGCACCAGCTTCCTCGATTTCGGCCGCGCGCCGGGCGCCCAGCGCTAAGCATTTGTAACGGCCTGTTAGCCCTTTCCTAACACCTCGCGTGACACAGCCACGTAGTCTGAAGGTGTCCAGCATTGGATGGGGATAGCACTCCTCAAGAAGGCGAGAATCCGCCTCTCGCCATGACGGCCGGTTGGGTGGTCCACCGGCCGTTTCATTTGCCTCCAGCACATCACCGCAACAAGACCAGAGCACGGGACGTCGTGGTGAACCCCGCCCTGAACGCCGGGGTTACGTGACGTCTCACCACTCGTCGTGGCTAATCTTCTGGCCTCAAGTTCTCGAGCACGAAAACGACGCTCCTACCGGATGCGAAGTCGCGTTGCGGGTTACCCTCACCTCAGTCGTCTCCCCAAAGGGAGAGGAAGGCCTGTTCGAGCTGCGCTCTCTGGTTTGAGTGATCCTCTAGGCGCTTCTGACCGGCGGGCGATGGCCCCAGACACTCGAGCGCTCGTAGTCGCGGACGGGCCAGTCGCCCACGTCAGTCGTCTTGCTGTCCCAGCCGTACTCAACGCGGAAGCCGGACGGCGTGCGCATGTAGAAGGAGAGCGAGAGGTCGTTCGTATGGCGGCCGAGTCGCGTCGTAATCTCGACGCCGTTGTCCTCGCAGCGGTCGAGGGCGGAGCCGACGTCGTCGACGCTCTTCGTCTCGAGCATGAAGTGGTTGAGACGCTTGCCGCTGCCGGTGTACGGCGCGCTGGGAATGAAGACGGTGTTCTCGCGCCGGTTGCAGCGCAGGAGGCACTCAAAGCCGGAGAACGAGTCGCCGACGTCGAAGCCGAGGCCGTCAAGCATGAGACGAGCCAGCTCCTGCGGGTCGTCGCCGGCGAAGGCGATGTGGCCCATGCCCATGTCGCCGGTGCGGAAGCCGCTCATGCGCACGGCCGGCTGAAACGGCAGATCGAAGAGGGTCTTTGGCCCGTACGAGACTTCCATCGGCACGCCGCTCAGCTCGAAGCGCACCATCGCCATGACCATGCGCTGGGCCAGTTCCGCCTCCGTCGCATAGGTGTAATCGATGCCTGCCGCCGTCATCAATGCGAGGGTCTCATTGAAGGCCTCGCGGTTCGGCGTCTGCCAGCCGGCGTACGCAAGATCATCGAGGCCGTCCTCGTGGAGGATGAGGCGGTGGTGGAGCTCGTCCATGCGCAGGTAAGCGAGGCCCTGTTGGCGCCCTGATACCTCCAGGCCAAGGACCTCCGTCGCGTACCTGCACCAGGCATCGAGGTCGCTGACTCCGAGACCGATGTAGCCGAGCTGGGTTACTGCCATGACGCTCCCCTTTCGACTGCGCATGCTAGCGACGCGCCGCGAAATCGACAACCGCACGAGAAGACACGCTTTTGATTGTGGCTTTCAGCCATGGCCGGGCGCCACGAAGCGAGCTGAGGCATTTTTGTGCACCACATCGATGTAAGCGGCTTCCAGTGTGGTAAGAATGGTCGCGAGCCAACCAGTGTGGCTCCGACCTGCGGGACCGCACCTGCTTTTCCAGTAGCGGTAGGTGCTTAACCGAACGAGAGGCGAGGTTACCCTCGCCTCTTTTTGTGCGATTTTTCGCCTGTCTTTTTCTGCACGCTTCTTGCACTGATAAACAGATGTAACAGCGTCGCACCTCACTGTCGGAACTATCTGACAAGAAAGGTCGTCTTATGAAGTGAGAAGAAAAGGAGGTTCTTTGTGAACAAGTTTCTCGTTGTGACGGCTGCGGCCGTCCTCTCGGTGGCCGGCCTCTTCTGGGCGACCGGCGCCAACGCCGCAACGAACCAGCTGTACCTCACGCAGTCATGCCTGCCCGACGGCAGCGTCCGCGTGAAGTTCGACTGGAAGGGCAACGACCCATCGGCGCGGCAGCAGTGGCTCGACCTGAGCCTCTTCGATAACGGCTGGCAATGGGGTACGTTCCTCGGCTCAGGGCCCATGCCCGGCTGGCAGCAATCGCTGACGTGGGACGGGCTGATCCCGAACGCGACGCACTTCGTCCGGATCAACCAGGAGCTCAGCCCCGGTGCCTGGGACCCGAGCCCGACGTACTACTGGACGACGATCAACTGCGCGCAGCCCGTCCCGCAGGCACCCGCCATGCCCAGCAATCTCCGGATCACCGGTGCCCTGCCCGACCTGAGCGTTCCAGTGCCGCCCGGCCAGGGTGAGCTTGGCCGCATCACCGTCAGCTGGCAGGACAACTCGAACAACGAGACGGGCTTCCGGCTGTACCAGGACTGCAATGGCGTCGTAACCCGGATCGCCGAGGTCGACGCGAACGACTCGTCCTACGGTCCACTGCAGGTCTGCCGCCCCGGCCGCGTCGGCGTGAGCGCCGTCAACGCCTACGGTGAGTCAGCGATCCTCTGGTCGCCGGTGCCGCACCCGACCGCTCCCGCAGCACCGACCAACCTTCGCATCGAAGGCGCGCTGCCGGACCTTGGCGACCCGGTACCGCCGGGCGAGGGCGAGCTCGGCCGGATCACGGTTCGCTGGAACGACAACTCCGGCAATGAGAACGGCTTCCGCATCTACCAGGACTGCAACGGCACGGTCACGCAGCTCCTCGACGTCGGGACGAACGAAACCTCGTACGGCCCGCTGCAGGTCTGCCGTCCCGGCCGCGTCGGCGTCGCAGCCTACAACGGCTACGGCGAGTCGATGGTGCTCTGGTCGCCGCAGCCGTAGCGACCACGGCCTGACAAAACGTAGCGAGGCGGGGGATCTCCTCCGCCTCGCTGCATCTCCGGCTGAAAGAGCGCTGTCAGGTCACATCGCCCAAGATGACCGGGCACGATAGTCCGAAGCCGCTACATTCCCGTCATGGCGCTTCGTTTTGCCAGGCTGCGCGACTCCCTCCGGTCGAGCCTCTGGTTCACGCCGACGGTCCTCGTGGGCATTGCCTTCATCCTCGCAGAGGGTGCACTTCGCTTCGACCAGCGCTCCGACAGCCGTGAGTCAAACTGGTTCCTCTTTGGCGGCGGCGCGGAAAGCGCCCGCTCCGTTGTGGAGACGATCGCGACATCGATGCTCACGTTTACGGGCCTCGTCTTCACGATCACGATGCTGGTCCTGCAGCTGGCGAGCAATCAGTTCTCGCCGCGAGTCATGCGCACCTTTCTGCGCGACCGCGGCAACCAGTTTGTGCTCGGGACCTTCGTAGCGACCTACGTGTACGCCCTGCTGGTACTGCGTCGAATCACCAATGCCGCTGAGGCAGATGCCTTTGTACCCGCGCTCTCGGTGTGGATTGCGCTCATCCTCGTGCTGTTCTCCATCGCCCTTTTCATCTACTACATCCACCACATCGCTCAATCGATTCGTCCGACGTCGGTGATGGCACGCGTGGCGAACGAGACCCAGCACGCGATCGAGCACCTCTATCCAGCAGGGATTGGCGACGGCGCTGCTCCGGTCGCCGAGCCGGAATGGCCCGTCGCCACTACGATCGTGCTCTCGCCCGGGCCCTCAGGGCTGCTGACCAGGATCGACGAATCGCAGATTGCCGCCGTCGCCCGGGACAGCCGCTGCCTGATCGAATTGCGTGCCACACTCGGTGACTTCGTCCGTGAAGGAGCACCGCTCTTTCGGATCAGCGGCGCATGGGATGGAAACGCGGACGCTCGACTCCAGGATGCCGTCAATTTCGGCGTGGAGCGCACCATGGACCAGGACGCGGCCTTCGGATTCCGTCAGCTCGTCGATATCGGACAGCGGGCGCTCTCCCCGGGAATAAACGATCCGAGCACGGCGGTCCAGGCTATCGATCAGCTTCACAGCCTCCTGGGGCACCTTGTACGGCGCGAAATCCCGCCTGCCTGGCGCGAGCTGGACGGAAGCTGGATCATCCTCCCCCGGCCGTCCTGGGCGGACTTCGTCACCCTCGCCTGCGACGAGATCCGCGAGGCGGGACGGCGCCAGATCCAGGTCCAGCGCCGCCTGCGGGCAATGCTCCTGGACCTGCTCGAGGTAGCCTCGCCGGAGCGCCGCGCGCCCCTGGAGGAGCAGCTCCTCCTTCTCGACGCAGACCTCTCCGAGTCTTTTGATGATCGCGAACGAACGCGGGCAGCGACTCCCAGCAGCCAGGGGCAGGGACCAGCGTCGCGCTTCCCTTGAGGTCGCCCTCGCGCTAGCGGCCGAAGACGTCCTTGCGCACGATGTCGACGCCGGCGTGCAGGGTGTTGAGCTTGGCGAGGGCGACGTCGGCGGGCAGGTTGCGCAGGCCGCAGTCCGGGTTAATCGTCAGGCGGTCCGGCGGCAGCAGCTCGAGGGCGCGGCGCACGCGAGACGCAACGACCTCCGGCGGTTCGACGTCGGCGCTCTTCACGTCTATGACGCCGAGGCCGAGGCTGAACTCCTTCACCGGGTAGCGCTTGAACAGCTCGAGGTCGTCGTAGCCCTTGCGCGCGAACTCGAGGACGAGCTGGTCGATGTCCGCATTGAGGACGGCCGGGAAGAGGAAGTCGTAATGCCCCTCCCATAGCGGCCGCGCGTAGCGGTTGCCGTAGCAGACGTGAACGGCGCGCAGCGTCTTGCGGTCGACACCCTCGAACACCATGTTGATCGCCTTGATCGCCAGATCGACCTGCTCCGGATAGCCGGCGAGGAACGGCTCGTCGATCTGCAGCGCCTCGACACCTGCGCGGGCGAGGGCGCGGGCCTCGTAGTTCATGACCCGGGCGAAGGCCATGACGAGATCGGCTTCGTCCTTGTAGAACTCGTTGCGCACCTTGCGTGAGAGCGAGAAGGGGCCGGTCATCGAGAACTTCACCATGCGGTCGGTGTAGAGGTTGGTGAAGTTGAAGTCCTCGACGAGACCCATCGGGCCGTCATCGCCGCCCGGGTCGTCGTCAGGGATGGCGTGCGTGACGACGGCGTCGTAGTAGTCGGCGTAGAAGGCCTTCGCCAGATGCGGGATCTCGACGCCCGGCATGCGCGCGAGGAAGTAGTCGACGTCGTTGTCGCGACGGAGCTCGCCGTCCGAGACGATGTCGATGCCTGCGACCTCCTGGTCCTTGATCGAGGCCTTGATCGCGACGTCGTGGATCTCGCGCAGGTACTGGGCGCTGATCCGTCGCTGGTAGTAGTCGCTCTTCAGGCGCTCCAGCCACTCCGGCACCGAGTAGGAGCCGACGACGGTCGTCGCGAGCGGTGCGAGATGCGGCTTCGCCGCCGGAGCCGGCGTTTCAGGGGCTGGCGCCGAGGCTTCGGCGGTCGCGGTTGCTGCGGATTGACGTTTTCGCGTCGTCGCGGGCTTCGTCTCTGCCATGGTGAACGTCCTGCCTTGGTTAATCCTGAACGCGGGAGGTCAGGGTGATGATGTTCGAGCCGGAGCGCTGGAAGGACCGGAACGCGACCTCGTAGCCCTTGCGGCGGGCGATCGCGGCCAGGAGCGGCCCATTCACCCAGTTGACCACCGATCCGTCGTACTTGCCCGGGCCACGGAAGCTGCGGCTGTACTGCTCGACGTCGGTGACGATGATGTCGTGGCACTGCAGCATGCCGAAGGGGTGGAGCAGCGGCAGCGAATCGAGGAACGACGCGGCGGCGCCGTTGCTGATGTGCATTCGCAGGTCGCCGTTCGCCTCGATCACGGGGCGAAGGACCTCACCGCCGATGCCGGGGGCGACGTCATAGATATCGAGGCCCTCGATCGGTACGTAGCGCTCTTCGAGCCGCAGCGACTCCCAGACTTCGCCCCAGAACTTCACCGCGATCAGCGGCTCAGGGAAAAGGTTGGGCACGGCGCGGGAAAGCAGCTCCGGTCCCAGCTGCAGGAGACGGCCGACGAGGTCCGGGATCTCGTGTGGCGGGATGCCGTAGGTCTCACCAATCGAGTTCGCAGCGGTCGCTGAGAGGTAGGCGCGCACCTCGACGTTGAAGACATGGCCGCCGATGCGGACGACCTCGTCCGTCGGCAGGTTGTCGTAGACGTTCGAGATGTAGATGAGGAATGCCTTGCCGCGCAGGAAGCCGAGGGTACGGCTGGGCGTGCGCGCGTCGAGGACCAGGGAGCTGATGTGGTCGGCGTGCTCGTTGACGTTCTGGCGCGCACGCTCGAGGACGTGAGGGGAGTAATCGCCCATCAAGTAGTGGAGCCGCCGGTAGTACTCGCCGCGGTGCTCGCGGTCGAGGCGCTGGAACTCGTCCAGCCAGACGCGGGCCTGGTTGCCGTTGCCAACACCGAGCTCGAGGACGTGGAGATCCTGGGGCAGCGCCTTACGGGCAGACAGATCATCCCAGATCCGGAAGAGCTCGAGGATCAGGTCGCGGGCGGCCTCGGCGTTGCGGGCGTCGCTTTCTCCTCCTGGAAGGGCCTGCTCGTACTCCTGACCGGTCGCTTCTTCCCAGAGGCCGAGCGCGTTCCAGTAGAGGCTGTTGAAGTCCCAGATGCAGCTGTCGCTGATCCGGTGCCACGGTTCGAGGTACTGGCGGCCTTTCGTGCCGTCGGCGCCGTCAGAGATGCTGGCGATCGCGCGCTCGATCTGCTCCGGCTTGGCCCGGCGCAGGTCGATGGCGATCTCGTACGCATCATGGTTGTCGCCGTTGCCGTTCGACGAGCCGCCGCGCAGGGGTCGGGCGACCTCGAGGGCGGATGGCTGGATCGAGCGCACCTGGACGGCGTCGCGGAAGTTGTGGCGGTACTGCATCCAGTCGCAGACCACGCGCAGCTTCACCGGGTCGAGACCGCTGGCCTTTACCGCCTCGGCGAGGCTGCTGAGGACCGGGCCGAGGTCGTAGGCATTCTTGCCCTGGAGCCGATCGAGCGACCGCACTTCAATCTGCACGCTGGCGCCCCTTCCCTCTGGTGGACTTCACCGTGGCCTTGCCGGACAGCCGTCCGGCATTGTTTCCTTCCACGGCGCTCAGGCGCTCCCCGCCGGTTCGGCCGGCACGAGAGGTTCTTCCTTTTCGAGGCCGTTGCCTTCAGTCCAGAGGTCCTCATCGCGGCCGAGCCAGAAGTTGACCCAGGAGCTCTGGCCCCAGCGCCGGTGGTCGATCGGCCGGACGAGACGCCGGAGTTCGTTGACCCGGTTCTCGCTGGCGGCGCGCTTGTAGGCGACGAACCAGACGCAGCGCATCTCCGGGTAGACCTCGCACATGCCGTCGAAGGAAACGCCGCCGCAGGGTCCGTTGCGCAATTGCTTCGGGCAGCTCTGGGGACAGGCGTAAGCGGTGGTGGGAAGGGCGCACTGGCCGCACATCCGGCAGCCGAACATGCGGTGTTTGACCTTCTCTTCGGCCCAGGTGAATGCCTTATAAAGCGGCTTCGAGGACTGCAGCGTGAGGCCGACGCGGTACCACAGCCGGTTCGGCTCCAGGACAACGTGCGTCGCACGCATCAGCTTGAGCGGTGCTTTCGGCACCCGCGGGCGGGGCGCATCGGGGCCAACGTGAGCCGGCTGCCAGGCCGAAGATGGTTCGTTCACGCTAGCCAGTCTGAGCGAGAGGCTCTACCCACGCATCGGCAACGCCGCCGAACCTCTGCGAGCATTTATTGTGTCGCCGTCACAATGCACCCACCCTGGGACGACGATACGATGCGCTCGTCTTGTATTATCGCGTCGGCAGAAAAACGCGTTTCTATTAGAGGATGACCACATGAAGAGCGACCTTGAGATTGCCCAGGAAGCAGCCCTAGACCCAATCGAAAGCATCGCTACCGGACTCGGAATTCTCCCCGACGAGGTCGAACAGTACGGAAAGTACAAGGCAAAGATCAGCCTTGATATCCTGGACCGCCTCAAGGACAAGCCCAACGGAAAGCTGATCTCGATCACCGGCATGACGCCGACGCCGCTCGGCGAAGGTAAGACGCTCACGACTGTGGGTCTCTCACAAGCGCTCAACCGGATCGGCCGGCCGACAATCGCCGCGATCCGCCAGCCGTCGCTGGGTCCAACCTTCGGCATCAAGGGCGGCGCCGCCGGCGGTGGCTACTCCCAGGTGGTGCCGATGGAGGACTTCAACCTCCACCTCACCGGTGACACGCACGCCGTCTCGATGGCCCACAACCTCCTCGCCGCGCTGATCGACAACCACCTCCACCACGGCAACGAGCTGGGCATCGACCCGCACAGCATCACCTGGCCGCGCGTCCTCGACATCAGCGACCGCGCCCTGCGCAACGTCGTGATCGGCCTCGGCGGCCGCGAGGACGGTGTGCCGCGTGAGACGAAGTTCGACATCGCCGTCGCGTCCGAAGTGATGGCGGCGCTCGGCCTCGCCACCAGCCTGCCGGACCTGCGCGAGCGCCTGGGCCGGATCATCGTGGCGACGGACAGGAACAAGAAGCCCGTAACGGCGGAGATGCTCGGCGGTGCCGGTGCGATGACGGTGCTGCTTCGCGACGCGATCAAGCCGAACCTGCTGCAGACGCTCGAGCACACGCCCGTCTTCGTCCACACCGGTCCCTTCGGCAACATCGCCCACGGCAACTCGTCGATCCTTGCCGACCAGATCGGCCTCAAGCTCGCCGACTTCGTCGTCACCGAATCGGGCTTCGGCTCCGACCTCGGCTTCGAAAAGCTCAGCGACATCAAGGTGCGCTACATGGGCGTGAAGCCCAGCGCCGCGGTCATCGTCGTCACCCTGCGCGCGGTGAAGATGCACTCGGGCAAGTTCCGCGTCGTCGCCGGCCGGCCGCTCGACCCGGGCCTCCAGACCGAGAACCTCGAGGCGATCGAAGAGGGCTTCGGCAACGTCGAGAAGCACATCGAGAACGTGACGAAGGAGTTTGGCGTGCCGGCGGTGGTCTGCATCAACCGCTTCTCCTGGGACACCGACAACGAGATCGAGCTCGTGCGCAAGAAGGGCCTCGCGGCCGGCGCGAACGGCTGTGAGGTCTCCGAGGTCTGGGAGAAGGGCGGCGCCGGTGGTGAAGCCCTCGCACGCGCCGTGATCGCCGCGTCGGAGCTGCCGAACACCTTCGACTACCTGTACCCGGACGACGCCACCGTGCAGGACAAGGTGAAGGCCGTTGCCCTGCGCATGTACGGCGCCGACGGCGTCGACTTCACGCCGGAGGCGCGCCGCCAGATCGCCCAGTACACCGAGTGGGGCCTGGCTCACCTGCCGGTCTGTATTGCCAAGACGAACTTCTCGCTCTCGGCGGACGCCAATAAGCGAGGCCGGCCGACCGGCTTCCGCGTCAACGTCCGCGAAGTGCGGCCCGCGGCGGGCGCAGGCTTCCTGATCGCCTACCTCGGCGAGATCAGGACGATGCCTGGGCTCCCCTCATCGCCTTCGGCTGGCAATGTCGACGTCGACGCCCAGGGACGCGTCAAGGGCTTGTTCTAGCTGGTATGCTTTGAATGTGAGGCGTAATCGATTGGTATTGCGCCACAATGTCGCTATACTCCCGGGAAACATCTTTGCGACAGGGGGGCGATTTCTTCAGTAAGCACTGGAGAAATCAACAAAAGGCTAAGATGAACCGCAATTCACCATCGCGCCGCCAGCGTCAGAGCGACCTGCGAGAAATGCTCGCGAGCCGCATCCTGGTCTGCGACGGCGCGATGGGCACGATGCTGCAGGCCGCCGGCGTCCCGCTGGACCTCTCACTGCCCGAGCTGAACGTTTCCCGCCCAGACCTCGTCGGCGCAGTGCACGGCGCCTACATTGCCGCCGGCGCAGATATCATCGAGACCAACACCTTCGGCGCCTGCCGTACCCGACTCCTGCGTTACGGCCTCGAGGACCGCGTTGCCGAGTTCAACCGCGCCGCCGTCCAGGTCGCGAAGGCGTCCGTAAACACCGCTGGCCGGCCCGTGCTGATAGCCGGCTCCGTCGGCCCGGCGACACCGCCGAGCAGCCGCGGCCGCATCGCACCGACGGCGCTGCGTGACTCCTTCCGGGAGCAGATCGAGGCGCTGGCAGAGAGCGGCGTCGACCTGATCCTGTTCGAGACCTTTGGCAGCCTCGACGAGCTCGTGGAGGCGATCTCCGCCGCCCGCGAGGTCGATGCCGCCCTGCCACTCGTCGCCCAGATGACCTTCCTTGACGACGGCAAGACGCTCGCCGGTGAGAGCCCGGCCGAGGTCGCCCGCAGCCTCGAAGGACGTGACCTGGCCGCGATGGGCGCGAACTGCACCCTCGGTCCCCAGGGGCTCCTCGACATCCTGCGCGAGCTCGCAAAGTACAGCTCGTTGCCGATCGCCGCACAGCCGAACGCGGGCTCCCCGAGCTTCGTCGACGGCCGCTTCCAGTACACCGCCGACCCGGCCTACTTCGCCCGCTACGCCGCACGGTACGCAGAGCTCGGCGGGACGTTGATCGGCGGCTGCTGCGGCACGACGCCTGCCCACGTCGAAGCGGTCGCGGCGGCAGTGAAAGGCCTGCGTCCGGTCCAGCCCGAAGCAGCGAAGCTCACGACGAACGGCGGCGAGACTGCCATCGACTTCAGCACCCAGGAAGCCAGCAGCACCCTGCTCGAGAAGCTCGCGTCCGGCAGCTTCGTAACGATTGCGGAGATGGCGCCGCCCGCCGGTGGTGCGGCCGACCAGGCAGTGCGCAGCGCTTCAATGCTGCGCGCTGCCGGCTGTGATGCCGTCCTGATCTCGCCGCCGAACAGCCCTCGCGCCCAGCTCAGCCCGACCAGCATCGCCGTCCTCGCCCAGCAGCGGGTCGAGGGTCTCGAGGCGATCCTCACCGTGGCGACCTGGGAGAAGAGCGTCATGGGGCTGCAGGCCGACCTGCTCGGCGCCTACGCCTTCGGCATCCGCAACGTGGTCTGCCGCACCGGCGTGCCGCCCCTCCTCGGCGACTACCCGAACACGGGAGGCTTCTGGGACGTCGATTCCGTCGAGCTGATCCAGCTGCTCAAGAGCCTCAACGAGGGCAAGGACCGCCACGGCATCTCCCTCGCCCAGCCCACTGCCTTCACGATCGGCGCCCGGATTAACCCGGCGGCGACCGATGCCGAGCGCGAGGTGCTCGACGCCCGCCGCAAGCTCGATGCCGGCGTCGACTTCTTCATCACGCCGCCCGTGTTCGATGTCGCCGCCCTCGACCGCCTGCTCGACGCGGTGGGCCTGCCGGAGAACTTCCCGGTGCTGATGGGCGTCATGCCCCTGCGTGACTACCGCCACGCCGAGTTCCTGCATCACGAGGTGCCCGGCATGAGCCTGCCGCCAACGGTCCTCGAGCGCATGCTCGCCGCCGGTGACAACGCCGCTACCGCCGGCCAGGAGATTGCCCGCGAGCTGATCCAGCAGCTGCGCAACGACTCCCGAGTTAGGGGAGTCGTGCTGTCGTCCTCCGTGAACCAGGCAGAAGAGCTGATATCGCTGCTCCGGACGGAAACGAGGAGCTGATGGAGATGGCCGGTAAGACGCCTTCAGCTCGCACCTCCCGCCGGCCCGCCGCCCGTGCGGTTGCCGAGGCGGCAGGTCCCACCGAAATTGCGGGCTTCCGAGCCTCGATGAACCTCCTTCAACGAGAGAACGACAACCTGCGCATGCTGGTGGCGATCTACGACCGCCTCGGCGCGCTTGTGCTCCAGGGCGCCGACGCAGCGTCGATCACCGTCGCCCTCTCCGAACTGATCCAGCGCCCTGTCCTGCTGCTCGACGCCCTGCTGCGGCCGGTGTCGCTCGACCTACGCGCCGCGGGCAGTGAAACCGCCAGGACAGACGACCCCGGTTGGAACCCGACCGAGGCGTATGTCGGCCGCGTGCTCCAGACGATGGCGGGTGAGCGCCGCTCCCTGCGCCTGCCGCCACTGCCGGCGTGGGGCGTCCAGCGCGGCTGCGTCCTCGCGCCGGTCGTAGCCGGAGACGACACGCTGGGTTACCTGGCAATCCTCGAGCCCTCGATGCATTCAGACGAATTCGAGGGCGAAGGCATCGCTCTCGCCGAAGCAGACCTGCTCGCCGCCCAGCACGCCGCCAGCGTCTACGCCCTCGCCCTGATGCGCGAGCGGCTGACGACGGAGGTCACGCGTGAGCTCCGCGACGAACTGCTCGATGGCCTCCTCCTCGGCCAGGTCACGGATGAGCAGGCCGCCCGCGAGCGCGCCCGCCGCCTCGGCTATGACGAGACCAGCAACTACCG
>JBFWZE010000047.1:17238-20420 GCA_050185685.1 Dehalococcoidia bacterium
GTTGCATACTGCCTCAACGGCTACGGCAACGGAGCCCGCTCAGGATGTGGCGCGGCCACAAGCGATCTTCACCAAGGTTCGTCTGAAGGAATGATGTTCGAGAGGCCGGGTCAACGCGAGAATGTCGCGAAAGCCGGCCGCTTCACGGGAAGGGAATGGTAACGGCTCTTCCCGCGGTTTAACCCCGCGCACGTGTAGGTTCCAGCACCGGTGCCGGAACAAATAAGGAGTAGTAGATGTCTACCACGTTCCAACGCAGCCCGAAGTACCTGTGGACGAGTGAAAGCGTCACAGAGGGACACCCGGACAAGATCTGCGACCAGCTCTCCGACGCCGTCCTGGACTGGTGCCTCGAACAGACCCCGAACGCCCGCGTTGCCTGTGAGTCCAGCGTGAAGTCGGACGAGAACGACGACTGGGTCTGGGTCTACGGTGAGGTCACCCCCCTGCCGCCGCCGGACGTGGTCGACGCCCTCGTGCGCCGCACCCTGAACGACATTGGCTACACGGACCGCAGCTACGGCACCAGCGGCGAGAGCGCCAAGGTTGAGGTCCGCCTCGCCGGCCAGTCCGCCGACATCGCCATGGGCGTCGACAAGGCGCTCGAGGCCAAGGAAGGCTCGATGACCGACGAGCTGGACACCGGCGCCGGTGACCAGGGCATGATGGTCGGCTTCGCCTGCGACGAGACGCCCGAGTACATGCCGATGCCGATCGCCCTCTCGCACCGCCTGGCGCTGCGACTGAGCCAGGTCCGCAAGAACGGCACCCTGCCCTGGCTGCGCCCCGACGGCAAGAGCCAGGTCTCGATCGAGTACCACTACGGCCGCCCGGTGCGCGTGGACACGGTAGTCATCTCCACCCAGCACGCAGAGGACGTCAGCCACGAGGAGATCGAGGCTGCGATCAAGAAGCACGTCATCGAGCCGGTCATCGACGCCCACCTGCTGGACGAGAAGACCCACTACTTCATCAACCCGACCGGCCGCTTCGTCATCGGCGGCCCTTACGGCGACTCCGGTCTGACCGGCCGCAAGATCATCGTCGACACCTACGGCGGTATGGCCCGCCACGGTGGCGGCGCCTTCAGCGGCAAGGACCCAACGAAGGTTGACCGCTCTGCTGCCTACGCCGCCCGCTGGGTCGCAAAGAATGTCGTCGCTGCCGGGCTCGCCGCCCGCTGCGAGGTGCAGCTTGCCTACGCTATCGGTGTCGCCGCCCCGGTCAGCGTGACGGTCGAGACCTTCGGCACCGAGACTGTGCCGATCGAGGAGATCCAGCACGCCATCCAGCAGACCTTCGACCTGCGCCCGGCCGCGATCATCAAGGCGCTCGACCTGCGCCGCCCGATCTACAAGCAGACCGCCGCGTACGGCCACTTCGGCCGCACCGATGTCGACCTGCCCTGGGAGCACACTGAGAAGGCTGACGAGCTCAAGGCGCTGGTCCGCGCCAAGGAGTCAACCTCGTCGTAACGAGGGCAATGTCCTCCCAAAGACGGAGGTAGCGCCGCGAAAGCGGCTGGTATACTGGCATCGCTGAGGAGCGTTGCGGATAAGTCGCCTGCGGGCTGCTTGTTCAGGCTCAGCTGAAAATTAACGGCGCTCGCATCCACCCAGGTGCGGGCGCCTTTTCTTTTGGTGCCCCAGAGACAAGTTCGGAGGAGAACTTCACTATGACCACGGCACGCAGAGACGATTTCAAGGTCGCCGACCTCACCCAGGCGAGCTTCGGCCGCAAGGAGATCGCGATCGCAGAGTCGGAGATGCCGGCACTGATGGCGATTCGCGATGAGTACGCCGCCAGCCAGCCCCTCAAGGGCGCCCGAGTCGCCGGCTCGCTGCACATGACGATCCAGACCGCCGTCCTGATCGAGACGCTCAATGCGCTCGGCGCCGACGTGCGGTGGGCGTCCTGCAACATCTTTTCGACGCAGGACCACGCCGCGGCGGCAATCGCGGCCGGTGGCACGCCCGTCTTCGCCTACAAGGGTGAGACGATGGACGAGTACTGGGAGTACTGCCACAACATCTTCGAGTTCCCGGACGGCAAGGGCCCGAACATGATCCTCGACGATGGCGGCGACGCGACCCTTCTCGTCCACCTCGGCCAGCAGGCAGAGCAGGACCCTTCGGTGCTCGACAACCCGACGAGCGACGAGGAGCAGTACCTCTTCGCCTCAATCCGGAACCACCTCGCCAAGGACCCGAAGTGGTACTCGAAGGCCGGCGCCGACATCAAGGGCGTCACCGAAGAGACCACGACCGGCGTCCACCGGCTCTACCAGATGGCGAAGGACGAGCGCCTGCTCTTCCCCGCGATCAACGTCAACGACTCCGTGACCAAGTCGAAGTTCGACAACGTCTACGGCTGCCGTGAGTCCCTCGTCGACGGCATCAAGCGCGCCACCGACGTGATGATCGCGGGCAAGGTCGCCGTCGTCGCCGGCTACGGTGAGGTCGGTAAGGGTTCAGCCCAGGCCCTCCGCGGCCTCCTTGCCCAGGTCTGGGTGACGGAGATCGACCCGATCTGCGCTCTGCAGGCGGCGATGGAAGGCTACCGCGTCGTGACGATGGACTACGCGGCGGAGCACGCCGACATCTTCGTCACCGCCACCGGCAACTACCACGTGATCACCCACGATCACATGAAGCGGATGAAGAACAACGCAATCGTCTGCAACATCGGCCACTTCGACAACGAAATCGACGTCGCCAGCCTGAAGCAGTACGACTGGGAGAACATCAAGCCCCAGGTCGACCACGTGATCTTCCCCGACGGCAAGCGGATCATCCTGCTCGCAGAGGGCCGCCTCGTAAACCTGGGCTGCGCCACGGGCCACCCCAGCTTCGTGATGAGCTCCTCCTTCGCCAACCAGGTGCTGGCCCAGATCGAGCTGTTCACGAAGACCCGCGACTACCCGACCGGCGTCTACATCCTGCCGAAGGAGCTCGATGAGAAGGTCGCCCGCCTCCAGCTGAGCAAGCTGGGCGCCGAGCTGACCGAGCTCACCGACTTCCAGGCGAACTACGTCGGTCTGCCCAAGGAAGGCCCCTACAAGGCCAACCACTACCGCTACTAGTCAGCGGGCAAGCGCCCGGTTCACCCACAACAGCTAGACGAGGCTGCTCGATGGAGCAGCCTCGTTTCTTTGTCAGGCACAGCCCGGTGACAAGACAACG
>JBFWZE010000048.1:0-11659 GCA_050185685.1 Dehalococcoidia bacterium
TCACCGCAACCTCCCACCGACGTAGCCGGGACGTCCCCGTCCCGGCGGGCATGTCCGCCACGGCATCTCAAACTCTCGCCGGCCCACAGACGACGCTCCCGCACCTGCCTCCGTAGCCGGGGCTTTCCAGCCTCGGCGCCGTCCCGGGCTCGAATCACTCATGAGAGGTGGCCGGCTTGGGTTAGAGACGACGCCTGTGACCGCAGCCGAGACGTCCCCGTCTCGGCTACGTGGATCGAACCAGCATCGAAGGATTGGCACCCACACAACACAAAGCCCCGGTTCAGCCGGGGGCTTCAGGACAACGCTGCTTCTTCAGTCTCGCGTCAGGTCGGTGCGGCTGCGTCTGCCTCGATCGTCTCAGCCTCCTGCAACGCTCTTCGCTCCCGCTTCGCGTCGTCCCAGCGCTGGATGCGGTACGCGAGGTAGAGCGCCGTCGCGGCAACGACCACGCCGAGGAGGCCGTCGACGATGTAGTGGTTGCCGGTAACCAGCGTCGAAGTGAACATCACCACCGGGAAGAGCAGTACCAGCTCGCGGAACCGCTTGCCCTTCAGCGCCATGTACAACGAGACCGCCATCAGGAAGTTCCAGCCCACGTGCATCGACGGCACCGCGGCGAAGTGGTTTACGCCCGGGATGCTGTCGTAGGTCGGCGTCAGCGTCCCGCCCAGCGTGTCGATGAAGCCGTAGCCCATCAGCCGTGGCGGCGCAGTTGGCAGGAGCAGGAAGAAGACCGCCGCAATCGCGCCCGACAGCAGGAACGCATTGCGAACCAGCACGTAGACCCGCGGCTTTCTCCAGAACAGGAAAACCGCCGTTGGCAAAAGGAGCGGAAAGAGCCCGTACACGTAGACGAAGTTGAAGATATCGAGGAGCAGCGGCTTCGGAACGATGATCGCCTGCAGCGTCCGTTCGACGAAGATGCCGAGGTCCTGCTCGATCTGAACGACACGGTAGCCGTTATAGAAGGCATCGACAACGCGATCGCCCGCGAGGCCTCGAACCTGGGAATACACCAGGTAACCGATGCCAACAATGAGGATCTCACGAAGGATGCGGTAGCCAGGAGAGCTTCCGGCGTTGTACTTGGTCTGTAGTGCTTGACTCATTCTCAGCTGGCGGCTCAATCGCTCAGGAGCGAGAGCTAGAAATGCCGCTGGCCCGCCACGCCAACCGAATTAGTATACCCGATTCCGCAGGAGCGACCAGTCAACACGTGTCGTTTCAAATCCGTTACGGTGCGAAAAGCATCGATCCGGGTGCTCCATCTATCTTCGGCTCCCGGCGATGCGGTTCGTAGGGCCATCGGGCCAATGCAGGCCTCCGCCATTCGACGGATACGCTGCAACCGTCACAACTGCGAATGCAGCCTGACTGCACGGCGAACGAGCAGCGTGCTACCGGAACATATCCGTCTCGGCCATTCGCACCATCTCCTTCGCCGAGCCCTCGCCGCGGGGGATCGGGTAGCCGCGGATCAGCGCCACCGGGACGCGGTTGATCTTGCCCGTGACGAGCTCGGCGGCTGATGCGAGCTCGTCGGCGATGCAGATCCAGGTCGCCTTGAGCTCGCGGCCGTGGGTGTCGATCATGCCGACGTAATCGATGATCGGCATCATGCCCGCGACGCCGATCGCGACCTCGGTGTAGCCGGTGCGCCAGGGACGGCCGAAGGTGTCGGACACAATGACGGCAACGTCGGCGCCCGTCTCGCGTTTGATCCCCTCGCGAATGCGCTGCGCCGAGGCATCGGGGTCGACGGGAAGCAGCATCAGGCGCTCACCCGGCACGTTCGAGGCGTCGACGCCCGCGTTTGCGCAGACGAGGCCGTGGCGCGTCTCGGTGATGATCACGCCGTGGTCCATGCGGACGATGCGCTTCGACTCGCGGAGGACGACCTCGACGTGACGGGGGTCTTTCTCCCAGTTCGTCGCCAGCTCGACCGCCAGCGCCGAGGGCTCGATGTCCTCGAGGATGACATAGCGGCCCTCAGACTTCGAGACCGCCTTCTGGGTGACGACGAGGACGTCGTGGTCTTGCAGCGTCTCGCCCTGGTTGCTCACCGCGTCCGCAATGAACTTCGCAAGGTCGTCGCCGGCCTCGATCTCAGGGATGCCGTCGATACCAGTGATGCTTACGGCCACCGCCGCCTCCTAGATACCGACGATCTGGACGCCGGATTCCTTCTTGTAGTTGCGGTTGATGTTGATCAGGAGAGCGGTGACGCCCTCGATGTAGTGGCTGCTGGAGAGCGGGCCGCAGTTGACGCCGCGGAGGTCGCGGATCTGCTCAGAGAGCCAGATCACCTGCCGCACGGCATCGGCGTCGTCGCCGCAAACCAGGACGTCGCCCTCCATCGCGTGCTCGACGTCGATCAGGTGTCCGGCCGCCAGGTTGTGGTAGGCGCCGACGACCTTCGCGTTCGCCAGGATGCGCTGCGCCTGCTCCGACGCCGAGCCCTCTTCGACGCCAAGCATCGTGACCCGGCCCTTCGCGAACTGCAGCGGCACGACCGCGGAAACGACGATCTTGTCGCCAATCGCATCGACGAGGCCGCCGAGGGTGTCGGCGAGGCCGCTGTACGGCACAGTCAGGACGATGATGTCGGAGCTGCGGGCGGTCTCTTCGTTGGTGGCGCCGCGGACGGTACCGCCGCTGACGCTGAGGACGTCGTTAGCCGCCTCCTGGCCGCGTTCGGTCGAGCGCGAGCCGAGGATGACCTCCATCCCCGCGAGTGCGAAACGGGCGGCGAGACCCTTGCCCTCAGGTCCGGTCCCGCCGATGAAGCCGATGGTTTGCGCCACGAAGGTTCTCCTGGATGAAGCCGGCAGTTGCCGGCCGCGGCGGCTCGCCCGCCGGCTTCAGGGGTCTGGCGTTGGCCGAGGCCCCAGGCTTCGGTCCAGCTCGAATGTCGCCCCTGCCCTAGAATAGACCAGCCAACGATAAGCGGCGGGGCGATGCTGAGCAACGATTCTCACATTCAGGTCGAAAGCGTCGAGGTGGTCTACGAGACCGCCGCGACGCCGCTCGCTGCTTTGCAGGGCATCGACCTCGACATCCGCCGCGGCGAGTTCGTCTCGATCATCGGGCCCAGCGGCTGCGGCAAGTCCACGCTGCTCCGGCTGATCGGCGGCCTCCAGCAACCGACCCGAGGCCGATTGCTGATCGATGGCAAGCCGCCGCGAGACGCCCAGCGAGACAAGAGCATCGGCTTCGTCTTCCAGGACCCGTCGCTGCTTCCCTGGCGCACCGTCATCGAGAACGTGAAGCTGCCGCTTCAGGTCAACAAGCGGCCCCGCGGCCTCGACCCGGAACGCCTCGTCGACCTCGTGGGGCTCAACGGCTTTCACGGCTACTACCCTCATCAGCTCTCGGGCGGCATGCAGCAGCGCGTCGCCATCGCCCGCTCCCTCGTCACCAGCCCCTCGCTGCTGCTCATGGACGAGCCCTTCGGTGCCCTGGATGAGATCACCCGTGCCGCGATGCGCTTCGAGCTGCTCCGCGTCTGGCGCGCTTCCGACACCTCCTGCACGGTCCTCTTCGTCACCCACAGTATCTCCGAGGCCCTGCTGCTCTCCGACCGCGTCGTGGTGATGACGCCCCAGCCCGGCCGCATCGCCGGCGTCCTCGACGTCGACCTGCCGCGGCCGCGCGACGAAGAGCTGGAGTTCGAACCGGTCTTCGTCGAACAGGCCCGGCGGCTGCGTTCGATGCTGCGTGAACGGAGCCTCGTATGAGCACACCGGCGCTCGAACGCCCCGCTGCCGTCAACGAGGCTCCCGTCAGCCGCACGAAGCGCGGCACCTGGCTGCGGGACGCTACGTTCACGGTGATTCCCGCCGTCATCGGCCTCGCACTGGCGATCGGCGCGTGGGAGGCCTGGATCGAGATCGAAAACGTGAAGCCCTACCTCGTGCCGTCGCCGACCTCGGTGGCGCAGCGTCTCTACGACGACCCGCGCCTCTTCATCGACGGCGGCCTCGCGACGCTGAAGGGCGCGTTGCTCGGCTTTGCCGCCGGCAGCGTCGTTGCCCTCGTCCTCGCGACGATCATGGCGCAGTCACGCTGGCTGGAGCGCGCGATCTTCCCGCTGGCGATTCTCGTGAAGGTGACGCCGATTGTCGCGATCGCGCCGCTCCTGACGATCTGGTTCGGCTTCGGCCTCATGCCGAAGGTCTTCATCGCCGCCCTGATCGTCTTCTTCCCCGTGATGGTCAACGCGCTCGTGGGCTTCCGCTCCGTCAACCCCAATGCGCTCGCCCTGTTCGAATCCCTCCACGCCGGCCGCAGCGAGGTCTTCCTGCGCCTGCGGTTGCCGTCCTCGCTGCCCTACCTCTTCGCTGCGTTCCGGGTCGCAATCCCCCTCAGCGTGATCGGGGCGGTGGTCGCCGAGTGGTTCAGCGGCGACCAGGGCCTCGGCGCCGTCATCTACGTCGCGAACAACAACCTCGACATGAAGACCGCCTTTGCCGGCGTCATCACGCTCGCGATCATCGGCGTCGGCCTCTTCGTCCTCACCAGCGCTATCGAACGCCGCGTCCTCTTCTGGCACGAAAGCACCCTCGACGTCCGGTAGCAACCAGGGACGTAGCTGGGGGTCTTTAGACCTGCGAATCAGCCCAACCAAGCTCAGCATCTGTCTGCTCGAGGTGGTCGTAGGGACAGCGGCTTCGGCCCTGTCCCGGCTGGCCGAGGCATCGCGTCCTGCGGTCAAGGTCGGCGGGCGATTCCGATGCCTGAGACGAGAACCTGAGGTCGCATGAGACAGGGCTGAAGCCGCTGTCCCTACGAAGGTTCTTCGCCCATATGGTTCGTCTGGCAATACCGTAGTCGGGGCTTTCTAGCCTCGGCCTTATTACGAGATCACGCTTCAGCGCGCTCTACTGCCGGACCAAACAAAAGGGCGGTCCTCTCTCGAAGGACCGCCCCTGTTCTTACTCGCTAATGGAGCGTCTACTCAGACTTCTCGCGCTGCGTGATGAAGCCGATGCCCATTGCCGCGGCAGCAACGAAGAGGATGCCCGCGAAGAGCGCCCAACTGAAGCTGTTGCCGTCCAGCAGACCGCCATCACCGGCGCTCGGCGGTGCGACCACCAGCGGCGGCGTGGCCGGGCGAGGCGTCGCGGTCGGGGCGGGCGCGGACGGTGCCTGGGTCGGCGCAACCGGGGCAACGGCGCCGACGCAGACGACGCGGATCTGACCGGAAGCGGTGGCCGAGCCCGAGCTCGCGATGATCGTCACCATGTTGGCGAAGTTGGCTGGCGCCGTGTACGTCACCGTGGCGACGCCGTTGAACGTGGTAGCCGACGTTGCGTTCAGAGTGCCCGGCGTGGCCGAGAACGTCACGACCGTACCGTTCGGCACGACCGCACCGTTCGCGCCGATCACGTAGGCGCTGAGGGTGGTCGAGGTGCCGCAGTTCGGCGTGAGCTGCGCGGCCGAAAGCTGAATCGAAGCTGGAACCGTGGAGACCACGTTGTTGTGGAAGGTGCAGCTGACGTTACCGTCGCTCTGGCTGGCGTTGACTCGGACCGAGCGGGAGCCCACGGTCACACCGGCAGCATCGGAGCAGCTCACGTCGACGACCGTGGAGTCGACCTGCTCCTGCACGGTGACGACCGAGCCGGCCGTGCAGTCGAGGACGGCGGTCTGGTTGTCGGAGAGGGAGAAGTCGTCAGACGAACCGCTGCCGACCGTCGAGCCGCCCTTTGTGGCGACGCAAGTGCCGCCGTTCACGCTGTACACGAACGGGAACGACGCGTTGGTGAAGTTCGCCTGCTTGTTGATCGACAGCCGCAGCGCGGTGCTCACCGGGTTGCAGGTGATCGACGTCGACCGCGAGGCGCCGCCCGGCTGCGAGGCCGTCACCGTGATCGTCTCGGTGACGTTGTCGCAGTCAGCGCGCAGCGTCAGGTTCACCGTGAAGGAGTCGGCGATAACGTTGCCGTCGATACTGGCAGCGTCCGTGTTGATGCTGACCGAGCTCGTGCCGTTACCGGTAATCGTCCCGGCGCCGCAACTGCCGGCACCGGAGCAGCTGTTCACGGTCAGCAGGTCGTCGGAGTCGTTGGTGCTGATCTGCAGCGCGCCATCGTCATCCTGGGCGGTCACAGTAATCGACACCTGCTGGTTGTCGGTGACGGTGCTTGCGCCGGCAGAGATGCCCGAGACATCGGCGCTCACCACTGAAGGGCCCAACCGGGAGCCCGGGACGAGCATCAGGACGGCCATCACGGCAGCAATCGCTACCGTAAGGCTCCGGGGCCCAAATCTTGCTATCACTGGAGCCTCCTCAAACTGGATGCAGACCTTGCAGCCGCGCGACGCCACATTATGGAGCAGAACGCGGATACGAAGTGTTAAATGGGCCTGCCTCGATGCGCAGCGTAAAACTTTCGATACAAGAAGAAAACGTCATACAAGCGCCCCCGGGACAGAAACCGTAAAATCTCCAGCGTGACTACCGCCTACGCCACCGACGGACAGCACTTCCGGCCCCTGGACTGGACCGCTCAGCGCGCCCTGCGCTGGGCTGCCTGGCGCCCGGACGGCTCGGCAGCGCTGCTTGCCGGCAACGGCGGCTCCGCCCTTCTCTACGACGGCACGCGCACGCAAATCCTCACCACCACGACCCGGCAGAACCTTCGCGGTGCAGCCTGGTCGCCTGATGGCACGACGGCCCTGATGGTGGGAAACCGCGGCGCAGTGCTTCGACTCCGGGGCGAAGCCGTCGATGAGCTGGATGCGGCCACGACCGAAAACCTGCGGCGCGTCGCCTGGCACCCGGGCGGCGACTACGCCCTCGTCGTCGGCAACGCCGGCACGGTGCTGCGCTACGAGCTCCGCACGGACTCGTTGACGCCGCTCCCGGCCGACCGCGCCCACACCCTGCGGTCGATCGCGTTCCGGCCGGACGGCGCCTATGCGCTCGTCGGTGCCTACGCGAGCCGCTGGGCCGGCTACCCGAGGCCGCACGCGCTCTACCGCTGCGATGGACGCTTCTTGCAGGCACTCCTCGGCAGCGACGATGAGGACGACTTTGTCAGCATCGACTGGCGGCGCGACGGCGAGGCCCTGGTCTGCGGCTACGCCTGGCGGCCGGACGGCAGCATGGTCAACAAGGCCCTGCGCTACGACGGCTCGACCTGGCAGGCGACGGCATGGGTTTCGAAGAAGGTCGTCCTCGGCGGCGGCTGGCAGCCCGGCTCGGACGCCGCACTGCTGGTCGGCGAAGGCGGCCTCGCGACCCGAATCACGGCGAAAGGAGACATCGAAGAACTCGACAGCGGAACAACAGACAACCTGATCGGCCCGTTCTGGCGACCAGACGGGTCACACGCAATCGTACTCAAGGGACCAGGCGAGAGAGTCTATACCGTCTAGCGGTTGATAGAGCTAGAACACACGCAGGGTCCGGCTAGATGAGAGGAAATCATGCATCTAACCGGTCCTCAGCACGCTTCTCAAGCAGGACCATCCACATTTCGCATTTCGCGGCGCAGGTTCGTCGCGGCTGCGAGCTTGCTGCCCGTTGCTCTCTTCGCCGCTGCCTGCGGTGACGACGCCGGCAACGAGGCCACCGAGGCCTCGGCCACCGGCACGACGCAATCACCGCCCCAGAAGCTGACCTTCATGGCAGGCTTCAAGCCGCAGGCGAACCTGCCCTTCGTCGGCGTCTACGTCGCCCAGGAGAAGGGCTTCTTCAAGGAGCAGAACCTCGAGGTCGAGATCCGCCACGCCCAGAGTGGCGAGCATCTCCAGCTGCTGCTCAACAACACCGTTCAGGTCGCGACTGCCAACGCCGCCCAGGTGCTGCAGCGCAACGCCGAAGGACTGCCGTTGATCTCCCTCGCCCTCGTCGGTCAGCGGAGCGAGCAGGGCTTCATCGTCGGCGCCAACTCCGGGATCAACTCGATCAAGGACTGGCCCGGCAAGAAGTTCGGCTACAAAGGCTCCGTCCCGGTCGAGTTCCTCGCCCTCGCCCGCTCCCAGGGCATCGACCCCGACAAGGTCGACCAGGTGCGCGTCAGCTTCGACCCGCGCGTGCTCAGCGAGGGACAGGTCGATATCCTCGCCTGCTTCATCTCGAACGAGCCCGGGCAGCTCGACCGCATCGGCTACAAGACGAAGCTGTTCGACCCCAGCGAGTCAGGACTGCCCTTCCTTGGCCTCACCTACATCACGAACCCGGACCAGGTGAAGAACAACCCGCCGGGGCTGGAGCGCTTCACGAAGGCGGCCCTCCGTGGCATCGAGTATGCCGACGCCAATCGCACCGAGGCCGTCGACATCGTGATGAAGTTTGCGCCCCAGGAGGTTCGGGAGCAGCAGCAGTTCATGATGGAGACGGAGCTGTCGCGCGCGAAGAACGCGGCCGGCTTCGGCGCCCAGACGCAGGAGCAGTGGCAGAAGCTCGCCGACGTACTCCTCCAGCACAACGCGATCTCGAAGGCGGTCGATGTGAAGACGGTGTTCACCGCGAACATCCCCTCGGCAATGCTCAAGGGCGGAAAGGTGGTCTGGCCGTGAACCCATCGAGGACCGCATCAGGGCCGCCCGGCCGCGTCACCTGGGCGATCGTCCCGGCGAAGCCCTTCAGCGAGGCGAAGAGCCGTCTCGGCCCAATCGTCAGCCCGGAGGAGCGGCAGGCAGTTGCCCGCCGCCTCCTCGAGCGCACCGTCAGCGTGCTGATGGAGGTGAAATCCCTGGACCGCGTCGCCGTCGTGAGCCGCGACCGCGAGGCACTGCAGGTCGCGCGCGACCTCGGCGCCGTAGCGCTCGCCGAGCAGGGCAATGGCCTGAACCCGGCGCTGACCCACGCGGCTGAGCAGGCAGTCGATGGCGGCGCGACCCGCGTCCTCGTCCTCCACTCGGACTTGCCCATGCTCACGAAGGGCGACGTCGAGGCCCTGGTGGCAGCGGGTGAAACGTCCGACGTCGTCATCGCCCACGACCGCCACCTGGTCGGCACGAATGCGCTGATGACCCCTCCGGGTGCGTTTCCCTACGCATTCGGGCAAGGCAGCTACAGCGCCCACCTCGAGCTGGCCCGTCTTGCCGGCTTCAAACCGGCAGTGGTCGCCCGGCCCGGCCTCGCCTTCGACGTGGACTACCCCGGGGACCTCGATGAGCTGGAGGTTGCCGGCCCCGAGAAGTGGCGCAACCTGCAGGTCTGAACGACGCCGCTGTCAGCTTGCCGCAGGTGGACTCCACCTTCACCTGCGGCAGCAATCAGAGCAGCACTCCCGTCGAACGCCTTACGGAGCGACCGGGCTGAGGCTCAGGGCGAATTCGAGCGTCTCCTGGGCAAGACGGCGGCGATCCTCGTCCGTGGTCATGATCGTGTCGGTGATCAGGACGCGCAGGCCGGTCGACTCGATCGCTGGCGCCAGGCCTGCATCCTGGTTGTCGATAACGAAGCCCCGCATCAGGCCCGCGTACTTGCGCGCCACCGCCAGCGCCGAAGCGTCGAGGCCCAGCTCGTGCAGCATCTTCGCCGCCGGACCCTTGATCGCGGCACCGGCAACGATCGGTGAAATCGCCACCGCGGGCTTCGACGAGATTGCGTCCTTCATGCCGCGCAGGCTGAGGATCGGCTCCACGCTCACGAACGGGTTAGAGGGGCCGAACACGATCGCCTCTGCTTCACTCAGGGCCCGCCGGACCTCCCGTGACATGTTCGCGTCTTCGATGCCGAAGAAGTGAAAGCCCTTCACAACCGGCTCGCAGCGCTGGCGGACGAAGTAGTCCTGAAAATCGAGCTCACCGTCCTCGGTCTGCACCCGCGTCGGCACCGGCGCGTCGGTCATCGGAAGCACCGCCGCCTTGATGCCGAGGCGCTCACAGATGTGCGCCGTCACCTCGGTCAGACGCTCCCCACGGCGCAGGCGGCCGGTGCGATCGAGGTGCAGGGCGAGGTCCTTGTCTCCGAGCCGGAACCAGGTCGGCGCCTCGTACGTGCCGAGCTCCCCGAACACGTTGTACGTCTCGTTCGCGCGGCCCCAGCCCATCTCTGTGTTCGCGATGCCCGCCAGCGCATAGGTCACCGTGTCGATGTCAGGCGAGATCAGCAGGCCCAGGTGCTCGAAGTCATCGCCGGTGTTCACGACGACCGAAAGATCGACGTCCTCACCGATCAGCGAAAGCCCGCGCGCGAGCTTCGCTCCACCCACGCCACCCGAGATTGCGACTACCTTCATTCCGTCTTCCACACTACGAGGCCATCGATCGGCCTGCGAACCGGTTCCTTGCCGCGGGATGCAGCATATCCCAACGTGATCAAGCCCTGCGCCTGCCAGGACGCCGGCAGACCCAGCGACTCCGCGACGGTCTCCTGGCAGAACAGCGGTGCGCACATCCAGCACGCGCCCAGCCCTTCGACTGCAGCAGCGAGGAGGAGATTCTGGATCGCCAGCGCCACCCCCTGCACCGCCATCAGCTGCTCCGCGGCGGCGCGCCGTTCGTCCGGGTAGACGTCCATATCATCCATCGTCAGGCAGACGACGATTACGCAGGGCGCGCTGGTAATTCTCGTGTAGGAGCGGCGAACGTCTGACTCGATCGCATCGTCAGGATCGCCGTCGCGGGTTCGGTCGGCCCGCAGCCTGGCGCCCATCTGCGAGGCAAGCTGCTCCTTCGCTTCGGGCCCGGTGACGACGGCGAAGCGCCACGGCTGGCGGTTATGGGCAGAGGGCGCCCAGGCAGCAGCGTTGAGCAGCCGGTCGATGACCTCGCGGTCGAGCGGTGCGGGCTGATAGCGCCGGATTGAGCGGCGCGACGTTATGAGGGAATAAAAGCCGGAAGGGTCGAGATTGTCGGCCACGCGGACAGAGAGTACCGGTCCGCTGGCGGGTGCGGCAGACGGCTCGGAGCTAATCTCGGCCGATTGGGTAGAGCATCAGCAGGGCGAACCCCAGCAGGCCAACGCTCACCGTCAGCGCAAAGAAAATCCAGGCCGGATTTTCGAGGACTTCCCAGACGTCTAGCAGTGGCATAGCAGCTCCCGAGCGTGTCTAATCGTTCTCAGCGCGGATTCTAGCAAAGACAGCGCTTAGGAGCACAACGTGAAGATCGGTGGCCTCTACGTTCTTATCGACCCGGCAGCCTGCAAAGGCCGTGACCCGGTCGACATCGCCTACGCTGCGCTCCAGGGCGGCGCCTCGATGCTGCAGTGGCGTGACAAGCAGCGCGATAAGGGCGAGCAGCTCCGTGAGCTCCGCGCCATCTACAGCCTCTGCATCGAGCACGACGCCGCGCTGATCATCAACGACCACGCCGACCTCGCCCTCGTCGTCGCCGGTGATGACGAGCCCGCGCACGGTGGCATCGGCGTCCACGTCGGGCAGAAGGACCTGCCCCTCGCCGAAGTCATCCAGATCGTCCCCCACCACTACATCGTCGGCGTCTCAACCAACAACGCCGAGGAAGCCAGCCTCGCAGCGGCCAGCGGCGCCGCGTACATCGCCGTCGGCGATATCTTCGGCACCGCCTCGAAGACCGGCACCCGCCCGGCATCGCTCGACCGCGTCGCCGAGGTCCGCAACGCCGTACAGCTCCCCGTCATCGGCATCGGCGGCATCAACGCCTCGAACGCCGCGCAGGTCATGCAGGCCGGCGCCAGCGGCGTCGCCGTGATCAGCGCCGTCTGCTCCGCCGA